>CAZNMC010000043.1:0-17579 GCA_964574285.1 uncultured Sangeribacter sp. | reverse complement strand
GCGCCCCGGCCTTTTTCCATATCCCTACCCCTAATCCCTTGTCTCGCATTTCTCATCTCACATTTCTTATCTCACATCTTTTTTCCTCATCTTTCCTACCTCTCCTTTCCTCAATCTTACGCCTCTTCTATCGGTCTGGGTCTCTTCCCTCATCTTTCTTCCGAAAGTATCGGAGATTTATTGTAGTTTACTTACTTTTATGATAGATACTGTCCAGTATGGAAGAAAATATTAATGTTATGAAGGGTAGTTGCTTTTTGCTTTAAGTAGAGAAGGTACTTAAATGACTCACCGAATTAAACTATTCAAGATAAGGATCGTTTTTCTTATAAAGAGGTTTTTTTGATATAGTCGAATAGTACAATTTATGATTCATACAATTTCTAACAAAATCCGGCATTTTTTTCACGTTCTCTCAAATGTGCGACCTATTTATTGGATTTTGCTTTATGTGGCGTTAATGCCAGTTTTTGCTGTAGTATATTATATGTTGCCTGATTCTCAATTTAGAATTCCCGATAATGCCGGAACTGATTTTGGATCGTGGCTGTATTATAGTATTGTAACTATTACTACTTTGGGATTTGGGGACTATACGCCTGCTCATGGTTGGGCTCAAGCTGTAACTGCAATAGAAGTGATGTGTGGTTTAATTATTCTTGGCCTATTTTTGAATGCGGTTGGGGCGATGAAGTCTGAAATTGAGATAGAATCTGAGCTGGAGAAACAGCGTAAAGTTCACGCGAGTCAAGAGCGTGAAAAAGTTGTAAAATCAACCCCAGCTATTCTTCATACCCTTAATCAATTTATGGCAATGTGTAGATTGCTGACGATACCATCCGATGAGCGCGAACAATATCCTTCTTTTACTCCCGATTTTTCCATAGATATGATGCGAAAAGCACTTGAGTCGACATCTGAGAATATATCTTCGCTTATATCGCGTTTTGATAAAAGCGCGGAAAGAACAAGCTTGGTTTTAGACTCTCTTCAATCGCGTGTAGATCTGACCCTTTGGCCTGAGTTATTGGAAGATTGTTTTTCATTCGTGGCTAATACTCAAGTATTTGATGCAAGCGATGAACTCTTGAAGCTTTCTGATGCGGAATTAAGCGAAAAGTTTAAGAGTGCCTCGACAGGTAAAGATAGATATGGGAACAGAGTTTTAGAGCTATATGATTTCATTAAAGAGACTGGTAAACTTGCGATAGAAATTGAATCGGAACTTACGCAAATAGCATCGTCACAAGTGGAGAAATAGAAAGATAAATTGTGAGGTCCACTTTCTGTCTCGAAATGATAAGATTTGAATTAAATTTGGGGTGTAATATATGTGTTAGGTATAGGTGAGAATATTTGTCATAACTCTATATTATATTGCCAAGAATTATTTTATCTATTAACAAATATAAAATTAGGATTGACTATTTGTTTTTTATAGTCAATCCTAATTTTGGATATTTATGATGTTTGGGATCAGTAGATTACAATAAGTTATTCTGATTTTTCAATTTCTATATTGAATCCATCCAGGAAACGCATTGTTGCACTGATATAATCAGTCATTACGACGTCTTCTTCTACGAATGGTACTTTTTCGCGATATGCTTTCATGACACTCTCAATGTAAGGAGAAGACTTAAGTGGACGTCGGAAGTCAATTCCTTGAGCAGCATTCATCAGTTCAATGGCTGCAATATATTTGAGATTAGCAATAATTTTATGGAGTTTGGTGGCAGCATTTGCACCCATAGATACTAAATCTTCTTGTCCATTTGAGCTCACTATGCTATCGCAAGAGGCTGGCCAAGCATACATTTTGTTTTGGCTTACCATCGAAGCGGCAGCGTACTGAGGAATCATAAAACCTGAATTTAAACCGGGGTGTGCAACTAAAAATTCGGGAAGACCTCGTAAGCCCATGATAAGTTGAGCTACGCGACGTTCGGAGATGTTTCCAAGTTCATGGAGTGCAACGCCCATATAATCAAAGACCAATGCGAGAGGTTCACCGTGGAAGTTCCCACCGCTTACCACCAAATCCTGGTCAGGAAAGACCGTAGGATTGTCAGTGACGGAATTTATTTCTATATGTAATACGTTGGTTACATGATGCATGGCATCTTTTACTGCGCCATGAACTTGAGGAATACAACGGAAGGAGTAGGGGTCTTGTACGTGTTCTTTTTCTCGTTTAATGATTTGGGAGTCTTTGAGCAAACTGCGAAAAACTTTTCCTGTCTCTATTTGTCCGCGATGTGGTCGCACTTGTTGAATGCAATCCCAAAATGGTTCAATTCGACCATCGAATGCCTCGAGTGACATGGCACCGAAGAGATCGAAACAATTTACCATATGCCACCCATCGATAAGTGCCTTAATTCCGTTAGCACTCATGAATTGAGTCCCGTTAAGAAGGGCAAGCCCCTCTTTTGATTTAAGCTTAATGGGTTTCCAACCGAATATGTTGAGAATCTCACTGCCGCGCATAACTTTATTTTGATAGCAGACTTCGCCTTCGCCTATAAGGGGTAGGAATAAGTTAGCTAAAGGTGCGAGGTCGCCGGATGCACCGAGTGAGCCACGGTCGTAGACCATTGGGAGAATATCGTTGTTATAGAAGTCAAGAATGCGTTGCACTGTCTCCACTTGAACTCCACTGAATCCCATTGAGAGAGCATGTGCTTTCAAGAGAAGCATAAGTTTCACTATTGTTTTGTCAACCGGTATGCCTACCGAACAAGAGTGGCTTTTAACGAGATTTTCTTGAAGAGTGGAAAGTTCTTCTCTTGAAATATGTTTATTGCAAAGGGAGCCAAAGCCAGTGGTCACACCATAAATTGGCACTGTGTTTTCATCGGTTTTGTAATCGAGAAATTCGCGACATTTAATAATTTTTTTACGAGCTTCATCCGAGAGGATGAGTTTGGTATTATCATTTAGAATTTTTTCAATGAGATCGTAGGTGAGTTCCGAGGATCCAATAGCGTATGTTTCGAGCTTGGACATGTATGTAGTTGGTTTTTAATTGTTATTGTAGACGATTTTTCCACCAAAGATGGTAGTTTTGACACAGTTCATACCGACATAATAAGGAAGGATATTAATATTATCGGTGTTTAGTAATACGAAGTCACCTCTTTTCCCTTTTTCAATTGAACCGATTTCTTGAGCGAGTCCTATGGCAGCTGCCCCATTAAGGGTGAGAGCGGTCAAGGTTTCTTCGATAGTCATTTTCATGTAGATACACGCTAAAGCGATAGTAAGAGGGATAGACCCGCTGAAACAAGAACCGGGATTTAGATCAGTTGCCAAGGCTACAGCAGCCCCGGAATCAATAAATTTGCGAGCCGGTGCGTAAGGCTCTTTGAGAGTAAATGCTGTCAAGGGTAGTAGAGTAGCAACTGTTCCAGCTTTTGCCATTGCTTTAATTCCCTCATCGCTCACGTGAAGAAGATGATCAGCCGAAAGAGCGCCGAGTTCCGCTGCGAGTTCTGCACCCCCAAGTTGGACGATTTCGTCAGCATGAAGTTTGAGGTTATACCCTAATTCTTTTGCAGCATTAAGTAATCGACGAGATTCTTCGATTTCAAAAACATTTTTTTCACAGAAGATGTCGCAGCAATTAGACATTTCTCTAAAGCGAGGGAGCATTTCGGAAATTATAAGATCAACGTATTCATTGGTCCGCCCTGCATATTCTTTTGGAACAGCGTGAGCACCAAGGAATGTAGAAACAATTCGTAAACATTGCTCCGGTTTATTGGCAAGTTGACGAATAGCATTTAGCATTTTTTCTTCCGTTGGAGTATCAAGGCCATAACCGCTTTTGGCTTCTACAGTCGTCACTCCCATTTCAGACATTCGATTGATAAACCATTGGGCACGCCTGACAAGTTCATCTTCGGAGGTTGCTCGAGTAGCGTTGACGGTACTTTGAATTCCTCCACCACGCTGCATAATTGACATATAGGTATCGCCTTTAAGACGCCATTCAAATTCATCGGGGCGAAATCCACCGAAAATCAAATGTGTATGACTGTCGACAAACCCCGGGAGAAGGGCTTTCTCCTTTGCATCTATTTTGATGAAGCTTTCGTCTTCTATTGTTGGCTTATCTTTTGAGGGGCCGACATATTCGATTTTACCGTTTATAACTACCACACAGGCATCTTGCATGGTGGTTATTTTCCCCATTTCTTTACCTTTTTTTGCCTCAGTACCCAAAGGGGTAATTACTGTAGCATGGTCTATAATCAAATTTCCCATAGGTTGTTCTATTTCCCGACAAGTTCAGTGAGGAATTTTTCGTCGGCGATAAACGGTTCAGTAATCATGAAGCCAGCATCAGCTTGAGTATCGTTCCATTCTTTGACGGTAGAAAGTGCATTTTCGTTCCGCGCCCAAGAGCGGCGGGCTACTCCACCCATAACATCCCACAACATTGCCTTTTGCAGAATTTCATCCACACGCTCTGAACCATCACATACCATTCCAAAGCCACCATTTATAGCCTTGCCAATGCCTACACCGCCACCATTGTGAAGAGCCACCAGGCTCATGCCACGCGCGCAGTTTCCGGCAAAGCATTGGACAGCCATGTCGGCCATTACATTTGAGCCATCTTTGATATTGGATGTTTCACGGAATGGAGAATCCGTGCCGCTGACATCGTGGTGATCACGTCCCAACATAATTGGTCCAACTTCTCCGTTTCGAACCATTTCATTAAAACGAAGGGCAATTTTAAGTCTTCCCATGGCATCTTGATAAAGAATACGAGCTTGTGTGCCAACCACAAGAGCATTCTTTTCAGCATCTCGAATCCAATTATAATTGTCTCGGTCTTGTCCACGACGATTGGGATCGATACATTCCATGGCGGCTTTATCTGTTTTTACTAAATCTTCGTGTTTGCCGGAAAGACATACCCATCGGAATGGACCGTAGCCATAATCAAACAGCATCGGACCCATAATATCTTCTACGTATGAGGGCCAAATAAAGCCATCTTTTTCATCTATTCCATTTCGGGAGATTTCCTTTACTCCGGCATCGTAGATAGCTTTCATGAAGGAATTTCCATAATCGAAGAAATAAGTTCCTTTTTCCGTCAAAGCCTTAATGGCATTGAAGTGACGATGGAGTGAATCATCGACAAGTTGGCGAAAACGTTCCGGATCGTCATGAAGTAATCTTGTTCTTTCTTCAAAAGATATCCCTACTGGGCAGTATCCTCCTTCGTAGACAGCATGGCAAGATGTCTGGTCAGAGAGGAGTTCAATTTTGATGTCTTTTTTCACGGCGTGTTCGAGAAGATCGACTACATTTCCATGATACGCGATTGAAATTGGCCGTTTTTCATCCATAGCCTTCTTAGCGAGACGGAAAGCTTCGTCAATGTCATCGGTCACTTCTTGTACCCAACCTTGAGACCTACGAGTTTCAATACGAGATGAGTCGACTTCTGCAATTATAGCTGCTGCTCCGGCAATTTCCGCAGCTTTCGGTTGTGCACCGCTCATTCCTCCAAGTCCCGAACTTACAAATAGATGTCCTGTCAGGTCTCCATCTTGAGCCACACCCAGTTTCATACGTCCTGCGTTGAGGAGGGTATTGAATGTGCCGTGGACTATTCCTTGCGGACCGATATACATCCATCCGCCTGCTGTCATTTGTCCATAGTTAGCTACCCCCATTTGCATCGCCTCATGCCAATCGTGGAGATTGTCGAACATTCCGACCATCATGGCATTAGTAATGATAACTCGCGGTGCATCTTTTTTCGAGGGAAATAATCCGAGAGGATGGCCTGATTCAATTACAAGAGTCTGTTCGTCGGTCAGTTCTTCGAGATATTTTTTTATAAGACGATATTGCAACCAGTTTTGACATACCTGTCCTGTTTCACCGTATGTCACGAGCTCATAAGGATAAAGAGCTATGTCAAAACATAGGTTATTATCAATCATTACTTGAAATGCCTTTCCTGCCAAGCATTTACCCTTATATTCGTCAATAGGCTTAGCTTTAAGATCTCCCTTCGGACGCCAACGATATGCGTAGACACGGCCGCGTGTGCGTAGTTCTTCTAAAAATTCTGGTGCAACTTGTGCATGAATTTCTTCAGGAAGGTATCGAAGAGCATTTTTAAGAGCTGTAACAGTTTTTTCTTTTGTTAGAGTATATCCACGGTCGGGTGCGCGGCGTATTCCTTCCTTAAATTCCGGCATTTCAGGTATTTCTGCCGTTAAAAGTATTCTTTTGTCAATTGAGGTATTCATGATATTTTGTCAAGGTAATTTTTAGTGAATTGGATTTGATGATTGGGATATTACTTATTTATAAATGATTGGTTGCATCAATTATAAATTGTCGTTTTAATATGGTGCACAATTATGTACCAACCATATTGCAAAAGTACGAAAAATTTGACTGGTATGCAACTAAAAAAGCAAACCCATTCAAGGTTTGCCAGAAGTTAATTGCGATTAATTCTTTTCATGTGTCTTTTCCATGATATTTTTTTCTCTTTCGATCCGTTCGTTGCGCAATTGCTGACGTCGGCGAAGGAAGAAGAAGAGTAAGATGATAACAATAAGTTCTATCCCAATTGTTCCATAGAATTGAAAATAACTGTGTTTGCTTAATAACTCATCTTTAAACGAAAGAGCCATTATTATAAGGTAAACCAGTAGAATAGCTGGTAGCCAGATGTACATTCTTTTACGCATTATTTTTCATGAAATTGGAGGTAAGGAGAGGTGAGAGGATTAAAGTTGCCTGAAGATAAATAATGGTAAATCTGTATACAAGCAACTGCATCGAGCGAAGCATAGTTCATTTGAGAAGCAGACAGAGTTTCCGCCTCCCAGTTCGATAGCCTTTGACCTTTTGAGATTCTTTCGTTAAAGATAATTGCATAGATGCGAGAGAGACTGTTGTCTGCAATATGAAAAGTCTTCACATATTGTTGCAGATCTATGAAACCTTTCGGTTCGAAGGGTTTAATCCGTTGAAGATTATGAAAGTCATCATGGATGGAAAGACCCACTTTTAGGGAGTTCTCATCTTCAAGGAATTGTACCAATTCCTTATGAAATCCTATTCGGTTGATTCGGAACAGAAAACATGTATCAATCGTAGAAAGCTGTAGGAGTGATACCTCGTTTAATGCTCCTTTGCGAAAAGTTGGTCGAGTTTCCGTGTCGAAGCCGATTATATCTGTTTGGCGGATTATTTGTATTGCTTCTTCAACTTGGTTTTCCGTGTCAACAACCACAATTCTTCCATTAAACTTGGCAGCGGGAAGTTTAGCCAAGTTTTCTTTAGAGATTGAAAGAAAATATTCTTCGGGATTATCCAAATCCATTGGTTGAACTAAAAAATTGTAGTTGTAATATTTAATTATTATATGGATGAGTTGGCAAGTATCGGTTCAACTACATCGGATTCTCGTTTGCAAAGATAATATTTTTATTTAAAATACTTCTTTAACGTTGCAGATTATTTAGATGGCATAGAAAGAAACAATGTATCGGGAAAGTGAGTTTTTACAAACGATTGAAGATATTTATGCGTGTCGGATGAGATTGTTTTGTCAATGTCAAAATACGGATTGTATATTACTGCATAAATTTTTATCGACCGATGGTGTAATGCCTCTAATGTGAGTAGGGTATCGCTAATTGATCCAAGACGTCCGTTGGTGACTACAACTGTCGGAAGATGGTGGTCAAGAATATAATCTATGGTGAGATAGTCTTTTTTTAGCGGTACCATAACTCCACCGGCTCCTTCGATCAAAACATGCGAATACTTCTTTGATAGAGTGTTTGTTGCTTCTGATGCAATTTCAAAATCTATATTCACTCCATCTATTTCGGCCGCAAGATGTGGAGAAGCGGGATAAGACAAAATGAGAGGAGCAGTCACATGGCAAAGGTCAACACTCTGAAGAGGAATTCCCATAATTTTCCGATGCACCTCGATGTCCTCGCTCATATCTCGATTGCCAGTTTGAATCAATTTCTGTGTAATGACCGTTTCTCCCTCTTCTGCAATTCGATGAGCAAGCCATCCGGTTGCGTAGCTTTTTCCGACATCGGTGCCAATACCTGTTATAAATAACACTGGTGGACATGGTGTAACTTGTGTTTCCATTGATAGAGGATTGGAAGTGTGAATATGAAGAAGGGCATCTCAAAATCAATAAATTGAGATGCCCTCCGTATAATCGGTTAATAGTGCTTACTAATGATTACCATGCAAACATGGGATATTCGTTCATCATTTCATTTACTTCAAGACGAACGTCGCGAATTACCTCCTCATTGTCAGCGTTAGTCAGGACACGATCAATAAGTTCTGCAATTTTTTCCATAAGATCTTCTTTAGCACCGCGAGTTGTAATTGCTGCCGTACCGAAGCGAAGTCCACTGGTCAGGAAAGGTGAGCGAGTATCGTAGGGCACCATATTCTTGTTAGCAGTGATGTCTGCTTCTACGAGAACGCGTTCAGCTTTTTTACCGCTCATCTCGGGGAATTTAGGCCGAAGATCAACCAGCATGCAGTGGTTATCTGTGCCGTCTGATATAATTTTATACCCTCGTTTGATAAGAGCTTGTGCAAGAGCGTCAGCATTTTTCTTCACTTGCATCATGTATTCCTTCCATTCGGGTTGAAGTGCTTCTCCAAAGGCCACTGCTTTGGCAGCTATCACATGTTCGAGCGGCCCACCTTGAACTCCAGGGAAGACAGCGCTGTCAACCAACGCACTCATTTTTTTGATTTCTCCTTTAGGTGTTTTCTTACCCCAAGGATTATCAAAGTCTTTTCCCATTAGAATCATGCCACCGCGCGGACCGCGAAGGGTTTTGTGAGTAGTAGTAGTGACGATATGAGCGTGCTTGAGGGGATTATCAAGAAGGCCTGCTGCAATAAGACCAGCCGGGTGTGCCATATCTACCATAAATATAGCTCCGATTTCATCGGCAAGCTTGCGGATACGCGCATAGTCCCATACGCGGCTATAAGCTGAGGCGCCCGCAACAATAAGCTTTGGCTTTTCTGCGCGAGCCTTTTCTTCCATTTCTTCATAGTTGACACGGCCGGTTTCCTGATCAACAGTGTAGCTAATGGGTTGAAACATAAGGCCTGAGAAGTTGACCGGACTACCATGGCTAAGATGGCCGCCATGACTTAGATCCATTCCCATGAATTTATCGCCCGGTTGCAGACAGGCCATGAATACTGCCATATTGGCCTGAGCTCCTGAGTGAGGTTGCACGTTTACCCATTCAGCATCGAAAAGCTTTTTTGCACGTTCACGAGCCAAATTTTCCACGTCGTCCACAACTTGGCAGCCGCCGTAATATCTGTGTGCCGGATACCCTTCAGCGTACTTATTAGTAAGGCAAGAACCCATTGCTCTCATCACTTCGTCACTTACGAAGTTTTCTGATGCGATAAGTTCAATGCCGCGACGTTGACGAAGGTGTTCGCGGTCAATCATTTCAAAGATTTCGTTATCTCGTTTCATATTGTAGAATTAAATTTTAAGGTCTTTTTTTATCAAATTCGGAGAGAAAAGCTTGAGCTCGTTATCTCTCCAATTATGCTGCAAAATTAGCAATTACTATTCATGCGACCAAAATCTTTTATAAAAAAATCCGATGATTCTCCAGAAAAAGTCCAAGAGAATCATCGGATAGTTTTATTCAGACTCAGAACGATTTTATTTAAGTTGGTTCAAGAGTTTTATCATATTTTCATTGTTAGGGTCAAAGCCAAGATATTTGTTGAAATATTCACGAGCTTTCCCAATCTCTTTTTGATTCATATAATAGTATCCTAAATAGCTATACATATCCTTTGCATCAGAAGCGTATTTGATCGGATCCGGCGATGCTTCAAGCAATCCTACAGCTTCCATATACATTGGCTGAGCAGCAGAGGCTATATTTTCCTGTGATGCAGTTTGCTTGGCCACATCACCCTTTATTTTTAGAGGTTTATAATTAGTCGGAAGAATTATAGCGGCTTTATTGGAATATTCTTCGGCATCTTTGAAGCTTTGCGTGGCTAACTCAGGATTTGACTCCTTATTGGTTACGCCGGCATAGTAGCTGAAGAGAGCTTGTTGAATATAATCGTTGTAGCCGGGTTCTTTGGTTTTCTTAAGATAATCTTTATATGAGTTGGCTGCCTGGGCAAAATCATCCTTGTCCACATAGAGCATAGCCAGTTGTTTATTGAAAGAAGCGTTTTCCGGATTTTCTGCAATAGCTTCGTTTATAACATCAATGGCTTCATCAGTGCGTTTTGCTCCAGAAAGTTCTTCTGCAATAAGAGTATAGTCGATTGGTGCAAATTTATTTGCTACATTTGTTTTGTGTGCAGCCAAAAGCTCGTCTGCCATAGGAAGAAGTTTCTCTTTGAGCTCAGGAAGCTGGGCTGCATTCATAAATTGGTAGCGCCGGGCGGTGAAATTTTGAGGATTTGTGTTCAAAAGTTGAGAAGCATATTCATATCCATCTTTATACTTTTGACCAAAGAAGAGCAAGAACGCATAGCGATCTTCATCTTGTTTGAAGTGATTGGGATTTCGGACATATTTGCCGTATTGAGTAGCAGCGTTTGCATAATCCTTTTTGTTATAGTATGCCATTGCTATTTCACGTTGTCCCAAAGCAGAATTTGGGTTGTTTTGGAGCAGCTGATTGAGCATCCGGATAGCATAATCTGGATTCACCTGATTAAAGAGATTTGCATACTTCACGTAGGCGTCCGCTGCCATAGGGTTGTAGTTTGCTGCCATTTCATATTTTGAACCGGCATTGCCCCACTCTTTTTGGTCGACAAGCATATCTCCTTCAAAAATGAATATTTCAGGAGCTTGGATATTGATTCTCCGAGCTTTTTCAAGTCTTTTTTCGATTTCTTTGGCATAAGCTACCGGATCCACGTTGTAGTATGCGCGTGCAATCTGTATTTGCATAGCCGGGTCTTTCTTTGCCTTAGACTCTGCCAGCTTAAACATCTTTTCGGCCTCTTTCACATCTCCGTTTTTCAGGAGAAGTTCAGCGTTGCCAACATAGTTATAGCCATAGTCCGGGTTTGCGGTAATTCCTTTCTCAAAATAAGATTTAGCTTTTGACGTGTCTCCGTCTTGGAGAGCAATTAAGCCGAGGTAGAAATTAGCGACAGCTTTGTCGGTAGCTTTATTCGGTAGATTACGCTCTAAAAGTTCACGAGCGTTGTCGAACTGGTCGGCCTTGAAATATTCTACCCCTTCAACATGAGTTTGAGCTACGGAGGAGAGAGCACCTGCTGCTAAGCAGAACGAAAAGAGTGCTTTGAATTTCATATCAGTAGAAAATATTAATAAACTGTTTTGAAACGAGGATTGCGTCACACCGCTGACGCTTCTGTTGATTCTCTATTCAGTATTACGAAAATTGAATACTTTTATTGCTTTTAAGACACGTTTAGGCTACATAGGTTTATTCCCTCAAGCCAACCATGTGACTTTTATTTCAAATTAACCACTCTTTGTGGAAAATGATAGGGCAAAATACCGGTTTTAGTTATAATTTTTTGACCAGTAAATCCTGTGACGAAAGTATAAAAACTATGAAGTACGGTTGAATTTGAAGCCGTGGAAATCATATATACTTTTCGATGCAGAGGATAGTCTCCTGAGTAAATATAAGCCTGATAAGGTTTATAGCCAATTGGGCTGAAATCGTTCTCAGCGGTAGGGTTAGTGACCTTCACGATATTGACTTCTGTTGTCAGTTCTGATGCAATCGTATCGTTTTCAGTTTTATAATCCTCCACGCGTTTGTCGAGTGGAATATTGCGGGCGGCAGAAAGGTCTTCACCTAACCAGCTGACACTGATAATCCCCAACGCATTAGGATCTTTTTTTACCAAATCCAATACTTGGGCGTTATTGGCTTGAGCAAACGCATTAGGATTATCAGAAATTGATTGTCCTTCCGGAAGGAATCTCTCCCTCATGTAGCTTACTGTAGAAGAACCCGCATTGTCAAACACTATTTTGATTGCTGTCGTGTCTGAACCTGCCAATTGATTCCAGCGTGAAATAGAACCATTGAGTATACCTTTTATTTCCTCAAGGTTTAATTGTTGTACCGGATTGTCTTTATTGGTAATAAGAGCGACTGCATCCACAGCGATACAATTGGATTTTACGACTCTTTTGAATTTGGATTTCATGTACGCGATTTGATCTTTTGTAAGTTCACGCGTCACTATGATTGCCTGAGTGCGATCTTCAAGCAGAGAGTCGATAGCAGCTTGTTCGCTTGCATAAAAGGGGATGATCGATGCCTCGGGATATGAATATTCAAAAACTGAAATCTCTTCTTCAAGAATGGTCTTGAAACCATCATCGCATACTATCGTAGCGCTTCCCTTGGCATATTCACCCCGTTTCACCGGTGTGCATGAAGCAGCTGCAATCAAAAGAGTGAGTGCAGCTGTCAGATAAGCAAAAATTTTATAATTCATTTTTAGGGAAAATCTTCAGTGGAATAATAAATTTTATAGTGGGGATTTTATTGCAGATCTCTATAAAGTCGATATCCACGGAAGATTCCATATAGAATGAGTAGTCCACCGATAATTGCTCCGACAGTTCGGTCCATTATGTTGAAAATATTAAGTATAAACATCAGTCCAACTGCAAGATAAACTATGATCATTACTATGCCCATCCCGAGACGAGCACCTCTCGGTAGTTGTTTACGGTCTTGTGGGTTATTTCTACCTTCCATAACTTTGATTAAAAAAATTCTTTATATGAAAAACGTCTTTAAAGAAGGATTAGTTCAAGCCTTATTGTGTTTATATGACAATGACTATTTAAGATGAGCTATAGGTTGCAGATTAAGCCCTGGAGTGGTATCGGAATTAAGAAGTCGAATGTTGGAGAATCCAAGTGCGACCGCACGGTCTTTCCATTCGCGGGCTGCTTGAAGATCTCCTGTCTGAGCATAGTACACAGCCATCCAATAGCAATCATTCTTTTGCGGAGTTTGAGTTGCAAAAGCAGATTTAATCAGTTCATCGCCATCAATCTTTTTCCCGTTGAGTGTCTTTGCCAAAGCTACATACATGGTTCCCGGCATCTCGTCTGCAGCCATGGTTGCAACTCTATTTCGGTCAATTGCAGCTGCTTTTGAATTGTTTAGGAAGTTTTCATTTACATAAGCGCGGATAAGCAAACTGCGGGCATTTGTCGGGTCGGCAAGAATCGATTCGTTGAGATACATTAAAGCTTTGTCAAATTCCTTCAATTCTATCGAGGCGAGTGCAGTTTGTGTCAGAGCGTCCGCATTTGATTTGTCCGAATCTACGATTCGTTTAGCTTGAAGGAGGGCTTCAGCCGGATTTCCGGAGGCAAGCGAAATTTGAGATTGAAGGAGAAGATTCTCAGGAGAGCAGTCTTTTTCGGTGGCAATGTTGATATTGGTTCGGGCTGCATCAATATTTCCCATTGCGAGGGCAGCTTCTGCCAAGGAGGCATAGACCGCAGGAGACTGTGCAGCCGGAATTTTAATTAACTCTGTAAAAGCTTGGTAAGCTTGAGAATAGTTGCCCGTGTTGTTTGCAATGCTTCCTTTGATAAAGTAGAGAGGAATGCGATTGTCTGAGCGTTCAATGGCATAGTCAATTGCATCGGCCACTGACTGAAAATCGTCCCGACCAAGAGCAATCATGGATTGAAGAGGACGGTCGGATTCTCCTCTAATGGCAAAGGCGTTGAGATAGTTAGCGGCAGCCTGACGATTCTCGCCCATTTCTCTATAAAGGTCACCCGCCCTGCAAAAAGAGATTGGACTTGTTGCATCAGCTTTCAATACTTCTTTTAGAAGTGCTTCCGCTTCTTGCTTTTGACCGGTCAGCAATCGCGCTTGTGCCATTCCGAAATAGGCTTCTTGGCTGCGGGATTTTAGACGTTGCATAGTTGAGAAAGTTCGATAAGCGCCATCTCCATCATTTAAACGGAGTTGAATATTACCTTTCCTGTAAAGATCTGGGTAAGATTGTGGGTTAATTTCCAAAGCTTTATCCACCGCTTGCATAGCATGCTCATAATCCTTAAGCTCGATGTTTATATCGGCCATAAGGGCAAATTCACGCATAAGGGCGTCTTTGTCTTTGGCCGGGGTGTATTCAATGGCTCGAATTATGTCGGGAAGCGCATTGTCATACATCGACAGTGTAAAGTATTGGGCTGCTCTTTGATAAAGGGTTTCATAATCCTTGGGATTATCTTTGAGGGTTTGGGAGTAACCGTCGAGAACTGCTTGTGTTATAGGATTAATTTGTTGGGCATTTAGACCACTGATTGTGGTTAAAGCTATACTTAGAAATATATTACGTAGTTTCATTAAATTGAAATAGTTGAAGTGGAAAAAGAATTAGAGGGTTATCTCATGGAATTGACTGCTCTTCGAAGAATGACGAGATTCTCAAGAAGATGTTTCACTTCGTCCAAAGGAAGCATATTAGCTCCGTCGCTTTTTGCCTGGGAGGGAGTCCGATGAGTTTCCATAAATAGTCCATCAGCGCCTACTGCAATGGCTGCTTTTGCAATTGTAGAAATCATGGCCGGTTGTCCTCCGGTAACTCCCAACGACTGATTAGGTCGCTGAAGGGAATGGGTTATATCCATAATTACCGGGCAGTTACAGGCTGCTTTCATTTCGGGAATACCTCTGACATCTACAATCAAATCCTGATATCCAAACATTGTACCTCGGTCGGTTACACACACTTGATTGTTGGCCGATTCACGGACTTTTTCAACAGCATGACGCATAGAGTCCGGTGCCAAAAACTGGCCTTTCTTAATATTCACTACTTTCCCGGTTTTTGCGGCTGCGGTCAGAAGCTCAGTTTGACGACAAAGAAAAGCTGGGATTTGAAGGATATCAACATATTCGGCGGCCATCTCCGCTTCATGAGCTTCGTGAATGTCAGTAACTACCGGAATTCCAAATGTGGAGCGAACCTTTCCTAAAATCTTGAGAGCCTTATCATCACCAATTCCTGTAAAGGAATCAATCCGACTTCGATTAGCCTTTCTATATGAACCTTTGAAAACAAAAGGAATATCAAGTTGAGAGGTAATTTTCAAGAGTTCCTGGGCTATATCAAGAGCCATATCTTCTCCTTCAATTACGCAAGGTCCGGCAAGCAAAAAGAAATTACCGGAAGGGGAGTTTATCAAACTATTAAGGATGTTCATTAGTTGAAATCAATGCTTGACAGTAATAATTCTTTTCCTAATCATACCGAAAGTTGATTAATCACATGAACAGCTTCAACAGCGAATAGGGCAGCGGTTTCAGTGCGGAGTCTGCTATCTCCGAAACTTACCGGTATAAAACCGGCTTCGATCGCTGATTTCGCTTCAGTTGGAGAGAAATCACCCTCCGGTCCAATTATGATTGTCACCTGTTGATTCGGTCTGAGTACTTTGGTATATAATATTCGATTAGTTTCTGAATCGCAATATCCAAAAAATTTTTGTCCTGAAATATTTGAATGAATGAAATCGTAAAAATCGACCATCTCATATAAAGTGGGCACTGACGTTTTCAGGCTTTGCTTCATAGCGCTAATCACAATTTTTTGTAAGCGTTCGATTTTGACAAATCTTCGTTCACTGTGTTCGCAGCGAAGCAATACAATCTTGTCAATTCCTATTTCCGTCGCCTTTTCCAGCAACCACTCCATGCGGTCCATATTCTTAGTAGGAGCAACTGCAAGGGTAATGGTTGCGTTCCAATGCCTGTCAATAAATTCTTTTTCGCATATTTCTACGATTACTCTTTTGGGATTGGGGTCAACGATTCGGCATCGGAAACGATTTCCTATTCCGTCAGTGACAAAAATTTCATCATCAATTCCGTTGCGAAGTACTCGAACGCAGTGACGTGATTCCTCTTCCGGAAGAGAAAAGGTTTTCTCAATTTCAGGCGAATAAAACTGAATCATTTGCGGTTTTCCGGCTCTGAGACATTCATTAGATTTTCCCCAACCATTCCTTCCGGACTACTTCCACCCATGTCGATGGCGTCATCACGAGTAATTTTCCCTTGAGAATTCTTAGATGCCTTGAAACAGAAGATAAAAAGAATACTGATGATTAGAGCGTATGCTGCAAAGATGAACCAAGAGCTTTGCCATCCAATCAGATTGGTGGCTGCATCTGCGCCCGGAGTCATATCCACAAAACGATTAATTACCAAATTTCCCGCCAACACTGTTCCAAGGCTTGCACCGACTCCATTTGTCATAATCATGAATAATCCTTGCGCGCTCGAACGAATCTTATGGTCAGTCTGTTGGTCAACAAACAAACCACCGGCAACATTAAAGAAATCGAAAGCGACACCATAAACAATGCAGGAAAGAACTAAGAAAACCAATCCCGTATTTGTGTTTCCAATCCCAAAAAATCCAAATCGGAATACCCATGCAAACATTGCCATCAACATAACCCCTTTGATTCCGAAGCGTTTCAGGCAGAAAGGTATCATCAGAATGCAGAGGGCCTCACTTGCTTGAGACACAGATGTCAAGGCAGTAGCATTTTTTGCTGCCCAGTCATTGGCATACTGGGCTATATATTGGAAGCTGTCGATAAACATGGTGCCGTAGCTGTTGGTGATTTGTAAACACACGCCCAACAACATTGAAAAAATGAAAAAGACTGCCATTGTCCTTTTCTTGAAAAGTTTGAAAGCATTGAGCCCCAAAGTCTCTGTGAGTGAAGAACCGGACGACGGACTAACCGGACAATTAGGCATTGTCAGTGAATACAGCATCATAAGCATGCTCATTACTCCACAAGTGATTAACTGCCAGTAATTACTTTGAAATCCAGTAAAATTCACAAAAAGCTCTGCGCATATAAAACCGACTGTGCCCCATACCCGAATTGGAGGGAACGCACTTACCGTATCTAAACCTGCTTTATTCAATGCGTTAAAGGCTACCGAGTTTGTTAGGCCAATTGTCGGCATGAAAAATGCTACCGAAATGGAATATAAAGTGAAGAGAATTCCAAATGTAACCGTTTCAGGGTTCATCATGCAGTAGCATCCCGCTGCAATCATAAAACATCCGGCAAACGCATGACATAGACTCAACATTTTTTGAGCCGGTATCCATCGGTCAGCAATGATGCCAACGAGCGCAGGCATAAAAAGGGATACCAATCCCTGAATTGTATAGAACCAAAATGTTTGTGCACCGAGCCCGACGTTGTTTAGATAAATTCCTAAAGAAACAAGGTAGCTTCCCCAAACGGCAAATTCAATGAAACTGAGAAGGGAAAGCCTGAATTTAATATTTTTCATATTTTAAGGTTTGTATTTCTGCATTCAGAAAAATTGAAATATCAATCCTAATATTTCAATCTACAAAGATATTAAATCTTTTTGAATTAAGAGAACTTTACCGCAGAAATTGCATGGCTATCCCACGGCTCTTTCATTTAAAAACGCTTTGCCGTCTCCCCGAAAGCCATATTTTAT
>CAZNMC010000042.1:0-18154 GCA_964574285.1 uncultured Sangeribacter sp. | reverse complement strand
TTCTATTTCTCAAGAGGTTGGGCAAGGGCCTTTATGGTTTAGCGGACAGTAATAAAAATAAATCTTTTTTTCTCAAAAAATCACATAAAATCGATCTTCTCTTATTCAGAATCATTCCGAATAAGAGAAGATTGATCGTAGAAGAATTAATTAGAGTAGCTTGATATTAATATATCGTTTGGGATTCTTTTTTATATCAATAATTAGAGAATCAATATCCGCAGCGACTGAATTAAGTCGATTATAGAGTTCCGGACTGGTGGTAAGTTGTCCTAAAGAAGATTTGGTGTCGTTCAGTTGTCGGGAGAAATCACTGAGATTACGAGTGATTTCTTCTATATTTCCCATTGTGGATTGCAGAGGTAGAGTTTTCAACTCAACTGACAGAGCTGATAGATTTTGAGTTATTGTGTCAATATTACGAGTGATTTTTCCAGCATTTGAGAGGATATAAGGAACTTGGCCATTCATTGTGGAACGAAGACCGGACGAAGTTACCAGAAGGTTTTCGGTTATTCCGTCAAATCGTCGGATAGAGGCATTAAGAGCTGGGTCTGTAACAAGAAGGTTTAAATTATAGAGTAAGGTGTCGACCCGGGGGAGAATAGCATTAACTTTGGGCATCAGTTCATCCGTGAGGGAGGCCATGATGTCGGGTGATTTGCCAGTAGAAATATCTCCACCTACGGCAAGCATTTGTTTAGATTCACCAAGCTGTAAATCCACAAAAGCCCCACTCAAAAGTGTGCTGCCGATGAGAGCTTTGCTGTCTTTTGGAATTCTTAGTTCCTTGTTGAGGGCCAAAAGTACTTTGATATGTCCCGGATTGTCATAATCATAATTTATTTCGCGAACTTGACCTACTTTATAACCATTTAGAGTGACTGGAGCCGCTGTTTCCAAGCCGGCTACATCTGTATAGTTGGCATAATAGAAGTTAGCCGGTTTGAAAAGATTGATTCCTTTCAGGTAGTCAATCCCGAAAATTAGAATTGCGATTGCAAAGATGACGCTGATTCCAATTATAAATTCTTTGTTAAGTATTTTTTTCATTAGTAAAATGGTTTATTTTCACGATTTCTTTCCTCGGAGTGAGCGGCGATTAAGATGACTTTGGGATTCCGATGATTGAGCCTTTGACTTTTCAGTTTCTTTAAGTTTCAAATCTTCTTTTTCCGAGTCTTTCTTTAAAGACTTACTTTTCTTAGAATCATCATTTTTCCCGGATAAAGATTGAGAAGGAAGAGCGTTTTTCACCGGCTCGGAACTTCCAATTGTAACCACTCGATTATTGTATACTCTTACCGAAGTATTTTTCTTTTTATTTTTGGAATTCTGAGAAGTACCTCCTGTTTCAGAAGAAACCTGTGTAAGAGGGGTGGATTGATTACCAGGCGAGCTTGATAAGCTTGATTCAGACGGGTTGGTAGACTTAATGTCTGCGGTTATTGGAGTTGAATTATTTATTGAGCCTGCGTGGGTGTTTATCGTGATAGACGAGGATTCTACATTCCGATGATCGGAAAGAGTTTTAGCCATAGCCGATCTTCTTCTACGTTTTGTTGGAGCATAGGTTGATTCTTCTTTAGGAGCTTCTGTCACTTGTCGAGCTGGAATGGAAGACGCAGAGGCGAGAATGGCAGTGCCTTCCGACGCTTTAACGGGAGACACAGTTTCAGGCTCCATAGGTTGATTATATGAAGCTGTGCTTTTGGAAAGGTCGTGACGATATTTTTTAACGGCATTATAAATTGCGGTGGCAAGTTGTTGTTGTCCTTTATCCGATCCCATATAAACTGCAGAATTGGGATTACATATAAAATCAAGCTCAACTAAGACAGCTGGCATCGAAGTCGCCCATAATACCCAAAAACCGGCTTGATGAACTTTGCGGTCGCGTCGACCGGCAGTTTCAACAAGTTGCTTTTGAACTTCATTTGCAAACTTTATGCTTTGACTTAAATTCTTTTTTTGAGCCATTTCAAAGAGAATGTATGACTCGTCGGAATTGGGGTCAAAGCCTTTATAAGTTTGTTCGAAATTTTTTTCAAGTTCAATCACTGAATTTTCGCGTCGAGCTACTTCCATATTATTTGCATCTTTGTGAAGTCCAAGTGCATATACAGAAGCGCCTGCAACTGTTTTGCGATTTTTATTTTCAGCTGCAACCGAATTGGTATGAATCGAAATAAATAGATCTGCTTTGGCTTTATTTGCTTTGTCGGCTCGCCCTTGGAGAGAAATGAATGAGTCGTTATCTCTGGTAAGAACTACCTTCACATTTTTCATTCCTTTTTTAATTTTATCGGCTAATGCCAACGCCACCCCTAAATTAATGTCTTTTTCTTTTTGATTGTTGTCTACCGCTCCTACATCCTTGCCCCCATGACCGGGGTCTATTACAATGGTGAAAGGACGTGACTGGGTGGATGCGTGTATAGACACGACAGTCAATAAGGCAATTAAAAGTACGGAAAAGAACTTTTTATTTTTAAATCGCATGATTGAAGAGTGCTAAATCAGAAGTTTACCCCAAAACTTATGCGGGCAAGATCGACATATTTTACTGTTAGACCTGATTCTACCCTATTTTTCCGATTGATATGATAGTAACAATAGGAAAGGAGAATATGACTTTGGAACTTTTTACTCATTGCTAAATTAATGCCAACTCCTATCGCAGCTGATGGACCTCCTCTCGAAACTCCCGTACCTAAATTAGAGAACGCATATCCGGCTCTAAGATTAAAAAAGAAAAGAGAAGGTTTATTGCGAAATGAAGATCTAAAAACCAGGTAAAGAGGATAAAAAGTATTTTTTTGAGACACAGCTCGGTGTACTCCCGCTCCCAAACCAAGGGTTCTAATAAAATTACTTTTATATCCAATCATTACATCGGCATCGATAGTTGACAAATCGTTACCACGAAGGTCTATAGAGGTGCCTACATCCACTCCCCATGTGAAGTGACTTTGCCAAAGAGGACGGCTGCTTTGAGGAAAAATACTTTCCGGTTCCGCAGTTTGAGGATTGGCAGAACTTGCCATCGCTTCATTCACAATTGTCACTTCTTCAACATCGGTCATAGAGGTGATGTCTGGTGATGTGGCAAATATTGAAATTGGGGAAAGAAGAACTACTAACAGAATGATAGTTAGCCGACAATGGATACCTTCTTTGTTATGGTATCTAAAATTCTTAAAATTATGTCGCTGAAATTTTTGATTCATTTAAATTGAAACTCCGGCGAAAAGATTTTGATTAAAATATTTTTGACGTTCTCTTTTCAAGCGCAAAGTTTGGGCAAAGATAGCAATTTTTATTGGTGTATGCAACTTATTATTATAAGTTCTCCGCACCCGAAACGGATAGGATGAAATAACAATAAAAACTTGTCCCTTTCCATGACTTCTTCGGATTGTAGATAAAAAAAGAGCTAACGGACTTTTCCATTAGCTCGGATATTGAGGTATTAATTTTTACAAATTTGGATTTAACCCAAGTAGCTCTTTAAAAGCATACTTTTTTGCATTTTTAAATGGCGTATAGCCTTTTCTTTTATTTGACGTACACGCTCGCGTGTTAGATCAAATTTTGCAGCAATCTCTTCCAAGGTTAGTTCTTGGCAACCAATACCAAAAAACATTTTTAGAATATCTTGCTCTCGTTCCGTCAGCTGACGAAGAGCTCTATCTACTTCTTTCGATAGTGACTCTTGAGTTAAACCGGCGTCAGTGGATGGCATATCGTCGCTTGTCATTACATCCAGCAACGTATTATCCTCTCCTTCTGCAAAAGGTGCATCTACAGACACGTGCCGTCCGGAAACTTTTAGACTGTCCACAACCTTATCTACCGGAATGCCCAAACGATCTGATAGCTCTTCGGCAGAAGGACGACGTTCGTTTTCTTGTTCGAATTTTGAAAGCTCTTTACCAATACGATTCAATGCACCGACCTGATTTAATGGTAGCCGGACAATTCGCGACTGTTCTGCCAAAGCTTGCAAAATTGCTTGTCTAATCCACCATACGGCATAAGAAATAAACTTAAAGCCGCGAGTCTCATCAAATTTTTCAGCTGCGCGGAGCAAACCGACATTTCCTTCGTTAATTAGGTCGGGGAGTGGTAAGCCTTGATTTTGATATTGTTTTGCCACTGATACCACGAATCTTAAGTTCGCTTCAGTAAGTTTGTTGCGTGCCTTTATATCACCGGCTTTGATCCGGCGGGCAAGCTCAACCTCTTCATTTACTGTGATGAGGTCTTCTCGGCCTATTTCCTGAAGGTATTTGTCGAGGGAACGGGTCTCACGAGAGGTGATGGCGTTTGTAATTTTTAGTTGTCTCATTCCAGTCGGAGTTTCTCTTTGATTGTCTATTAATCCTTGAGTTATAGAGAGTCAATTGGAGGTTAAGCCTCTTTTTGGACAAGTGCCCAAAAGAGGCTAACTAATTTAAAACTTAAATAAGAGCAATTTTATTGTATAACACTCAAATTTTTTTGTTTCTTTGTCATTGCAATTGGGCAATTAATTTTCTCCTAAGTTGACTGCATAGTAATAACGCTTTCCGGTGGGATAAAGTCCGGACAGAATCAAAACTTTATTGGAATTACCTTTTGCCACTTGATTGTAAATGTCCTCCACATCTTCGGAAGAATTGACTTTTGTGTCATTTACTTCCAGAATAATGAAGCCGTCTTTCACACCTGCATCCTTGACTGGACCGTTGCGTAGACCGGTCACTTGCACACCGTTGCTAATGCCAAGTTGTTGGCGTGTTTCCTGTCCTATTTTCATAAAGGCACATCCAAGTTCCGAGAAGTCGCCTTTCTTAGTAATTTGGGTGTTGCCTTGTGAATTACGTAATGTGGCGCTTTTAGTGAAACGTTTGTTATCGCGATAATAGGTAACGGAAATATTATCACCGGGTCGGAATTTGTTAAGCTGTTCAGTAAGTTCTGCGAAGTTATGAACCGATACATTGTTGAGTGCTACAATGACATCATTTTTCTGTAGTCCTAATTCTTTTGCAGTACTCATGTCATTAACTTCATTGACCAGCATTCCGGATTTAGTAGCCGTAATATCCTTTTCTTTTGCAAGTTTTGCATCCAACTCTGTAACAGTGCATCCAAGCATTGCCCTCTGGACTGTGCCGAATTGCTTAAGGTCAGTCATGATTTTTTTGACAATAGTTGTCGGGATTGCGAACGAGAAGCCCGAATAACTGCCGGTATTTGAATAGATTGCAGAGTTGATACCGATAAGCTCTCCTCTGAGATTTACAAGTGCTCCTCCGGAGTTTCCCGGATTAAGAGCCGCATCTGTCTGAATAAACGATTCAATTCCCATTTGACCATTCCGGCTGTTTTGGCCTAAACTGCGTGCTTTAGCGCTTACAATACCGGCGGTTACAGTTGAATTAAAGCCAAACGGATTTCCAACAGCCAAAACCCATTCGCCAACTTTTACACTCTCGGAGTCTCCAAACGTGATAGGCGACAAGCCAGAAGTACTGATTTTAATGAGAGCTAAGTCTGTGGCTTCATCCGTGCCTATTACACGGGCTTCGAACGTTGAATTATCGTTCATTAATACTTCCAACTTGTCTGCTCCTTCAATTACATGATTATTAGTGACAATATATCCGTCGGAACTTATAATCACTCCGGATCCCAAACCGCTTTGGACCGGTTCGCTATTCTTCTGGCGTTGTTGCTGCCGGGGTTGACGCTGTTGGGGACCAAAGAAAAAATCAAACATATCAAATGGGTTTCCTCCACCATTGTAAATGTTTTGTTGTTGCCGCGTAGTATAACTCTTTATGCAAACTACTGAATTGATGGTTTTCTCGGCAGCCGTTGTGAAGTCTGTTTGAAACGCAGCTGTTTGGGTTGAGGTGCGAATAAATTGATTATCGGGAATTTCCGCTGCTGTCACAGAGCTTGCAAGAAACATTAGTACACCGGACAGCATGATATTCTTTGTGTATCTTAACAT
The DNA here is from genome assembly GCA_964574285.1 of uncultured Sangeribacter sp. Lineage (GTDB taxonomy): Bacteria > Bacteroidota > Bacteroidia > Bacteroidales > Muribaculaceae > Lepagella. Next base: position 12,150 of record CAZNMC010000042.1, on the reverse strand, counting down.
AAAAGTTTTATTATTTTGCATGAGTGAATTGTTGCGGTTAGTTTATTGAGACCGTCCGCGTCTTAAAATATTAGTCGACCATATAGACAGGAGACGGGTAATAAAGTTTAATCTGAAATATCACCTTTTGCCAAATTGTATTGGCTTCATTAGTCTAATGCAAATGTCGCGCCAATGTTACATACTCCGAAAGAGAATACGCGGCTTTTAAGGAAAATTAACGTAAAGTTCCCGGGGATAGTCGCGTTGACGTAATCTTGTTATAGAAATATATTATAAAAATAACCCCACATGAAATCTTTTGATTAATTTTGTGTTATATAGTTATACAACTTCTTGTCCAATAATAAACTCTATATTAAGGATGGGATGAATCTTTATTGCTATATCTAACTATCTATATATTTTCTGTTATCATTCCGACAAATGAAAAAAAGGTATTTGACAGTAGCTATTGCGCTTCTGTTGCTGAGTTCCACGACTTTGACAAGCTGTATTGGTAGTTTCGCATTAACTAACAGGGTATTAAAATGGAATAAACAAGTTGGTTCGAAATTTATTAATGAATTAGTATTTTTCGCCTTTTGGGTACTTCCGGTCTATGAAGTAACAAGTATTGCTGACCTTCTTGTTATCAATAGTATTGAATTTTGGAGTGGTAATAATCCCGTTTCAGCATCGACAAAAATTATTGATACGGACAACGGACGCTATTTGGTAGATTGCGATGGAAAAGGGTACACTGTTACCTGTCAAGCTATCGGACAGGCTTACCGATTGAATTTCGATTTTGATTCCCATACCTGGTCTTTAGATTTCGATGGAAGTAGTTATCCTTTGATGACGATGATAGACGCTGAACATGTCCAAATGTCGCTTCCCGGAGGAAAAAGTCGACTTGTGACACTTTCTGAAGAAGGAGTGATGGCCTATCAGGCTGAAGTCCTTTCTCAGACTTCGCTACTTGCTCGGATTTAACTTGAAAAAATACGGAATAATTTAAAAAAATAATTTTTCTAAATCAATTTGCTCCTTTCAAGTGTTATATAAATACAAGCTTTAAGCATTGTAAATTAATACATAGAATTATATAATTAAGGAAATTTATAAATTATAAAATAAAAGAACTTATGAAACCCTTACACATTATTTTATCAGTTGTTGGTGGAGCAATCGCCGGCGCTGCAGTAGGTCTTCTTCTTGCTCCTGAAAAAGGCGAAAAGACTCGTCGTAATATTATGAAAATTCTTAAGGAGAAAGGTATTTGCCTGAAAAAAGAAAAGATGGAAGAATTGGTCGATGAAATTGAAGACCAGATTGAGCAACACATTTGATTGGTTTAATTCAATCGTCCGAAAAGAATTTTAATTATGAAAGCATTATATTTAATTTCAGCCTTCGTAGGCGGAGCCATTGTCGGTTGTGCTTCCGCAATTCTATTTGCACCCAAAAAAGGAGAAGATTTGCGCAATGAAATAGCCGGAATCCTGCGTCGCAAAGGTGTGAAAATCAGCGATGCAGAAGTAGACGCTTTGGTTGCAGAACTGGCTGGAGGAGAATAAATATTTTTTATTCTTGTAATCTTCAGGTGTGTTTTGACCTAAGAAGTTGCATAAAAATATTTTAGCGCGCTGAGCATCCGACCTCATTATCTGATTTTGGGAGAATACTCAGCGCGCTTTCTCGGTTAATAAATATTTCTGATACTTCATTTATTAAATGAAAAATAAACTTATTGACGAAATAAAAGAAGTTTTTATTCAAGCTCGTACTTGGATTGAGTGTGAGACGGAGTATCTCAAACTATCTGCTTCCGAAAAGTTTACCGTGCTTCTCAGCAGCTTGATTATGGGAGCAGTTTGTTTGCTTCTTGGACTTTTCGCGTTGGCTCTGATGTCTTTCGCACTCGTCGACTACTTTATGTTTTTCATGAGTCCCCCTTTGGCTTATCTCTCAGTGGCGGGAATAGTGGTTTTATTGATTATAATTCTATATTTGCTCCGTAAACCACTTCTCTTTAATCCGATTTCTCGTTTTATCACCCGATTGTTTCTGGATAAAAAGTAATTTAATTGATTATGGCAGAGAATAAGACAGTTTCTTCGGATAAACTACCTGAAAACGTTGTAGTTGAAGATTCAACCTTCAAAGGATATACCCTGGAAGAATTACGCTATCAGCGTGCCCTTGTACTGCTCCGGAGGGAATTTGCTAAGCAGAAGGTAGAATCAGGTCTGCGTCATATCAGAAAGACAAATGTCTTCACCGGTACTGCTTCAGGGAGTAAAGCCTCAGGATTGGTTCGTGCCGGAGGGATTGCCTCTAAGATATTGACCGGATTGAACTATGCCGATTATGCAATGATTGGTTTCAGTGCATTTGGTACCGTTCGTAAGATTTTTTCATTTTTCAGAAAGAAGAAATAAGTTTTAGTCCCTTGTGACTTTACTTTATTAACCGTTCTATTTCATAGGCGTTTTTGTCGGACTAAAAGTCCCGACTAAACGCCGTTTATAGTTTAGACTATTTTTATCATCATGAACGATTACGTTGAACTAAATATTTCAATGACCCCTTGTGCGGAAGAAATGACGGACTTGTTAGCGGCTTTTCTTGCGGATATTGGATTTGAATCATTTGTGCCAAACGAAAATGGTTTGGTGGCATATATTAGAAAAGAAATTTTTTCGGAAGATTCGGTTAGAGATGTAATCACCGACTTTCCGTATAACACAAATATATCGTTTACATCAGCTATCGTCGAAGGTCAAGACTGGAATGAAGAGTGGGAGAAAAACTATTTTAAACCTATTGTGATTTCAGATAGATGTGTAGTTCATTCTTCTTTCCATAAAGATGTCCCGCAGGCTGAATATGATATTGTCATTGATCCCAAAATGGCTTTTGGCACCGGTCATCATTCGACCACCAATCTTATGATCAGCTATCTTATCGATCTTCCTCTTAGAGGGCGCCGGGTATACGATGTAGGAACCGGAACCGCAATTCTTGCTATTTTGGCTGCTATGCGAGGGGCCTCGTATGTGTGTGGCATTGAAATTGATGCTCCGGCATGGGAAAATGCGCGGGATAATATCTCACTTAATAATGTTGAAGTAGATGTGATTTTGGGTGATGCATCAAATTTACCTGATAGCCCTGATGCTGATTTACTCATTGCGAATATTAACCGAAATATTATCATTAATGACTTAAAAACTTATTCTCGGTCACTCAAATCGGGAGGGACAATGCTTTTAAGCGGATTTTATGAAATAGATATTCCGGTAATAATGGATGTGGCCTCTCCGCTTGGACTCCGGTTAGTGGAGACGCGAATTGATAAGGAATGGACTGCACTTCGCTTAGAAAAAGAATAAAAGTATGTAATCCAATGTAACATTCCAAGGTTGCAGGTGTCATTAATAAAAGAGAAACATATTGATAACCCAGTTTAAATTTAATGTTTATCAATAAAAATTTGGCTTTTTGCTGTGTTTACTCTAATTTTGCAAAGAGATTCGAGTTTATTTTATTATAAATTAGCGAATCTTTATGATTCTGTGGAACACATAAAAAATTAGTAAAATAACTTAACATCATTTATTTATGGTAAAGAAAATTCTTACCGTGGCCTTATTGCTTATTTCAGCAGTAGGTATTTATGCTCAGCCGGCTCCTACTTCTGAAGCTCCTCAGCAAGCTCAAGTGTCGCAGTTGCCTCTTAATCCCCAAATTAGAACGGGTGTACTGCCGAATGGTCTTACGTACTATGTAATGCATAATGAAGAGCCTAAAAATCGGGCAAACTTCTATATTGCTCAAAAGGTTGGATCTGCGCTTGAAAATGAAAGTCAGCTTGGGTTGGCTCATTTTCTTGAGCACATGGCATTCAATGGTACAACCCACTATCCCGGTAAAAACATGCTCAATTATCTGCAGGATAAAGGAATCCGTTTTGGCCAAGACATTAATGCCTACACCTATTATGACGAAACCGTCTATAACATCAATAATGTCCCGACCAATGATAAGGCTCTAATGGATAGCGTCCTCCTTTGCCTTGCAGATTGGAGTTGCGGTATTCTTCTTGAAGAAGCAGAAATTGATTCTGAGCGCGGGGTCATTGAAGGAGAATGGCGTCAGCGTAATGACGCTAATTTTCGTCTTAGCGAAGCTGTTCTTCCCCAAATATTCCAGGAATTCCCATATCAACAGATGGTAATCGGCAAGCTCGACATCATCCGCAACTTTAAATATCAGGAGATTCGTGATTACTATAAAAAATGGTATCGTCCCGATCTTCAGGGCATTATTGTTGTAGGTGATTTTGATGCCGCTGAAATGGAAGAAAAAGTGAAGGCTATGTTCTCCTCCATCCCCATGCCGGAAAATGCTGCCCCACGCACTTATACGACTGTAAGCGATAATGAAAAACCTCTTTATGCTTATTTCGAAGATGCTGAGCTTTCTAATCAGATGGTGATGATTGCCTTCAAAAGCGATGCTGTTCCTTTCGCTGAGCGTAATTCGATGGAATATTATGTGCAGAAACAACTTTTAGAAAGAGTTTTTTGCGCTATGATCAATGCTCGCCTTGCAGAAGAAGCGCGTAAGGCCGATTGCCCTTATGCTTTTGCACAAGTATACTCCGGCCGCTTCCGCATGGCTCTGACTAAGGAGGCATTCAATATTATTATCATCCCCAAAACCGATGTCAAGGCATCTATTGCATCCGCAATGGGAATTGTATCACAAGCTTGTAAAACCGGATTCCTGCCCGGTGAACTCGAACGGGCAAAAAGTGAACTTTTGGCTTCTTACGAAAAAGCTTATAATGAACGCAATAAGAACAACAGTGATCGGATTGCCAATGAAATCATTCGACATTTCCTTGAAAATGAACCGACACCTGGAATTGAGACAGAATATAATATTGCTAAGATGGTTCTTAACCAATTTCCGGTACAGCTTTATAATGAGATGGGCAAGGAAGTGCTTACTGACAACAACCAGGTGATGGTCATCTCTCGTCCTAAACTTGAAGGTCAGACACCTTTGATGGAAACTGAAATGATTTCCACTCTCGAACAGACCATTCATGCAGATTATGAACCGTATGTTGATGAAGAAATTACAGATCCACTTATTTCCAATCTTCCTACCGCCGGTAAAATTACTTCGTCCACTACAAATGCTGCACTTGGCACCACTGAATTTACTTTGTCAAACGGAGCTAAAGTTGTTGTAAAATCTACCGATTTTGCAGAAGATGAAATTCTGTTCCAAGGGGCACGTCTTGGGGGCCTTCGCACTTATTCTCCCACACAAGCCGATAATCTCGATTTTATCACTTATGCCGTGGATTGCTCTAAGGTTGGAAACTTTAAACAGTCCACACTTGAAAAATATCTGGCAGGTAAGATGCTTAATCTCAGCTATGGCATCGGTTCCGGTACAGATTACTTCTCAGGTAAGACGACTGTAAAAGATCTTCCTACTTTTATGGAATTGCTTTATGCTTATTTCACAGAAGTTTCTCCCGATGCTGATGAATGGGCAAGTATAAAATCTAAACTCGAAATTAGTCTAAAAGATAAGGAGACATCTCCTCAAGGTATCTTTATGAGTCGCAATCGCGATAATATGTATGGCAACAATCCGCTTATGAGTGATGAAACTCTTGCATCCCTCGCAAAGTCAGATTATTTGCAAATGCTCGACATTTATAAGAATTCGATTTCCAATGCAGCCGACTTCACATTCTACTTCGTCGGCAATGTTGATGTCGAAACTTTGAAGCCATTACTCGAACAGTATATTGCCACTCTTCCCGCCGCTGCTCCAAGCGTGAGAAAGAATATCTCTAATATTGATCTTGTCAGTGGTCTCCACAATGATATATTCCAGCTTCCGATGGCTGCTCCCGCCACACTTGTTTTCAATACATTTAGTGGAGCCAACCTTCCATACAATGCAGATAATACCGTCAGACTTAATATTCTTTCGGATATTCTCCAAATAATTTATACTCGTACTCTTCGTGAAGAAATTGGTGGTACCTATGGCGCAAGCACCCAAGCTACTATCAGTCCTTATACCGGTCAATGGTTACTGCTTTATTTCTTCAATTCTGAGCCGGCAAAACAAGACATCATGATGAAGACTGCTTATTCAGATCTTATGACACTCCTTCAGAAAGGTGCTAAAGAAGAGGATTTCAATAAGGTCAAAGAAGCAACTCTTAAGCAGTTTGACATTCGTGAACGTAAAAACAATGTTTGGTTATCACAGCTGATGTTGCTTGGTTTCGGATATGATTCATTTACTAAACAGAAAGCCGCCATTGAAAATCTTACTCTTAAAGATTTTAATACATTCTTAAAGAAACAGATTCTTCCGATGGTTAAAAAGAACCGGATCAACACAGTCATGGAAGGTGTTCCAGCCAACTGACTTATTAACTAATTGATTAATTGGCGATGTGTAGTTCCATATATTGGACGGCATATCGCCAATTAATATTTATTGGGAAGGCTGCAGTCAATTTTATTAATCTCCGAAAAACCATTCCCTCTCTTAAACGTTCTATAAATAAACAAATAATAATTATGGAAAAGTTTCAAGAGATTATCCAATCCGAGAAGCCGGTTCTTGTGGACTTCTTTGCCACCTGGTGTGGCCCATGTAAAATGATGCATCCGATTTTAGAAGAACTTCATGAAAAGATCGGAGATAAGGCAAGAATTATAACGGTTGATATCGATAAAAATGAGGCACTTGCCGCTGCCTATAAGGTTCAATCCGTGCCTACTCTTATGATATTTAAAAAAGGAGAAGTCCTTTGGCGTGAGAGTGGTGTTCATTCAGCTTCTGACCTTGAAAAAATCCTTGCATCTTTTTGAAGTTCAGGTTTCACCTTATCCTACACTAATCCGCCTTGCAATTATAATGGTTGCAAGGCGGATTGTTTTCGAATTCTGATATTTTAATTCTTTGGCTTAAATACGCGAGCGTACATTTCAGCTTTTTTTTCGAGTTTTAATGGATAGGCTCGAGAACTGGATGGCATTCGCCAATGACGAAAAGAACGAGTTGACCCATCTGTCAACTTTAGGGTGCAGCAAACAAATTCCCCTGTCTTGGGTATTTCTGTATCGGTAATTTTTGCTATTACGGCGGCTGCTTTTTCTCCCGTCGTTATTACGCTCTCGCAATTTGGTAATTTCGTGAGAACCTCAGCCAAATTAATGTGGGTTTGAATTGACAAATGCTTATCGGCAGCGTTACCTTTTTCTCTTATGACTTCCCGCCCCGTGTCGCTCAAAGCAATTCCTTCCTTCGTGAGAAATTCTTTTAGAGCTTCCACATGAAAAGTGCGATGTTCGGTATCCACAAAGTGGTCTTTATCGCCAAAGAATATCAACCCGAAAATCCGCCACATATCATTGATATAATTGGGATAATAAAATTCCATCGACCATCGATTCCGAGCCGGCGGAAAGGTTCCGCACATCAATGCTGTTGCCCCCTTCGGGAAAAAAGGTTTTAGCGGATGGCTTTCAAGCGGAGTTACGTCTGACATCAATTTTTCTCGATTAATCTATTTTGAATTGCGGTGTTGTTCAAGGGCAGCCATAAATTGATTTGCGAATTCTTTTATGGCAATTTCTGTGGTGGAATTCATGGATTGTTTCATTTCGATAGATGCAGAAATTGGCATATTCATCGCTGTAGCGTGCCCTTCTAATTCTTTCCCGGCTGCCGACGCCCAAGTGAACGAGCTGAAAATTCCTAAGGTTTTGTTTTTTGCCTCACGCATACGCATTGCCTTCATGAATGAATCTATAGGAGGAAAGAGTGACATGGTGTAAGTCGGCCCACCCACAATCAGACCATCGAAACGGAAAGCAGACGCCAGAAGATAGCTTAAATGAACGTTGGCTGCATTTAATACTTGAATGCGCTTTTCTCCACGCGCTGCTAATTCGGCTGCTATTCTTTCAGCTACACTTTCCAAATTTCCATACATTGAGCCATAGACTATCGTCACGCCAGGCTCAGAGTCATACTTGGAAAGCATATCGTAGATGTGAGCGATTTTCGAAAGTTGGTCATGCCAAACGGGTCCATGGGTGGGGCACACAAATTCCGGCTTCAATGGAAGCACTTTTTCCATAGCCTTTTGAACAAATCTCCCATATTTACCCACTATGTTACTATAATATCTATAAGCTTCTTCAAGATAAATGGGATTGTCAATTTCCGAATCAACTATTCCTCCATTGAGCGCCCCAAAGGTTCCAAATGCGTCACCGGTAAAGAGAACTTTACGCTCTTCTGCAAATGTCATCATTGTCTCTGGCCAATGTACCATTGGGGTTAGAATAAACTTCAGATTGATGTCGCCTAATGAAAGAGTGTCACCATCACCAACGACGTGGAACCTTTTGGGATCTGTGAGATGATAGAATCCCCCAATCATTGCGATAGTTTGTTTATTCCCTACTATCTTCATTTCGGGATAACGGGCCGCTAAAAGGGGTATGCTGCCGCTATGATCCGGCTCCATATGGTTGACTACAAGATAATCGAGTTTGCGCCCTTGAAGTGTGCTCTCAAGGTGATCAAAAAGATTATAAACCTCGTGTAATTCGACTCCATCGATCAATGCGGTTTTTTCTGACAATACCAGATAAGAATTATAGCTTACACCATGAGGTATGGGCCAAAGTGCTTCAAATCTGTGCTTAACTCGGTCGTTAACGCCGGTATAAAATATTCCGGGTACGATTTGATGTATATTCATTGGAATTGAGTTAGATTTTATGTGGAAACAATTGTAGAGTTAGTTCTCTATATAACCTTCAACGTTTGAACTTCCTCAAAAGTTATGTTGACCCTGTCGTGGGAAGCAATTTTTTATTAATTTTTTTTACCATAAAACTGTTTTCTCAGATCAAACGTTATAAGTGTAAACTATATCTACTTCTAATTATTAATATTAATTGTTTTCATTATGAGAAAATATTTGGCAGAGTTTTTTGGTACTATGTTTCTGGTACTGCTTGCTTGTGGAAGTGCTGTTCTTGCCGGTCCTGCAATTGGAGTGTTGGGCATTGGTCTTTGTTTTGGCCTTGTTCTTCTTGCTTTGTGCTACACAATCGGTGGAATTTCCGGATGTCATGTCAATCCGGCGGTTTCTCTTGGAGTATATCTAACTGATAAAAATTTCTCCGCTCGTGATTTGTGTGGGTATGTTGTAGCTCAGCTTTTGGGTGCTGCTGTTGGCGCGGCCTTCCTTTGGTGGCTTATGGATTTTGGTATGCTTGGAAGTGTAGGCTTTGATTTTGGCGGTATCACTCAATCCATCGGTGGGACAGGAGATTCCTCATATCTCGCCACTAATGTACTTCAGAAAGGAGCAACCTGGCAAATGGCTCTTTTGATGGAAATCCTTCTGACATTCTTCTTTGTCTTTACTGTTTTGGGCGCTACTTCTAAATTTGGCACCTCGTCGGCCGCTGGAGCTGCTATTGGTCTGGCTCTTGGTTTAGTAAATATCGTGGGCATTCCAGTAGATAATTGCTCTGTAAATCCTGCTCGTTCTTTTGGTCCGGCACTGTTTGCCCCCAATGCATGGCCCGATTTTTGGATTATGGTTGTCGGTCCGCTTGTGGGCGCAGTCGTAGCTGCTATTGTGTGGAAATGCATTGTTTCCGCTCGTAGACAAAATGAACCGGTAGAAGCATAATTTCAATTAGTAGATATTTATCTTCTGATAATATTAATCTTTCAATTTAATCTCTCCTGCCGGTAGATTTTGTCGGGTCGGGAGAGATTATTTAACTTTGTATCGTAAACAAATCCCTTTGCTGATATACCCAGTAGGTATTGAAGTATTAATCATTAACAGAATCTAAAATTTTCAACCGATATGGCTAAAATTGAAAATTATAATTTTGCGGATAAAAAAGCAATTGTTAGGGTAGACTTTAATGTCCCCTTGGATGAAAATGGTAACATTACAGATGATACTCGAATTCGTGGTGCACTTCCCACTCTGCGTAAAATCCTGGATGATGGCGGAAGTCTGATTTTGATGTCCCACATGGGAAAGCCTAAGGGTAAGGTTAATCCCAAACTCTCATTGGAGCAGATTCGTGATGCTGTCGCTAAAGCTTTGGGTAGAGAAGTTAAGTTTGCCCCGGATTGTATGAAAGCAAGTGAGCAGGCCAAGAATCTTAAGCCCGGAGAGGTTCTGCTTTTGGAAAATCTTCGTTTCTATCCGGAAGAGGAAGGAAAGCCCGTTGGAATCGACAAAAATGACCCGAATTATGGCGAGGCAGCCAAAGAAATGAAGGAACGCCAGAAAGAATTTGCCAAGACCTTAGGCTCTTATGCCGATGTCTATGTAAATGATGCGTTTGGCACTGCCCATCGCAAGCATGCTTCTACTGCAGTAATTGCAGACTATTTTGATAAGCAAGATAAGATGCTCGGATTTTTGATGGAAAAAGAGGTGACTGCTGTCGATAATATTCTTAAAGACATAAAACGACCTTTTACTGCTATTATGGGCGGATCAAAAGTATCTACAAAAATTGGTATTATCGAGAATCTGATGGAAAAAGTAGATAATTTGATCTTATGTGGTGGCATGACTTATACTTTTGCTAAGGCAATGGGTGGAAAGATTGGAAACTCAATCTGCGAAGACGATAAGCTTCAGTTAGCCTTGGATATTATCGAAAAAGCAAAGGAGAAAGGCGTAAATCTTGTGCTGGGCAGCGATTGTGTAGCTGCTGATGCATTCTCTAACGATGCAAAAACACAGATTTGTCAAGCTAATGATATTCCTGACGGCTGGATGGGAATGGATGCCGGACCCGATTCAATTCTTGAATTCAGAAAAGTAATTTTACCTGCAAAAACTATCCTTTGGAATGGACCGGCCGGAGTTTTTGAATTTCCTAATTTCGACAAAGGTTCTCGTGCAATTGCGGATGCAATTGTAGAGGCCACAGACAATGGAGCCTTTTCCCTTGTGGGAGGAGGCGATAGCGTGGCCTGTGTCAATAAATTTGGGTTGGCCGACAGTGTTTCATACGTCAGCACCGGCGGAGGAGCCTTGTTAGAAGCAATAGAGGGGAAAACTCTTCCCGGAATTGCTGCAATCGAAAAATGATGCAAAATAAATAGCATATTATGTAATATAGAGATATTTTTAGAGGCGCGTTGCAACTGGATTCATTCCATCGTGCAACGCGTCTTTTTTTTGATTATAAATATTAGGAGAACGAGAAAATCTTTTATGGCACAGTTAAGTCGATTTTAAATCCGAACTATATTTTATTTCTGCTTTAAAACAGAAAATATGCTAAAACATGCTTTCAGCTATAAAAAAAGAAGGCTTAAATTTGACTATTTAAAAATAAATTGTAACTTTGCATTGTCAAAAAAAGGGTTTCTTGACGTTTTCCAACAGCCGGCCTTTTCAATTTGGGAGATTCTAATTCCTCTCTTTTAATAGTAAGGAACGGAAACCGATGCGAAACCGAATTTTTTGCGTTTTATACTTTTTTCGCCCTCCGATGGGGAAGAATCCGATAAGGATAAGAAAGTAGGTCTTGAAATTAATTATTAACTTCATAATTACTTAACAAAACACTAACAAACACATTATGGACACTCAGAATCCTAAGCCCCAGGCTCCGAAGCCTATGGCTGCAAAAATCAAGAAGGAGGAAAAAATCAGCAATGTTCGCGGTATTCGTAACGCTTTCATCGTGATTATCGTTTGTGCAATCTGCGCCGTTTGTATCTTCCTCTTCGGCATGGGTTATTCAGGAAACTTTGAGGGTGGCGACACTGCTAACCATCCCCTCAACCTTGCAGGTACTGTCTACAAAGGTGGTTTCATCGTACCTATCCTTATGACTTTGCTTCTCACTGTGATTGTGCTTTCAATCGAACGTTGGATTGCAATCAGCTCTGCATCAGGTAAGGGCAACACTACTAAATTTGTTGCTGACATCAAAGCTGACCTTGCTGCAAATAAAATTGATGCTGCAATGCAACGTTGCCGCCAGCAGAAAGGTTCTGTAGCTTCTGTTGTTTACAACACATTGGTGAAATATAAAGAGATGG
>CAZNMC010000041.1:0-19404 GCA_964574285.1 uncultured Sangeribacter sp. | reverse complement strand
GGAATCGGGTAAGGGTATTATGCGATTATTTAAAATTTAAATGAAAGTGCCGTGTGGCTCTCCAAAATCATTTGGCAAAATTATCAATAAAGGTTGTTAGCCTAACCAAGATGATTTAAAATATTGTGGTATTGGATAAAAAGGTACTTTGGGGGCCTGTCTCATTCAAAATTTAACAGGAATTAGAAAGTTAAAGGTTTATTGTAGGGATGCCAATGAATTTTAAAGCCGCGACGTTCCATACCCCGGAACCACGTCATTTGGCGTTTTGCGAATTGAAAAATAGCCGTCTCCAATTTTGAAAACATTTCTTCATAAGTGAGCTCTCCCTGTAGATATAGCGTTACGAATTTGTATTCCAATCCATAATATATTAAATCAGTAGGCGATAAACCGATCTGAAGCAAATTAGCTACTTCTTCGATCATCCCCTGTTCGAGTCGAGTCTGAAGTCGCTCCGTAATACGTCGTCTCCGGTCTTCGCGAGGAATATCAATACCAATTATGTAAGTTTTTTTTGGTCTGACATGAGTTTTGTCAGCTAAAAGTGCTTCTTCAGGATGGTCTTGATAGTAATTTTGGATTTCAATAGCTCTTACTGCACGTTTTACCGTATCAATATCCGTAACATTATGGAGCCGTTTCATATTTGTTAGGATTTTGGAAAGTTCTTCAAGCGATTTACCCTCTAAACTTTTGCGGAGCTTTAAGTTTACCGGCACTTCTGGAAGGGTAATTCCAGATATAGCCGCTTCCAAATACATTCCCGAACCACCACAAAGTATCGCCGGTTTATTTCTATCTTTTATGGAACGAAACGCGCATTCAAAATCTTTCAGATATCTATGCAGATTGTACTTCTCTCCGGCATCGCATATATCAATTAAATGATAGGGTACATCTCCATACTCATCTAAATCTTTCCCTGTTCCAATAGTCATGTGGCGGTAGACCTGTCGACTGTCGCCACTCAAAATCTCCGCGCCGATACTATATGCCAACTCTACAGCATGTCGAGTCTTGCCGGAAGCCGTCGGTCCAACAATTGCAATTAAGTCGTAATCCTCCAACTCTTTGATTTCATGCATCGAGCCCCACTGTTTCAAGTTTGATTATCTTCTGAATTATTAAATTATCATCTCTCATATATTGCCCCTCGACGCATCATTTTACGCATCCAGCGTTTAAATCGATAGAAAGGAGTATCGCTATTAAAGAGAGATATTCTAATCCATTTATCATCTTGAAAATCAAGAGAAGAGTGGCGAACATCTTTCAGGTTATAGGTAGGGCTGTAGGAGCGCAGATGTGTCTTCCTAAACCCGTTTTCATCAAATATTTTTTCAGTCAGTATGATGGTGGCCAACCGAGTGTTGTCGGCAACAAGAAGACGCGACATTTTTGAAGTCTCTTGCGAATAAATGCGTTGAAAAGTATCGTAGTTCATCCATTCACCCTTGGTGCGCACTTCTGGCATTTCTCCATCTGATTGGGGCTCGACAAAATAAAAATAACGTAAAAGACTCAACTTCGGGAGGGCTGGATGTTTTCGTCCATAAAAGAAGCGGAGCTCACCATCGGAAATACCTGTCATTTGAGTGATAATTTGCTTCAATTCTGCCATTGTCATTCCATTGACAGCTCGTCGCGTCTGAAAAGGAGTATCAATAACTTCCAATTTCAATGCAAAGTTTTCTACGCTATGAACGTCCACATACATATTATTCTCGCATACTAAATAATATCTAACGTATGTCTGTGCGCCCAAATCTTCCATCTCCTCTTCGCTGATAATTTCGTTGTTCTCTTTGAAGTCGAGATAAAGATTGAAGTATCGGAATATGAAATAAAGTTCTGCCCCAATATAGGCAATTACATTGAGCCAGGTGAATACATACCAATCTCGCGCATTAGCATTAATCTTAATGTAGAAGAGCAAATAATAGACCCATACGGCAGCCGTTAGTCCTCCAAAGAGCAACATTAGGTTGCGAAGCTGAAAAGTCGACTCAGAGCATATCAAATTTCCCATTCGGCCTTGGGATGCGCTTGCTCCTCCCGCAAGACGACACTCTATGCATACTTTTAATCGACGTCGACGCAAGTACATTATTCCCAAGCAAACAAAACAAACTGGATTGAGAATCAACGATGGAATAAACGGCTTATTGAAAAACACAAATTCAGGTGAAAGCTCTACAATATGCCATATCTCAAACAGATTCATCAAAATCGAGACGACAGCATAGACTACCACACAGACAAACATACTGTAGGGAATCAGAACGCACACCGATTTGTCTCCTTGATAAAATTTGTAAATTGTTTTATACAAAACTGCTGCACATCCCAGTGCAATCAGAGGAGTGCAAATAGGCGGTAGAAACCGTGAGAGCGATAACAATACAGTGAGGAGTAATAGTGTCATGGAGAGGTTTCTCCACATCATGTATAACTGGACAGTCGTTATCTTTTGTAGTGATTGCATGAGTGCATTGATTTTAGAGAGAGGTAAAACGTATTGCGTTAAAACAGGAGAGAAGAAAAATCTTCTATTTGAGATTTTGAGAAAGGAACTGTAAGATTTTACGGAATAACATTGTGCGGGCATTACACATTGGCAGACTGTGTTCAAATCCCGCATAAGCCATCATGTCACAAAGTTTTCCTTCCGAGTTCAGCTTTGAAGTAAATTTCAAAGTGTTGTAGAAATGAACATTATCGTCGCTTGTGCCGGACATAATCAAAAGGCGCGAGTCAAGACGTTCGGTGCGTGGAAGGGTAGAGGCTAAAATGTAGCCTTCCGGATTTTCCGACGGCAGCCCCATATATCTTTCTGTATAAATTGAGTCGTAGAATCTCCAATCAGTCACTGGAGCCATTGCAATTCCAGCTTTGAAAAGACTCCTCTCTGATGTAAGCTCCATTAAAGTCATGTAACCACCATAACTCCAACCAAAGCAAGCGGTCCGCTCTGAATCCACATAAGAAAGACCGGAAAAATATTGCGCACCGGACAATTGATCCTCAGTTTCATATCGTCCCAGTTGACGATATACACAATTGGCCCACTCACGAGTTCGATTTCCGGTCCCTCGTCCGTCGACACACCCAATTATATAGCCTTCGGATGCAAGATAATAAACTCCCTCCATCGACCAACGATTTAAAACCTGTTGAGAGTCCGGTCCATTATATTGATACATCAGCAAAGGATATTTCCGAGTGGGGTCAAAGTCCGCCGGGCGAATTATATAGGCATCCATTTCTTTTCCTTCAGCATTTTTTACCTTCAGAAGTTCTTTATGTGGGGCCGATGCATATTTGTGAGCGTATTCTTCATTCAATTCAAGATCTGCAATCTTATTTCCTCGGGTGTGCCAAAGAGTATATTGAGTGGGGGTGGAAATATTGCTATAGGTTCTTACATAGTAGGCTAAAGATGAACTGAACGATGCACTTTCAAATCCTTCAACGGAATGAAGCAGATTCATTTTTCCATTCCCGTCAATCGTGGCTACATTTCGATTCACTGCTCCGAGCATAGTGCCTTGAATAAACGCTATCCCATTGGAATCAATTCCATAAAAAGCAGTTACATTAAAATCACCTTTAGTCAATGCAGACAATAAAGTTCCGGAATAATTGTATTTATAAAGATGTCGATAGCCAGTCCGTTCGCTGCCAATCACAAAATAGTCTTTATAATACTTTACCATCTGATAGGCTGCCGGAGAGAGCCACGCGTTGCTTGTTTCAGTCAAGACAGCTTGAGCAACAGTCGATCCCGGATTGACTGAATAAAGTGTCAATCGATTTTGTGCTCTATTTAACACCATAGTCATCACTCGACTTCCAGCAAACTCCACTGAAGGGATATAATCAGTTTCTGTCAGAGGCAAATCCATTTTTTTCGTTACACGAGTATTCATGTCGTATGCGTGGAGCGATACGATAGAATTTGGATAACCGGCCAAAGGATATTTATAATGATAGCTTTCAGGATATAGATCCTCGTCGGGATTATCTTCGCAATAGCTTCGATAGTTGTCGAAACTATACGTGGGTACTTTCGATTCATCAAAACGCATGAAGACAAGAATGTTGTCATCTTCACTCCAGCGCATGGTGTTTTCGACTCCGAATTCCTCTTCATATCCCCAATCAGGAGTACCATAAATGATGGAATTTGTCTGACCATCTGTGGTGATTGGATTGTCGGTGTCGTAGTTAAGATTAGAGATATAAATATTGTTGTCACGGGTGTAAGCGACCATTCTTCCATCGTGAGACAATGTAGCTCCTCTTTGTGGTCCTTTTGTCGATACCTGTTTCAAAGTGGACCTTGCGATGTCATATACATAATATTCTGCTGTAAAGGAATGGCGATAAATTTTTTTTACATTGTTCCACAGCAGAATTTTCTTCTCATTGGCCGACAAAATGTATCCGTCGAACTCATCAATCTTCAGATCGCCTTTTACTCCCGATAAAGTAAATAGCTCCCCCGTCTTTTTACCCGTCTTGTAGCTATATATCTCTATGGCATTTTTTTTTTCTGAGATGGCAGCATAGGATACACCATCGACAAGCGGTGTCATAGCTTTAATCGACTTCGGAGTAATGACTGCTGGATCACAATAATCTTCGGGAGTTAAACTCCACATCGGCAAAATCCCGACAGCTATTCCTATCAATGTGAGGGCAACTTTGGCTCGATTTCTCATTTTTTTTGATTTGTCTCCTATTATTTCAAGTCGTATAACGTGATTCCGTACTATACAGGGATTACTAAGCCTAATAAGATCTTGCGAATAAAACTCGCTGCGCAGATGGTTTACCAGTTACCATGCATTTGCCTGGGGTCTTGTCCCCGTCGAATGGAATGCATCGAATTGTCGCTTTAGTTTCCTCTTTGATTTTTTCTTCAGTCTCCGGCGTACCATCCCAATGAGCTAAAATGAAACCTCCTTTTTCAATTTGTTCCTTGAACTCATCATAGGTGTCAACCGTATAAGTTTTGGCTTCACGCAATGTTAGTGCTTTGCGATAGAGATTAGATTGAATGTCCTCAAGCAACCGAACGATTTCCTCAACTATGCCGTCAAAAGCTACGGTCTCTTTTTCCAAAGTGTCTCGACGCATGATTTCGACAGTGCCGTTTTCGAGATCTCTTGCCCCAATAGCCAAGCGAATAGGTACACCTTTCACTTCATAGTCTGCAAATTTAAAGCCCGGGCGCTTATTGTCCGCATCATCGTATTTTACGCTGATACCTCGTTTACGTAGGTCTTCAATTACTGGAGAAATCTTTGCGGTAATTGATTTAAGTTGGTCATCGTCTTTATAAATTGGCACAATAACTACCTGGATCGGAGCTAAACGTGGAGGGAGAACCAAACCATTATCGTCACTATGAGTCATGATCAGTGCTCCCATCAAGCGTGTCGATACCCCCCATGAAGTTGCCCATACATATTCCGGCTTATTGTCTTTATTCATAAAAGTAACATCAAATGCTTTGGCAAAATTTTGGCCAAGAAAATGTGATGTGCCTGATTGAAGAGCTTTGCCATCTTGCATCATAGCTTCAATTGTATATGTTTCCAAAGCACCGGCAAATCGTTCATTAGCTGATTTTACACCGGTTACTACCGGGACTGCCATATAATCCTGTGCAAATGATTCATAAACATGGAGCATCTTTATTGCTTCAGTCTCAGCTTCTTCTTTTGTCGCATGAGCAGTATGTCCTTCTTGCCAAAGGAACTCAGCGGTACGTAAAAACATCCGAGTGCGCATTTCCCATCGGAAGACATTTGCCCATTGATTCACCAAAATAGGGAGGTCACGATAAGAGTGAATCCAATTTTTATAAGTATTCCAAATGATGGTTTCAGAAGTAGGACGAATGATCAATTCTTCTTCTAATCGCGCTTCGGGATCAACAACTACACCATTTCCCTCCGGATCGTTCTTTAAACGATAGTGGGTCACCACCGCACACTCTTTCGCAAACCCTTCCACATGGTCGGCTTCACGACTAAGAAAAGATTTAGGAATTAAGAGAGGGAAATAGGCATTTTGGTGGCCGGTTGCCTTAAACATATCATCCAGTTGACGTTGCATCTTTTCCCAAATTGCATAGCCATACGGTTTAATAACCATACATCCTCTTACGGCTGATTGCTCTGCCAGATCTGCTTTGACAACTAATTCATTGTACCACTGCGAATAATTATCTGAACGCTTTGTAAGATATTTAAGTTCTTTTGCCATGACTGTAAAGTCGCGTTATATTTTTCTTTAAAATGTATATCTAATTTTTTTCTTGCATTTAGCGTATCCGATCCACAGATGCAAGCAGCTTTTGGTCGCGATTAATATAGCGCCATGCAAGCCAAAGGGATATGAGGGCAAGTACCGGAGCACACATAACTGTATAGTTCCAATTAATTGTGGAAGCATCTATGGCAGTTTGCCCTAATAATAAAGCCACACAGAACGCGGCTATAGTGAACAGCATTGAAAAGACGACTAATTTCTTTTGTAAGGATAAATTTTTATATAAAAATATGGCTACTATCGGCATCAAAACACATAGGATTGACAAACAGAAGAAATACCATGTGTGAAAATATGTGCCTGTCGGCGCACCGTCCGTAGGTGTTCCCTCATAAGTGAAACCAAGTGAATTAAAAGAGAATGTAAAATCTGCTGTTGAAACTTGTCCTATTTCAGAAAAACAGAAACAGCCCATTACAATAGCTGCCAAAAGCAACAGTAGGGTTTGAATGCGTTGAATAACCATGATTTATATTTGGTTTTTTTACAAATTGAAGTATATAGTTTTGGTCAAAATAGTTTTAGATTGCAAAGATAATAAAAAACCTTAATTTTCACCACAATTTTGGCACGTTATTTGTTATAGGAATGCAATATAATTCTTGGAATTTTTGAATATTTCGATTATGACCCCTAAAGATTTTGGTTCAAAGCATATTTCTCAAATCGTTTCGGCCCCTCTGAGTGAAGCATTTGTTATTGTCAAGGCGTTAATAAAAGATGATTCCCATTCCCTTCGTTCGGAAGTGGAGGATACTGAAAAGACTTATAAATATCTTCTTCATTATTTGACTGAAGGTTATCAAGATAACTCTCGTCAAGATCAATTGGGAGCTATTCGAGAGAAATTACTTAGAATTGCTGACAAAATACAGATAGAAACAGAAAAAAAAGATTCTCCTCTTGATTGGTATAGTTCGATGCGACTGTCGGATATACGAGGAAAAGGGTTGGATTCAATTTTGCATGAGTGTTTTGTCAAAGAAGAAAGTCTAAATTCGCTCTATGACCTCGGGGTCTCTCCCGAAGATGTATCGGATAAGCAGAATGAAGTCGATCAACTGCTTGTCGATTTATTCGAATTTATTAGAACCCGTTATCATCTTTCACGTTCAGATAAAAAAAACTTGGAAGAAGCCCTTCTTAATGCAGAAAAAAATTCGGTTATCCCTCAACTAATCTTATCTGGCCTAATAGTAGGTAGTTTATTTATATACGATGAAGTCAAGCTTGAACTTTTGGTTTCTATTAGTGAGAGCCCTTTATCAGATAGATTAAGCGCCATTGCATTAGTAGGAATTTTCTTAACTTTCGCTCTTTTCCCAGAGCGGGCGGCCTGTTATGGCGCTTTGAAAGATCGAATCACTCTCTGGAGAGATAATCCTATAATGAAAAATAAACTCCGCCTTATTGCCCAAACCGTGATTCGCACGACTGATACTGACATCGTAAGAAAAACTATGAATGACGATGTTATTCCTGGAATCATGAAATTAGGACCTGATATCGTGCGTCGAATGCGTGACGTTTCGACCGGAGCGGATATTTCAGAATTGGAGGATAACCCTGAATGGGCTGAAATGTTGGAACATAGTGGATTACGAAAGAAACTTGAAGAATTAAATGAACTTCAAAGTGAGGGTGCAGACCTTATGATGGCAGCATTTGCAAATCTTAAGAATTTTCCTTTTTTCAGGAATGCATCCAATTGGTTTATTCCTTTTAATGAAAATCATAGCGCTCTTGGTGGATACAGAAAAAAACAACTTCCTGATATTACAATTTTTTTTCAAAGGGCTACAATGATGGCTGATTCAGATAAGTATTCTTTTGCACTTGCAATTGATCGAATACCTGTAGAGCAGCTAAAACAAATGTCAGCAGCTGTGTCCCAACAATTTGAGCAGTTACAGGAAGAAAATAAATCTCAAGCACCAAGTGAAAAGGATAGCTCTTTGGTAGTAGAATCACGGCAATTTATCCGTAATTTATATCGATTTGTCAAACTATTTAAGAATGGCAAAGAGATTCCCGATTGTTTTTATCCGTCAATAAGTCTTTCTAATCTTGGACTCCTTTGGGATGTAATATGTGAAACCGATTTAGCAGAAGTTACAGCTGCCTATTATTTTTCCCGTCGACTTTATTCTGAAGCGTTACCTCTCTTTCAGTTTATCAATAATGACATGGATGCTCATCTTCTTGAGCAGATAGGATACTGCGAGGAAAACATTGGAAGGAAGTCCGCCGCATTGTCCACCTATGAAAAAGCTCTTTTGATTAAACCAGATGGGAAATGGCTTCTGAAGAGGTTGGCATCGCTAATAGCGTCGTCAGAGCATCCTGATTTTAATCGTAGTGCAGAAATATATGCCAAGCTTTTGGAAGGCGATGTCAACAATGAAAAGTTGCTTCTAAAGGCATCACAAATGTATTATAAAGCAAAGGATTATGAGACGGCATTAAAGTATCTCTATAAGCTTACATATCTTTTTCCTGAAAATATAGAGGCCCAGAGACTTCTTGCCTGGACTTCCCTTCAAAAAGAAGAATATCAAAAGAGTAGAGATCAATTTAATCTCTTGCTTCTTTCCGGAGCAGACCCCATTGATTATCTTGGATCCGGCCTTATTTCACTTTTAACCGGTGATTTAAAGGAAGGGATCGCATACTATGTTGAAGCTGCACGTATGATGCCTTTAGATAAATTTAAGAAGAAGTTTAAAGAACATCTCCAAGAATTTGATTTAAAGCATCTTTCAAACATGGATACTACTTTGCTTCTTGATGCTATTTTATACAAACTTGAAAAGTGATAATAAGAAAACACTTATATCCGCGTTACATAAATAATGTTTTCGAAAGAGGTAATCCGAGAAGCAGTTCGAATACATGAAAATACGAACTGCCAAATTGTAATTCTGTGTGGAATTAGTGGAAGTGGTAAAACGTCGTTAGCCAAATTATTAGAATCTTATGGTTGGGTTAACATTTCGCTCGACAAGTTAATATGGGATAGATATGGATCTGCCTTTCATCTACTCCCTTTTGAAGAACAAAAGATACTTACACTTAACTCAGAAGATCAACTTAATTCTCGTATTCTTACCGAACTGAAAAAGGGAAATAGAGTAGTAGTTGATAGCTGTTTGTGTAAGCGTTTGAAGCGAGATCAAATCCGAGATATGATTCAAGCTCAGGGATATATTCCCACACTTGTATATCTTAAAGTATCAAAAGAAGTTTGTCAAAATAGATTAATGAGGCGTAGAGGATTAGGTTATGACGATATTGTTATACCCTTAGATCGTCTTGATCTCTTTTTTGAAAATTTTGAGATTCCCGAAATTGATGAAAATCCGATTGTGATTTCAAACGACTAATTATTGGGTTTCCTTTCTTCTCATATTACTATAGCTACATGAATAATAGAAATATAGTCATAAAAGGTGCGAGGGTTAATAATTTAAAAAATATTAATCTTGAAATTCCTTTAAATCAATTTACAGTGATAACCGGAGTCAGTGGCTCTGGAAAGTCTTCCTTGGCATTTGATACTTTGTATGCAGAAGGACAACGGCGCTATGTCGAAAGCCTTTCTTCTTATGCACGCCAATTTCTCGGAAGAATGTCGAAACCTGAATGTGATTATATAAAAGGCTTACCTCCTGCAATAGCAATTGAGCAGAAAGTAAATACTCGTAATCCAAGAAGTACGGTGGGAACGGCGACTGAAATATACGATTATCTACGTATGCTTTATGCCCGTATTGGACGCACATATTCCCCCCTAAGTGGGGAAGAAGTGAAGTGCCACACGATAGCTGATATTCTTTCCACGGCTTCCTCCTATCCGGAGGGAACTCGAATGGCTATTCTTGCGAATATTCATATCCCGGAAGGTCGTAGTTTTTCTCAACAATTGGAAATTTTTCTTAAAGAAGGCTTTACAAGGGTAGAAAAGGACGGTGATTTCATTGACATAAGTGATTTAATTGAGGAGAACGTTGCGGCTTCACCGGAGTATTATCGCCTTCTTATTGATAGACTAACTGTTAGAAATGACAAAGATGAAATAAGTCGACTTACAGACTCTATTGAAACGGCATATTATGAAGGACATGAAGAATGTGTATTGATGTTTTGGACTCCGGATGGCGTTCGAGAACATCAATTCTCAAAACGATTTACAGCTGATGGTATTGAATTTCGTGAGCCTTCCGATATAATGTTTAATTTCAATAATCCTTATGGAGCATGTCCCACATGTGAAGGTTTTGGTAAAATATTGGGGATAAGTGAGGATCTCGTAATTCCTGATAAAAGTAAAACCATTTTTCAAGACGCCGTACAATGTTGGAAAGGGGAAAAGATGAGCGAATGGAAGCAAGATTTGATTTCAAAAGCCTCCCGACTCGGTTTTCCAATTCATAAACCCTATATTGAGCTTTCTCGTTCTGAAAGAAATATCCTTTGGCATGGGAAGGAGGACTGGCTTGGAATTGATGGTTTTTTCCATTGGGTTGATGAAAACCAATATAAAATTCAATATAGAGTCCTTAAGGCTCGGTATAGAGGTAAGACACAGTGCCCGGATTGTCATGGTTCAAGATTGCGACCGGATGTAGAATACGTAAAAATCGGAGGAAAGACTATTACAGATTTAGTCAGAATGTCTGTTTTAGAGCTTTTGCAATGGTTTAAGGAACTTCAGCTTTCAGATTTTGATGAGAAAATTGGAAAGCGACTTTTACTTGAGATCCGAAGCCGTCTTAGCTTCCTATCGGAAGTGGGATTGAATTATCTTACGTTGGATCGATTGTCTTCGACTCTTTCGGGTGGAGAAAGCCAGCGTATTAATCTTGCTACAAGTTTGGGGTCTTCTTTGGTTGGGGCAATGTATATTCTTGATGAACCATCTATTGGCCTTCATTCTCGTGATACTCAACGACTCATCTCGGTCTTGCGCCATCTCCAACAAATCGGCAACACTGTGATAGTGGTCGAGCACGATGAAGAGATTATGCTGGCTGCTGACAGAATAGTTGACATTGGGCCAGATGCGGGTCGCTTGGGAGGAGAAGTAGTCTTCCAAGGAAATCTTAACCAAGTCCTGAATAGGGAAATTCCAAGCCAGTCATACACTGTGGATTATTTAAGTGGAAAACATAAAATTGATTATAATCCCATCCGTCGAAACTGGAAAAAATCCATTAGAATTGAAGGGGCAATGGAAAATAATCTAAAAAATATTGATGTTACTTTTCCCCTTGGCGTGATGACGGTTGTTAGCGGAGTAAGTGGTTCCGGAAAATCAACTCTTGTTAAAGAAATTTTTTACAAAGCTTTATTGCGACGGCTTGGTGAACCCGGAGATGCCCCTGGCACACACCGAAAACTACTTGGCGATATAGAAGAAATAAAATCTGTAGAATTTGTAGATCAAAATCCTATTGGAGTTTCTTCCCGTAGTAATCCGGCTACATACTTGAAAGCTTACGATGAAATCCGTAAATTGTTTTCCGAACTTCAGCTATCCAAACAGATGGGATTTACCCCCGCTTATTTTTCCTTCAATGCAGAGGGGGGAAGATGTGAAGAATGTAAAGGAGAGGGCACAATGACCATTCCCATGCAATTTATGGCTGATATCCGTGTTACGTGTGATGTTTGTGGAGGTAAACGATTTAAAAAAGAAGTCCTGGATGCTCTTTATTATGGTAAAAGTATCTATGATGTGTTAGAAATGACGGTAGCAGAAGCCATCGAATTCTTTTCTCTTCATTCGGGTTCTCAAGAAAAACGCATCATAAAGCGCCTAAAACCATTAATGGATGTTGGGCTTGGATACATTAAACTGGGACAATCGTCCTCCACTCTTTCCGGTGGGGAAAATCAGCGGGTAAAGTTAGCTTACTTTCTTTCCCAGGAAAAACCGGGTCATACAGTATTTATTTTCGATGAGCCTACCACCGGCTTACATTTCCATGATATTTCGACTTTACTAAAATCATTAAATCGACTGGTAGACAATGGGAATACTGTTATTATTATCGAGCATAATCTGGATATTATCAAATCTGCCGATCATGTAATTGATATCGGTCCGGAAGGTGGAGATAAGGGGGGGCAAATTGTGGCAGTAGGTACTCCGGAAGAAATTGTTAACTCTCAAGATTCATATACTGCTAAATATCTTAAACCAAAATTGGTACATTTATAATGAAATGGATAATTCTTACTGTTCTTTGTAGTGGTTTTTTATGGATGTTAGGATGTAATAGGTCTGAGACAGAAACTTTGGAAGATAATTCGGCAATTACCTTATATCAAGATGTAAAGCACCTTACGCTGATGTACACCGACAGTATGAAAGGTGCTTCCGATACGTTAGCTATATTGCGCCTTGATTCATCTTTTCAAGCTAAACTGACGGAAATTAATATGGCAGTTTCACCAGAAACTGATGCAGAATTGACGGAAGGACAAAACGACACGTTATTCCGGCTTTTACAGAACTATTTGATAATTAAATCCAACCGTTGTAAGAAATTTGATGCGGGAAACTCTGATACGGTTCCTTCACCTTAACAATGCAATCAAGCAAGTAAACTGTTGACTAATCACAATTATGGAAGAATAATCCCCCGTTTCCCCATTCCCATTCACCGTTGGCAGCTAAACTAAAATTATATTTCCCAATTCCCAAGTCAATCAAGGCGTTGGGTGATTCCTCTTCCACAAATGCTTTAATTGTGTATTCAGGGTGAACTATAGGCGTAATCCGAACAGGCTGCTTATTTAGTGCGGAAGGAGCACATGCTAAAGCGGTAAGTCCGATCTCCAGCCAAGGCATTTTCTCCTTAGCGTCAGAATAGGATATTTGGTTAGTTTCTACAAAAAAATCATTGATCTGTCGATTTTTCCGATGGGCATACTTCATAGTCAGTCCTGAGAGAAATGTCTGAGCCTTTTCTGATGGATATCCTATTGTCACAACAAACAATATTTTCCAATCGACTCTTAGATAGGTTTTTATCATATTCGGACTATAAGTTCCTCCCACAAAGCAAGTTCCCAACCCTAATTTGACTGCATCCATTACAAATTGTTGAGCAAAAAAACCAGCTCGTTCATAGACATGTGGAAATGACAAATCTACTATACATGCTAAATAATTTTGAACGCCTTTAAACATTCCGTAACTTGCTTTGAAACCTTCAAATGGTTTTGGATCATTCCAGTGAAGTTCAAAGTGAATTCCCGCTTCATGGGTATTTATCATGGTTACGGATGCCTGAAGCTTATTCCGAATCTCATCTGATACCGAGGTAGATGTATAGCTCCTAATAGAATGACGACTTCTTAAAAATTCGATAACATTCATTTCTCTATTGTCTTTTCTTTATTATAATTTCTGGTTCGAGCCTTCCGTCTTTGCTTGTTGGCTGGTTTCTTAATTGAAGAAGCAGGTTCGAGTGTAGAGATTTGATTTTTGCTTGCGACGTTATTGTGTGATTTTTGCTTATTTTTCCTTTTGTTTCTTTGGGTTCGATTAGGCCTTCTTCCCTTTTTTAACGATTCTTTTTTCCATCTTGGAGTATCTCCAAGATCCGTGGGAACATCTCCTTTTTTTACTTCTTTTTCAAGTAGCGTTTCAATCTTTCTAAAGCGCCCTTGTTCCCGGTCGGAAATAAAAGTTACCCCCTTTCCGTCAGCATCAGCCCGTGCAGTGCGACCTATACGATGAACATAGTCTTCCGGTTCTCCCGGAACATCAAAGTTTATAACCATTTCTATATCATCGATGTCGATACCCCTGGCTACAATGTCAGTTGCTACTAAAACATTAATTTTCCCCGATTTAAACTCGAGCATAGCTTTGTCGCGCTTTTCTTGCTCAAGATCACTATGCATCTCACCAACTGAAATTTTATCAGTTAGGAGGGTTTTATATAATTCTTTCACCTTTAATTTGGATGTAGCAAATACAATCACTCGCCTTGGAGGGCTCTCTCTAAAAATATGCCGTAGCAAAGGCAGCTTTTGATTCTCATAGACCGAGAAAGCAATCTGTTCGATTTTATCGGCCGGTTTCGAAACCGCAAATTTAATTTCCTGGGGATTAGATAGTATTTTCGATGCAAGCGTTTGAATTTTAGGTGGCATAGTCGCTGAGAAAAGTATTGTCTGGCGATTTTTGGGGAGATAGCTGGCTATTTGCATTATGTCATCATAAAATCCCATATCAAGCATGCGATCTGCTTCATCAAGAATAAAAAAACTTACTCGGGAGAGGTCCACATATCCCATACTTAAATGAGCTATCAGTCTGCCAGGAGTAGCAATTACGACATCGGCTCCCATTTTCAATCCTTGTTTTTGTTGGTTATATGTCTTTCCATCTGTCCCTCCATATACTGGCACACTACTTATTCCCATAAAATATGCAAATCCTTGCATCTGCTGATCAACTTGTTGAGCAAGTTCGCGGGTGGGAGTCATTATAATACAATTTATTGCATCCGGAGGATAATCCCCCGACGCGAGACGTTCCAAAACGGGAAGGAGATAAGCAGCGGTCTTTCCTGTTCCGGTTTGAGCTATACCAATCAGATCATGACCTTCAATTATCGCAGGGATTGCTGCTTCTTGAATTGGTGTGCATTCATCGAAATGCATATCCCATAAGGCGTCAAGCATATTTTCGTCTGACAGAATCTCATCAAATCTCATAGATAGAAGACGGTTATAGATGTATTTTTAGGTTGGAGAGAAAAAGGAAATAAGATTTCAATGCAAAATTACAATTTTTTTCTTAAAAATTTAAACTTGCAAATCCCCTTAAATCAACACTTTCGCAAATAAATTTCAAAAAAAATAAATTTTTTTATTTTTTATCGAAACAAAAATAAATGTTTTGATGTTATTCAAATGTAAAACAACTTAAACAACTAAAGTACCTACTTCAGAATGAAAACTAAAGAATCTTTTAAGCAGCGTCTTGTTGGCCTTCAAGGCAATCTTTTAAGTTTTGCATATCAACTTACCACTAATCGCGAAGCTGCCCAAGATTTACTCCAAGATACAACTCTCAAAGCTCTCGATAACGAAGAAAAATATGTTGACAATGTCAACTTCAAGGGTTGGATCTTCACGATAATGCGTAATATTTTTATTAATAATTATCGCCAGACTGTTAGAAAAGCCACTGTTATCGATCAGACTGAAGACCTTTATCATTTAAATGTATGCCAGGATAGTGGACTGGCCACTCCCGAAGGTTCCTTCGCTGTGAAAGAAATTTCAGCTGCCGTGCAAGCTTTTAGCCCCGAGTACCGTGAACCGTTTAGTCTTTATGTTGCCGGGTATAAATATAATGAGATTGCTGAAAAAATGAATTTACCCCTTGGTACAGTCAAGAGTCGTATTTTCTTTGCTCGCAAAAAACTCCGCGAACAACTCAAAGATTATAACATTTAATTTAAAATTTGATTTTGAAATCTTATTATATTCTGTGGGTTTTGCCTTATCGTAGACTCCACATTACTAAGATTTCTTCCTAAAGATATTATAGGTATTTAGTTTTTATGTTTTACTCGGAGCGACTATGATAAACGCGAGTTTTGTGTCCTCCATGCATTTAAGTACACTATCTGGAGATAGTGTACTTCTTTTAGTTTGAAATAATAATGTCTTTATCTCAAAAGAGAAAGACCGATTATGCATTACAGAATTGACCCCTAAAAGTTGGACAAATAACTTTTAGGGGCCAATTCAATTTAGTCTAAATCTAAATAGACCTTCTTTATTTTTATAGATGGAAATTTATTATCCGAACGCGTAATCAATATTGTCAGTTGTGTGGGGGAAATAAAGAAGTCCGTTTGCCACCTCTTCACATTTTTGTGCTCCAAATTGAATGCGAATAATTGTCAAAGCCCAACTCATTGCTTTCGCTGGTCCCGAAGCAGTCACAAATTTGCCACTTGTGACGACAGGAGAATCAATATGTTGTGCTCCTTCGAGTAACTCTTCAAATCCAGGATAGCATGTTGCTTTTTCTCCTTTCAACAATCCCATTTGTCCTAAAACAACAGCTGGAGCAGCACATATAGCGGCTATATGACCTTCTTTTGCCTCTACCTGGCGACGAAGTAATCCTTGAAGTGGCGCAAATTCATAAAGATTTGTAGCTCCGGGCATTCCTCCCGGTAAGATTAACCATTCGGGATTGTCAAAGAGGGTATTGTCAAACAAAACATCGGCACTGATTGTCACTCCATGTGCAGATTTAACCTGAAGAGAAGCAGTAATGGATACGGTTTTTACCACCAGGCCAGCTCGTCGCAAGAGATCAATTACCGTGATGGCTTCGATGTCTTCAAATCCGTCCGCTAAAAAAACAAATGATTCTCTCATAGCTTATAAGAATTAGTATTTTGATTAAAAAAGCATCTCGAGGTTTGCTCCTTACTTAAATATGTATTGGCTGTAAATTTACAAAAAAATTTGATTCGATAATAACTGTATTATGATTTTTGTACTATATTACGAAATTTAAACGGAAATGATTAATTTTGTCTTGTATTATTAATGCATCATGCTATGGATAATTCCCATTCTCGAAATCGTAAAAATAAAATAGTATTCAGTATTATTTTGGGGGGAATGATATTACTACTTGCTTCATGCCATTCTCGGTCTAAATATTCTTTTTCTGAAGGAATTGTATGGAATACGGCCTATCATATAACTTATTCAGGTCCCGATTCTATAGGAAAATATTTCAAGCCGCTTTTAGATTCGATTGGGAAAAGTGTTTCTGTTTTTGATTCAGCATCTTTAGTGAGTAAACTAAATTTTTCCGACTCGTGTGTAGCCGATAAAGCCTTGAGCGATATTTATCAGGTATCAAAGCGTGTTTATGACGAGAGCGACGGAATGTTCGATCCCACACTTTCTCATCTGATAACTGCATGGGGGTTTGGACAAGGACATACTCCTACTTCTGATACTTTGAGATTAGATAGTTTGTTGGCTATAACGGGCTTAGAGAAAACCTATATTGAAAAGGACGTTATACATAAGCTCCACCCCAATATTCAATTTAATTTCTCGGCACTCGCTAAGGGATATGGTTGCGATATGGTAGGAGAGTGGCTTCTCAAGCATGGTATAGAAAATTACTTGGTGGAAATAGGTGGGGAAATAGTTTGCCGGGGTCTCAATGAAAAAGGAAAGTCATGGCGAGTAAGCATAGACCGACCTACCCCGGCTGTAGGTAGTTACAATGGGCTTTCGACGATGGTGTTGGAAGTTTCAAATTGTGGGATAGCGACTTCAGGCAACTATCGAAATTATCATGAATCTGGCAATCAGCGTTATGGCCACACAATAAGTCCTAAAACGGGACGCCCGGTAAGATCTAAATTAGTAAGTGTAACAATTATTGCACCTACTGCTACTGAAGCAGATGCTTATGCAACCGCTTGCATGGCTATGGGAGAGCAGAAAGCCAAGGAAATGATTGAAAAATTAAATCTTGCTGCGTTGTTCATTCTAGAAAATTCATCTACATGGGAGAGCCCGGCTTTCAAATCTATAAGACATCATAAATAATTACTTAATTAATGAATATCCTTGTAATCTCTCTTTTAATTATTTGTATTCTCCTTTTAATCGGGGGCATCTTAATGATTTCTTTCTATCGCCAGGCGGAAAAAAATAATCAGGAAGAAGCCGCGCGTCGCATGGCGGAACTTTCCTCCCGCTTAGAGCAAAGAGAAAAAGAGCTGAACGAAATTTCTACACAACGCGAGAAATTTCTTATCGACCAAATGCGTCTGCAATTCAAGGCTCTTAGTGAAGAATCCTTTAGATTACAATCTCAAGATTTCCGACAACTGAACGGTGAGCAAATTAATTCCTTACTTCAACCTCTTAAAGAACGACTTGAAGAATTTAATAGAGCCTGCACTGATGCTTATGTAAAAGAAAATGCAGCTCGACAATCGCTGTCAGACCATATCGATAGATTAGTGGAAATTAATCAGACAATAGGAGAGGATGCAAAAAATCTTACTTCTGCTCTCAGGAATAATTCTCAAATGCAGGGAAGATGGGGAGAAGTAATTTTAGAAACTCTTCTTGAACGTGGAGGTCTCAAAGAAGGAATAAATTATAAATCTCAACTCACAAGAGACGATGAAATGGGATTGCTCCGCGATGAGACCACCCATCGGATGCTCAGGCCGGATATTGTAGTTTTTCTTCCGGGAGAAAAATGTTTGATAATAGATTCTAAAGTCTCCCTCAATGCCTATGTGGATTATTGCAGTTGTAGTGATGAAAAAGATAAGGCCGAATATGGGCGCCGGCATGTAGAATCTGTAAAACGTCATATAAAAGAATTATCCGACAAGCATTATCCAAGAGCGGTTAGAAATTCTGTTGATCAGGTAATTATGTTTGTTCCAAATGAAGGAGCCTTTCTTGCAGCCCTTAATCTTGATAATTCATTATGGGACTATGCATTCGAACGGAAGGTGGTCATCGTATCTCCGACTCATCTTTTTTCTGTGATTCATCTGATAAATCATCTTTGGCAATTGGAAACCAGAAACCGAAATGTCGATGAAGTCGCAAAACTCGGAGGATTAATCTACGATTCTGTTGCTTCACTGATGAAAGAGTTTTCTTCAATTGAAAAAAATTTACGACAGGCTCAAGATTCATGGTCTAATTGTCAATCAATTATTACCAAAGGACCTCGCTCGCTTACTCGTCGAACCGAAAGATTAAGAGAAATGGGTGTTCCAATAAAAAGACGATTATCTCCCGAACACCTTGAACCAAAAGACACAGAATGTCAAAACGATTAAGAAATTATTGGTTAAAAGGGAATAAACTAATATAATTAATGGTCATTTTGGGAAATAATGCAATTTTCTAATTAAATTATTTGGTCAATACCCAAAAAATATCTACCTTTGCAGTCGAAAATAACACCGCGGGGTGGAGCAGTGGTAGCTCGTTGGGCTCATAACCCAAAGGTCG
>CAZNMC010000040.1:0-19523 GCA_964574285.1 uncultured Sangeribacter sp. | reverse complement strand
TGCCGCATATCCAATCTCTCGGAATTGCAGTAGAGGCATGGTATCCGCTCGGAGGTCGCGGTCATCAGAAAGAACTGCTCAGCGACCCCGTTCTAATAGAGATTGCTCAAAAGCATGGCAAATCAGTTGCTCAAGTAATTCTGCGCTGGAATCTGCAACGAGGTGTTGTGGTAATCCCCGGTTCAAGCAATCCGGCCCACATGGAAGAGAATATCTCCATTTTTGATTTTAATCTTTCTGACGAGGAAATGGCGCGGATCCAGGCACTTAATCGAAATGAAAAACATGACTGGTATTAAATCATTTATCTTTTGCTGAGGGCTTTCGTTCGGTCGTATAGGATTTCGTCCATGTGTTCTTTAGCCCAGCTAATTAGTTGGTTGATTATGGGGAAAAGGGAGTGAGCCCGCGGGGTCAGACGATATTCGACTCTCGGAGGGACCTCGGCAAAGACAAACCGCTCTACAAAACCATCCGTCTCAAGTGTTCGGAGAGTGACCACAAGCATTTTCTGCGAAATGTCTTTGAGCTCGGCCGAAAGGTCCTTGAACCGTAATGACTCATGTCCATTTAAGGTATAAAGTACCAAAAGCGTCCACTTATCGCTGATACGGTTGAGAATGTTGCGGATAGGGCAATCGGGGTATAATTCGTTCTTATTGAAATGTCGTTCCATAATTTATAATACACTCCTGTAATGGGGATAAATGGCATTACTTTACAAAAGTAATAAATTGTTTTTAAGTGAGCAAATAACAGAAATTGGTAGTTAAAATCTGTTAATATTTCTGTCGGGGAACCATTAAAAGTAATTTGATGGTCACCATTACTAACCTCGACGTAAGTTAGGTGAAAGTAATGTCAGTAAGAAATTCCCATAAACAATCCTTTGTTTTTTTTGAGTCTTAATTATAAAGACCATTAAAACTCTATGAATATGATTAATAAAAAAGTAGCATTGATCGGCGCGAGCGGATTTGTAGGCTCGGCTATCCTCCGGGAACTTCTCGACCGTGGCTATCAGGTAGAGGCGCTTGTGCATAATCCGGATAAGATGAAGATAGAGAGTCCGGCTCTGAGTGTAAAGAAAGTGGATGTTGCAGATGAGAAAGCTCTTGAGGAAGACCTTCGTGGTTATGACAGCGTGATAAGCGCTTATAATCCCGGATGGGCTAACCCGAATATTTATGAGGAAACCCTCACCAATTATCCCAAAATTCTTAAAGCCGCAAAGAAGGCGGGCGTTAAGCGCCTGCTTATTGTAGGCGGTGCGGGAACACTCTTTGTCAAGCCCGGTGTACGTCTCATCGATACAGGTACGCTGCCTGAGGCCTGGCTTCCGGGCGTGAAATCACTCGGGGAATTCTATCTCAATACTCTGATGAACGAAAAAGATATCGACTGGATATTCTTCTCGCCGGCTGGAAATCTTGGTGACATGGGCGCCAACGGGCCTGGCAAGCGGACAGGGGTCTATCGACTTGGTAAGGACGATATGATATTTGACAAGGATGGTAACAGTTTCATCTCAGTTGAGGATTATGCTAAGGCTATGGTGGATGAACTTGCCACCCCGGCTCATCACAAGGAACGTTTCACTATTGGATATTAAATATATAAGGAGCTATGGACGCAAAATTATTGGAAGTATTTCATAAAAACAAAGAAGTAGCATTTGCAACGTCGGTGGATGGCAAACCACACGTGCGGATCTTCCAGATTATGAAGATCGATGAAGAAACCGATTCCATCTACTTCGCTACCTCTCCCCATAAGGAGGTTTATGCCCAATTGAAGCAGAATCCGAATGTGGCGATTCTTGATTTGAAGGGAGCGGAGTTTGCCAGAGTGAATGGCACGATTGACTTTGATGTGCCAGACGAGGTGCAACGTGAGATATTCAATACAAACCCGGTATTGCCCCATCTATATAAGACTTATAAGGATCTTGCCTATCTGCGCTTGCCGGCAGAAACTGCTGATTATTTTGATCTGCGCACCAATCCGCCAACTCTTGTTCATTATGATTTCTGAGAATGAAAAACTTGATACGCTGCTCAGAGCGCTCCTTCGGGAACGCCCTGAGTATGCCCGTCTATCCATCCCGGCATCTATTGACGATAAACGCAAGCTGCTTCGTTCGCTTATGAATGTGCGGCTGCCCTCTCCATTACCAAAAGAAATATTGGATCTTCAGGATGAAGAACTGTCAGAGCAGAGAAAGGCGAAGGGGATAGTCTCGCTTTCCTCGATTCCTGAGTCCCCACGTTACCCTCTGC
The DNA here is from genome assembly GCA_964574285.1 of uncultured Sangeribacter sp. GTDB lineage: Bacteria > Bacteroidota > Bacteroidia > Bacteroidales > Muribaculaceae > Lepagella. Next base: position 17,244 of record CAZNMC010000040.1, on the reverse strand, counting down.
TTCGATTATGGCAAGGTGACATCACGCGACTTGCGGTAGATGCGATCGTCAATGCTGCCAATTCCCAGTTGCTGGGGTGCTTTATTCCGCTTCACAGATGCATTGACAATGCGATTCATTCAGCGGCCGGGATGCAATTGCGTGAAGAATGCTCTTCAATAATGCATGCCCAGGGTCATGAGGAACCTACCGGGAAGGCAAAGATAACGCATGGCTATAACTTGCCGGCGAAATGGGTAATCCATACAGTAGGACCGATTGTTTATGGTGATTTCCCGACAGAAGAAGATTGCAGATTGCTTGCCGACTGCTATCGGAATTGTATGCGTCTTGCCGATGAAAAGGGATTGCAATCAATTGCATTCTGCTGTATTTCAACCGGAGAATTTCATTTTCCGCAAGATAGAGCCGCTGAAATTGCCGTGACAACTGTCCGCGACTATCTTGAGCATCATTCTGGTAGTCAGTTGAACGCTATTGTGTTCAACGTGTTTAAAGACACTGATTATTATTTGTATAAGGAATTATTGGGTTATGAATAGTTTTCGAGAAAGGATAATGATTGCCCGTGAAAAATTGAAGGAGACAGATGCGGTGGTTATAGGAGCCGGGGCCGGGATGTCAGCGGCCGCCGGGCTTGACTATTCGGGCCCGGAATTCAAGAAAGAATTTGCCGATTATATTGAGAAATATCGCTTTCCCGATCTCTACACATCGAGTTTCTATGATTTCCCGACTGAGGAAGAATACTGGGCACGTTGGGCCCGTCACATCGATTATGCGCGTTTCCGCCCCGGAGCCTTCCAGCTTTATCGCGAGCTTTTGAAATTGGTAAGGGACACCAACTACTTTGTGATTACGACCAATGTCGATTCCCAATTTCGCAAGGCCGGTTTTGACCAGGAAAAGATTTTTGAGGTTCAGGGCGATTATGGCCAAATGCAATGTGCGGTCGGATGTCATAATCAAGTTTACTCAGACCGAGAGACAGTAGAGGAAATCCTCAAACACTCTCAAGACCTGACGGTTGATTCCAAATACGTTCCCCGATGCCCGGTGTGTGGAGGAAATATGGATGTTCATGTGCGTAAGAATCAATTCTTCGTTCAGGATGATGACTGGATGCAGGCCGCTGAGCGTTATGAGAAGTTTATGGCCCGCTATGCAGATAAGGGGTCCGTTGTCCTCCTTGAACTCGGAGTAGGATTTAATACTCCCGCTATCATACGCTATCCTTTTGAACGGATAGCGTATAAAAATCCGAAAGCCACACTGATACGTCTAAATTCCGAATACCCTCACGGCCCGACAGAGACGGCTGCGCGGACCGTCTCATTTACCGAAAATATGGGAGATGTCGTAGCCGCTTTGTCTAACAGAAAAATTCCGTACCTTCCCTTTCAATAATCAGGGGATGATAAATTTAAGGTGATGTACTTAAATTGCAATATATCATAGATATTACCAAGAGAATCGGCAACTTGAAGAAGTTGCCGATTCGACATTTTTTTATTTTCTTATTCCAAACTTGCGAATATAAATTTTGCTTTTTACAAAATTATATCTATCTTTGCTTTCACAGTCCTTTCATAAGATAGCATATTTTATGAAAAAGGCTGTAAGAATTGGCATGTCTGAGGACGTGCCGGGACATATTAATTAAGAACGCGTTTACTCTACGCTATTTCTTGACGACTTGAAATCTGGTAAATTTTAAATCTCTGTCAAGAATGAAGCAAGCAGTAGATGTCTTTCTGTGAATATAATTTACACCGAAGGAGTATGATTTTTCATCTTGCTTGGGTGTGACACTATATTCCGCGTGAGGCTTCTTCGTGTTTGTTCGTTCTACAGAGATGGGCAATACCAGAGCCTCAAGTCGTGGGATGAGCAGCAGTACAGGTCTCACGTCTTCTTTTATATCAACATTTTTTTCGCCAACGAGGGGACCCCGAGGCATTATAAATCATCTGTTATGCCGATGACATTATCAAGGGCCGGTCCGCCTCGTTAATTATTTTATCCGGTTTGGTTATCTCAAGTATCGAGATGCCCAAAGTAACGCCATGCATTTTAGACTTTGGCTAATTTAATTAATTATTAATCGGGATTTCCCGAAAAACTAAAAATTCCATGAAAAAATTTCTTTTATTACCTCTTTGTTTATTCCTCACATTACCGGTGCTCGCCGATGATTTCGAATACGAATTTGAAGGGCAAACATTGAAATACACGGTTTTGGATGAAGAAGCCAAAACTTGTTCAACTATCCAGGGTGCTAAAATCACCGGTGTGCTCGCTATTCCATCGGTAGCAAAAAACGGACAAACGGAATATACCGTTGCTGAAATCGGAGCCAAAACTTTGTATGGTTCGACCGGACTCACAAAAGTTACTATCCCAAATACAGTAAAAACTATCGGAGACCAAGCCTTTTATAATTGTAAAGCCTTGACGGCCATGGATATTCCTAATTCAGTCAATTCTTTAGGAAATACAACTTTCTTTTCGTGCAGCAGTTTGAAGTCCCTCACCATCCCCTCATCGGTCACTACTATCGGCGACCGCACTTTCGCATCCTGCAGCGGCCTGACCACTGTCAATATTCCGGCCACGGTGTCATCGATTGGTATTAATCCCTTTTCAAATTGCGGGAAACTTACTGAAATAATTGTCGATGCAGAAAGCCAAAATTATATCTCTGAGGAGGGCATACTTTATAATAAAGATATGAGCCTTCTTATATCCTATCCTATGGCTAAAAGTGCATCAACTTTTTCAATTCCTAATACAGTTACCGCGATAGGTGACTATGCCTTATATGAATGTCAGCGTCTTACTTCGGTCACCATACCAGACAAAGTTACTACAATTGGTAATTATTCGTTTTATGATGTTTCTTTGAAATCCCTTAAAATTCCGAACTCTGTACTAACAATCGGCAATTCAGCTTTTGTTCATTGTGTAAGTCTTTCCGAACTTGATCTCGGCACTTCGGTAACTACCATCGGTAATTCAGCTTTTAGTAGCTGTGAAGCACTTACCGTCTTGACTATTCCAAACTCCGTTACAAAGATCGGTAATTCCGCATTTGCACAATGCGGAAAGCTGACGACTATAATTATTTCAGATAATGTAAAAGAATTCGGCACATCAATCTGGTCTCAATGTACTAGTATTCAATACATCTATTATTATGCGAAGCCTTTGACCGAAGCAAATACCAATATTTTCCCTCAGTCTATATATAGCACGGCCTATCTCTGGCAAAGGGATTTGAGTGATGTCGCTCCATGGAATGCCTTTACTAAAAGAGGTCAAACGAGCTATCGTGAATTCAATTATACCTACGAAGGCCAGACAATGAGATATTGGGTGCTGGATTTCGATAAAAGAACAGCTACTACCAAAGCCGTAAACGGTAACCTGGAAGGTGACGTAATTATTCCTCCGGTAGTGAAAGATGGAGGCACAGAATATACGGTTACAACAGTCGGTCAGAATACATTTGGAAAATGCTCCAATCTTAAATCCGTTACCCTTCCCAATACAATTACCAAAATTGAAAGTTATGCATTCTATGGTTGTTTAACCTTGAAGCAGGTTAATATCCCTTCTTCTGTGCAAAAAATCAGTCAGTTCGCATTCTATTATTGTTCTTTACTTCCATCCATCACTCTTCCCGAGGGAATCACCACAATCGAAAATGCTGCTTTTGCATATTGTGAAGCACTGAAATCCATTACTTTCCCTCAATCCCTGACAGAAATCGGAAATCAGGCATTTACCCATTGTGAGAGTCTTACTTCTGTTACTATTCCGTCCGGGGTAGAGATACTTGGCAAAGCAAGCACATTAAGCAGTGAATTAAACCCATTCGGTGGATGCGAAAAGCTCACGGAGATCAATGTTGAAGCTGACAACAAAAACTTCACCTCACAGGACGGAGTTCTTTTCAATAAGGATATGACCACGCTTATCGGTTATCCTGCGGGCAAAAAGGGTGAAACCTATACTATCCCTACGACGGTCAACAAGATAGGGTCTGATGCTTTTTATGCATCTGTCAATCTTACATCAATTGACATTCCTGAGAATGTGTCCGAGCTTTGTAGACATTCATTTTCCAGCTGTAAATTTAAATCGATCCACATCCCGGCATCAATCACTACTTTTGGAGAAGAGGTTTGGTATGGAAATGACGAAATTGAAAAGGTATATTATGCAGCCAAACAACCTGTAGCTGCATCTGAAGACTTATTCCCCAAGGCTACTTACGAATCCGCGGTGCTGTATCTGCCCAAAGAAGCAGTGGAAGCAGCAAAAACTATTCAACCCTGGAGCTTATTCCAGAAAAAAGAGGCGCTCGCCGGTGTTGACGATCTCCTCATTGACGGTTATGAAAACGGTCCGATAAAAGTATATAATTTACAGGGCCTCTATGTCTCTGACCAGATCGCCAATCTTCCCAAAGGACTTTACATCGTCTGTCAAGGAGGAAAAACCCAAAAAATCTCCATAAAGTAAAAATCTTATTCCGAACTTGAATTAAGAGGGTGTGTCAAAATCTGATGAACTTTGACACACCCTCATCGTAAGAAGAATCTTTTCTGGGCAGAGAACAGATTTTTCTATATTTCAGTTCTTACTTGGGATCATTTTATCATAATGCGGCGTGACACCGTATTGCGATCAGAAGTTACCCGAACGATGTATATACCCGCTGACCAACCTTCACGCTTGATATTTACGCTTCCGGAGTTTCCTTCCGAGTGAAAGAGTGTCATTCCGGCTGGCGTGAATATTTCGACAGAATAATCGGATAGAGAAGTCTCGATTCTGACAGAGTTCCCCAAAGATAGTATCTGGAGTGAAGCATCATCAAAGCCGGTTTCGACTCTTGTCAGATCATCGGGACGAGCCCCGAAGTTGTCAAGGCAAAGGTAGGATGGAGTATTGAGACCTACTTTTGGAGTTTTGTCGCTTCCGTCGAATGTGAAAGTAATCGACTTAATGGGACCGAATTCGGATAGGTCGACATATTTCCATGAATCCAGAATATAATGTTCCTCCGGATTCTCGCTTCGATAGTCGGCAAGATAGATGAGGTCGCGTATTTCGGTTTTACCGTTTTCGAGTACTACCTGGCCTTGGAGCAGGAACCAATCGCCCTGGGTGAATTTATGGGTAAAACCATCGCCGTAGGTCATGGAATTGCGGGCGTAGGCCGAATTTGTGACATAGAAGCCGGGAATAATTTGGGCTTCGTCCGATCCGGTAGGCTGAATGGTCAGTCCTTGCGGATAACCGACAGCAAAGTTAGAGCCTTGGAAAGCTCCGCCGGGAGCGGAACGGAACTGGTCGGAGAGAGATTCAAATTCCGGAGAAGTCTCTGAGGAGGGAGCATAGCCATACCAGAAGTTTTTAGATGGCATTCCACCGAAGTTGAATTTATATGAACCGCTGTAGAAGCATCCTGAGCCGGTAGGACGCAGGGCTGAGTCTTCCGGGACATAAATATCTTCAAACGTAGCTGTTGTCGGGATGACATCAGTCACTTCGACAGCAATTTTAGCTTGAGAAGTCTGCCCGTCGGCCGAGGATACACTGACCGTGTAGAATTCAGGAAGCGAAGGAGCTACCGAGATGGAGGATTCGCTACCAAGTGGAGCGTTAGTCTGTGAGGTCCAGGCGAAGTTGTATGGTTCGATTCCTCCCGAGATTGTCGGAGTCAGACTGACTGAGACGCCTGAAAGAGTGTTGACAAGCGCATTGGAGAATGAAACTTTCAGAGGCATAATCTCGCGGGGAGTAGTGAATGGGGCAGTCGCCACAATTTCACTCTTGATTCCGAGAGGACTGAGTGCGAGGAAGAAAACCCTGTAAGTAGTTTCCGGATTCAGATTGGCGAATGAACTTGTTGTTTCGGTATCGGCCAGGATATCGGCTGCTTTCTGAGAGAGCATAGATTGTTCATCCGGTTCGGTTGCCGTTTCATTCCATTCGATGATTTTGGCATAGAGAGTGCCGGAACCATTCCATCGAGTGCGGACAGAAGCCGATTGCGGCATGACAACCCCAATTTGTGGATAACCTTCAAGAATTTCCGGGGCTTCCGTAGAAATCGGAGCGTATTCGTAGCATCCGGCGGTTGGCTTTGATTCATGGCGATTACGCTTATCTCGGTCGATTGATACCATTGCAAGCGGATTTTCTACAGCAAAGTCTCCAAGTTCAGTCAGATGAGAATCAGAGTCGGAATAGAATGAAGGTGTCTGGCATTTATTGGAATTGTTTTCAACGAGAGCAGAGAAGTCGGCGAAATCGAGTAGCTGTGAGTCGTTCTTGGCTGCATATCCTGATGGCGCAAAGAGATGGTTGAACTCAAATGTATAGCCTGAATAGTCGGTATTATTCCAGAAGTATACAGGAGTTGATGTTGAGGCGGTGCAATCGGATATGAGCAGATTATTGACCATCTTTATAGCCGAAGGAGTTCCGGAACCGGCCGTAGCAAAGATGTAAGCTGTAGTGCCGGATGCCCGGAGGGTATTGTGAGCAACGAGGAAGTTGGAGCAGTCGTTATTGATCACCAATGCACGGGTATAGATAGATGGGGCGTTAAGAAGCACGACTTCGTTGTTGGCGACTAACAGAGGATTCTCAACCGTTCCGGCGCAAGCCTGGCGGAAATAAAGTCCATAAGAATCGTTGGCCGTGGCATCGGCTCCTATTACAATTCGATTTGCAGTAATTTGCCCTTTTTTCAGGCGGTAAAAATCAGTTGCATAGAAGCCTTTCTTGGGCTCGGGTTGTGAAAGAATGTTATGATCGAAGACGACATTTTCGGCATCGACGATGTAAACCCCTTTGCTGCCAATACAATCCAAAGTATTGTTCCGAATAGAATATCCCTTGTCTTGCTGCCAGGCGACTACACCGTTGGATGCCAGATAAAGCCCCGTATATCCACCTGTGAAGTAGGAATGTTCGAGTGAGAAGTAATCGTTGTGCAGCCCTTCCTGCGACGTGGGAGAATATAATCGCAGTAAATTAATGCCGGAATATCCTGATGTGACCCTGTCGGCAGTTACGGAAATATTGTCGATGGCGACATGATGACTTCCGTTGGCAATGTAGATGGCATTATCAAAGCTTTGATTGCCCGCTTGCACAGTCAGATCGGAGATATTGACGTAGGGTGTCCCATCGATTTGAATGATTCCCGTTTTGTCGTATGCGGAATATAATCCGGTAATTATGACATCGTCACGCTGACCGCTTTTGGCCCGGATGGAGAGTGTGTTGCGTGGAGAAGTGCCGGGGATATTGGACAGAATCAGATTGGATTTATAAGTTCCACTAATGATTTCTACCGTCACCGGTCCTTCGATTCCTTGACTTAGAGCGGAAGAAAGTGATTGGAAATCAATAAAATCAGCTGATGAATTTCCGACGGTATAGGTGCCGGTCATTCCGCTTTTTATTTCTAAAGAAGCAGTGGGTTGGTTGTCAGCATCCGACCCAATCGAATTGAATGTGAGTCCATCTAACGAAGCCGAAATTATGTGTCCCGGTTCAGCTTCCGGATTAATATCGGCCACCAGGAAGAAATAAAAATCTCCACGGTCGGCCGGGTCAACAGACCCCGAGAATCTAATTACCTCTCCACTGGGAGCGACGGCATCCATGAGAGTTGCATGGTTTGGGCTGAATGCCGGAGAAGTTCCGCAATAATAAAGTTTAAGCGAATCAATATCAGCATACGTGGTCGAACCGGCGAGGGAGAAGCGAAGGTCGGAAATTTCAGCCGGGCTGATGTCACCTTCGATTGAAGTTTTGATTTTTAGAAGAGGTACGACCGAACCGCGCAGACAAGAGATGCCGGAGGTCAGTTGCTCGGAAGAAACGGATTCTAATGTGAAAGGCACTTTCTGATGTAGGCCGACTTGAATTGCAAAACCATCGAGAGTTGTTCCGGTAGGTCCGGTCACAACAACCGTTATAGAGCCATCTTCAGCTTTAGAAATCAAATTTGAAGGGCCTGTGGTGGTGCTGTAGCCGGTCATTGTTCCCAGCAATTTATCAGAATCTGCTTTTTTGCCGCTGTAGACATACATACGTCCGTTGCCAATGCTGAATTGTGAGGAATTGAGTGTCACGGCATATCCTTCCTGAGCCGGGGAGAAAATGTATTCGGAAGAAATACGAGAGGATATTTTCCCATTTGCACCCCCGTCATCGTACCACATAAACGGATGCGACACCTCGATGGAGTGACTTCCGGATTCGAGAATCAACATATCTTTAATAACTCGGGTGCCATCCGGAATACAGTTATCGAAAGTTGTGGTATTCCCCTTACTGTCTTTGACCGAAAGCAGACCCATGGCTATTGCAGTTTCGGCGGCAGCATCTTCTTTGATATCGAATCGGGTGAAGAAATAGTTTAAGCCTTCGCTGAGTTCGTAAGAGCCTTTGACCACGGTTTGGTCGGAAATAATATCAGCAGTCCCGAACAGAGTCGGATTGGTGCCGGTTTGATCGGTGGCGGAATAGATGGAAACAGATTTGACCGCGTCGGCACCTTTCACATCGAGCACAATTTCATTGAGTTCTTTCACCGAAAGAGTACCTTCAGCTTCGATCGAGAAATCGAGAATGTCTTCATCTGAGGCTCCGATTCCCAGCTCATCAGTCGAGGTGCGTCGGGCTGACGCTCCCACTATCTTCATGTCGTGGTTAAGGAACTCATTGACATGAGCCAACCATCCATTGCCACAATAGTAGGATGAATTTGCGTTGGGGTTGAAACGAATGGTCAGACTGCCATCCGGGCTTCCGGAACGAATCTTTCGCCCGGGACCTTTTTGGGAATCTTCATTGGAATTGAGTTTCCAAATAAGCGAGGCCGCATCACAAGTGGGGCCGCTATAGATTTCAAAAACCCCTTTAGTGCCATAGGAGGAAGATGCATAATAGACGTCGAAGGAGTCGAAAGAGATTTCAGCTACTGTCCCCGGGGTTGTAGGGATGAATGAGACGATTTGGTCTGTTGAACCGTATGCGTATTTCGAACTGCCGGCAGCCGGGGTGTGGGTGAAAGTCCAGGGACCGTAAAGAGAAATTGACTTAGTGCCGTCGGTGGATTTCCATACATTATCAATATCGCGCATCGCCTGGACGTCCATAGGATAGTTGGTGGACCCAACCGTAACATTCTTCAAGGCAAGATGGATCTTGTCGGTGTTAACAGCCGAAGGAGAGACGTCGACGCAGACATTGAACCGATTGTGACCCTCGATGAGTTGATGAGGAATATTGACAGTCATAAGTCCGGATGGTTCGTCGAGCGTGGCAACCAGAGAAGACACCGGAGTCTCCGTTGATTCATCAATAGCAAAAATCTTGATTGCCGAGATAAGCGCGGGAAAGTCGGAAGCGAGTTGGATTGAAGAGAGGGAAAGTGGGGCATTGTTGTTGTCCGTAAGTATATCGAAAGAAATCAGGTTTACTTGCGAATCGCCTGCGGATAGATTGGAAGTGTCCGAATTAATTTCAGAGGAAACGGAGGCAACAACCATATCGCCGGGCAGATATTGACTGACAAGAGCTTCCCATCCTTGAGCCGGCACGCCTGTGGTGGACACAAAAGAAACCGTAATTGCCCCGTCGGGAGAAGTGGATTTTATGATACGCGGTGTTTTTAGTAAAGATCCGATGAAATTTGCATCGTCGATCTCTGTACCGTTATAAAATAGGAGTTTATCGTTCAGGCCGGTGCTGGAGGTGTTGAAAATATTAAGTTTGGAGAAATCGATTTTTATCCCATTGCCGGGAGTGGCAGGCTTGAAGGTGACCGTTCCTTGAAATTTTTCGGAAATATTATGGTCCGGACCTCCATCGTCGTAGAATTTAAGATTCTCACTGACAATATAAGTTGCAGGACCCTTTGTCATCCAGACGCTTGGGTCGATATTGATTGATGAGGGTGCGGAAGCATCAAGTGTCCGCGTCACTCCGTCGATCTTCAAATCAGTCACCGAGGGAAGCAGAATGGAGCCGGCGGCTTGCGTTCCCAGGTCGGCAACGATATAGAAATTATTTTTGGCGTTTTTCAAAGTGACTCCGGAAATTGAGATTGTAGAAGTCGGAGTATCGGCTGAGGCAAGAAGGTTTTCAGAACTGAAGACATTTCCGCGATAAAGACGAACGTTGGATATATTTGCTCCCATATTGGCAAGTGAAGAGCAATCCACCGTCAAATTAGTTATTGAAAGAGGATTAAGACCGCCATTCGTGTTTATGCAGATACCCAAAACCGGGGCGTCCGCTTGACCAATTCTTGGAGATGCTTCGGGAGAAAAGGTATAACTCGAAACATATTCCATGTCTTTGAGAGCAATACTCTCGACGGTGATTGAAAATCCCGATTGTCCTCCGGCAGAACCGGAATGAAAAGCAAAGCTGAGTCCACCGTCGTCGGCAGTGGATGTATAGGCGAAACCGGTGGAATTCTCGTCAAGCCGATAAATCCAGCCATCGGGGAAATAGGTAGACTGGTTGCCGCTTGAAGAGGTCCCATTGCCTATTTTTTCAATTGGAGTCTGATAGACATAAAGGAAATTGGGATCTTTCAGGTCTATTTCATTTACTCGAATCTGAATCACCTCCCCTTCGTGGGCCGGAACAAAATTCACGCCGCAATCGCGGTAACCAGGGATGGTAGTCCCCGATTGGGAACGAAAGGTGATGGATCCATTGACTGTAATGGGATTTTCCAGTCCGTCGCCGGACTTCAGATAATAGATTTTGCCCGAATCGTCGTAAGCAGCCTGCGAAGCGAAGCTTCCAAAAATGGCTGCCAAAACGAGGAATGACTTTAGTCTTTTTCTTCTCATTGGCGTATATAGAATTAAAAAATAAATTCCTTCCTAACCATTGAGGCCGGAAGGAACACAAGATATGCCAATGAAACGTGGAAATGATTTAATCAAGAGTCAATGACGATAATATTGTCTGACAACCTGAAAGCTTAAAGAAAGAAGGGAATCGATTCTTTAAAAGCCTTATCCACGAATTATTTTGACACACGACCCAGTCCCGGGAGCCGCCAACGGTCAAGGCAATTGTGGCAGGTCTTCTGACTTATTCCACCTCTTTCGGCTGCCTTCCCAAAAACCTTAATAGTTTTTAGTGACTTTTCAGCATTTTCGCCGAGTCCGAAAGAGTGTCTTCGAGTCTTTGATAGACTGAGGACCGGAAATCACAGCAGCGGGTCTGTTGGGGATTCTCACCCCGATTCCCTTTTAAATCAACAACATATCTTCTTTAGGAAAAGAATAATGTCGATGATACCTACAATGCGACGGCAAAATTAGAAATAATTTTAAATCCAACAAAATAAAGTAAAAATTTTTCGAGAAAATTTATGAGCTTTCTTTCAAAGCGAAAAATATGAACCGATTAATGGTCAACTCCGTTAAAAATATAGAAGTAAATTTTAATCAAAAACTATGAAAACATTTGAATCAAGAATCAACGAGGGGATTCCATCCCTGGCGGTTTTTATGCATTCGGGCCATCAGGATGCTGTGGAAATAAAGCATTTGGCTGAAGCACTTCGAGAAAAATATGGCGACAGAATCAATTTGATGCGGGTAGATGCCTCCTACGACCATCGGCTTAAGCGGTTGTTTGACATCAAGACTTATCCAACCTGGATTCTTTTCAAAAAAGGGGAAGAATTGATGCGCGAATCAGGGCGGAAAACGGTCGAAGAATTGTCGCGTATGATTGAAAGAGGTTTCTGAAAAACTAAAGTTATAAATTAAAAAACCAGGACGTTTCACTTCAATGAATGGAAACGTCCTGGTTTTTTGAGACAAGAGAGAAAGGATCAGGGCAGATAGCCGATGGGATTGTTTATTATCGGGATTTGCTTTTCGGATAGAGAGAGTAATTGGGAAATAGCCTTAGCGTCCATTGTCACTCTTGGCACTGTGGCAACCCCCATGGCTTCGCACGCCAGATTCAGATTCTCACAGGCAATGCCACCATCTATAAGAGCCATTGATTTTGAACGTTCCTCTTCCGGAAGTAAGGAAAGATCCGCCACGAACAAAACCGAATAAGGGGCTTGCATTACAAAATCTTGTGAAAAATCCTTAGTGCCGGCGATAAGTGCCCTATGGTCACCTTGAACAACAAATTTGAGTGAGTGTGATTCGGGGATATATTTCCACACACCATCTTTGCCAAAAACGTAAGCAAAAATTTCCTGGCGATTCATGGCTGTCGGATTACAACGATTGGCCGCTGTTGGAGTGTGTTCCGGTCTTGCATCGGGGCGGTTAATGCCGAGAGTCAGCCAAAGGATTTGTGCGAGAGTAGAATCGTCAATTTGTTGAGAGGGATTGAAAAGCCGCATGCTATGCCGGTGAGCAATTACCTCATTAAAGGGACGTCCTCCCTCAAATGAAGGAGGGGGAAGGGGGCGGTCTTGAGCCTGCATGACTGAAAAGGAATTTATAATATTTAAGAAAAAGAGGAGAGGGATAAATAGGTTTTTGATATTCATGGAAAAGAGTGATTATGGTATTCGCAAAGATACAACAAATTAAGGAAACATCTAAAATAATTATTAATTTTGTCGTTCCTTATCCCCATTATCCGATTGGCAATATATGGAAAGAAAACAGATAGTTTGTTTATTTGCGACCGTACTCTTGTCCGGCTCGCTTGCAGTTGCGAAGGATGTTAAGCGCGACACCACAGATATTCGCGAAATTGTGGTCACTGCCCCCCTAAAGACGAATCCGGAATTGATTCCAATGAATGTGACACAAATTACATCCAAGGAAATAGAGGAGTCAAGCGAGAGTTCTTTGCTTCCAATTTTGGTTTCAAAAGTCCCGGGACTCTTTGTAAGCGAAAGAGGTTTTGCGGGATATGGTGTTTCAGGAGGGAAGGGGGGAGATGTAAATATACGTGGAGTCGGACAAGGAGATAAGGTGTTGTTTATGATTGATGGTCAACCGCAATGGGCCGGAGTCTTTGGACATAGTCTTTCCGACACTTATGTAGCAAATGGAGTTGAGAGGGTGGAAGTTGTAAAAGGTCCTTCTTCGCTTCTTTATGGTTCGAATGCTATGGGAGGTTCTATCAATATCATAACTCAATCGCAGAAACGAGATGGATTGACGGGAAGAGCCCGGGCCATGTTCGGGTCGTTTACTACTCAAAAGTTTGCTCTTTCAACCGGCTATAAGAAAGGAAAATTTGCAGCTAATCTCTCCGGACAACTTGATCGTAGCAACGGATATAGGGAAAGAAGTTCCTTTTGGCTTGCCAATGAATTCGCGCAATTGAAATATGGAATTTCTGAAAATTGGAGTGTTGCGGGAATGATTGATATGACACAAAGTTTCGCTAATAATCCCGGCACTGTCCAGACCCCTTTGGAAAATATGTGGACTGATATATTCCGAGGGACGGGGGGCGTATATGTGAAGAATGTGTATAAAAAAATGGATGGAGGGTTGCAGGCATATATCAACTGGGGTAGACATAAGCTTGATGATGGCAATGCTCCGGGGGCTACTCCAAGAGATTACCTTTTCCATTCGACGGACTATAACATGGGCCTCACCGCCTATGAATCCTTTTATTTATGGCCAAATAATATTCTTTCCGTCGGGTTTGATTTTCAACATTGGGGAGGACATATTTGGAACACAAATAAAGAGGATGTTTCCATTCGCACGGCAGAAGCGCGTCATCATGTCAACGAAATTGCGGGATACGTAATGATGCAACAAGGTTTCTTTCATGACATTCTGAACTTGAATGCCGGAGTCAGAGTCCAGCATGGGTCATCGTATGGCAATGAATGGGTTCCACAAGCCGGAATAATTATAAAACCGGGTTATGATGCACAGATAAAGGCTTCTTTCAGTAAAGGTTTTCGAGCTCCGACCATTCGGGAATTATATCTTTATCAACCTGCCAATCCGGATTTGAGACCGGAATATATGCTTAATTATGAAATCAGCTATCGGCAGTATTTTGTAAACCGTCGGTTGATGTTTGGCGCGGCCCTATATTTTATTGACGGAAGGAATATGATAGAAGTGAAAATGGTGGATGGCAGAAAGAAAAATATCAATTCCGGAAGTTTTATCAACAAAGGTTTTGAGGTTGAAGCCGCATGGGCCATTTTGCGAAATTTGAGTGCAAGTGCTTCTTGGGCGTATCTTCATTCCAATTCTTATACTCTCTATTCGCCGAAGAATATGTTGAATGCAGCGGTTGTCTATTCTCCGGATAGATTTAGTTTTGCATTGGAAGAAATGAGTGTATGGAGTATGAAAAATGGGAATCCCAATGGAAAAGGTGTAAACTTTTCGTTGTTGAATTTTCGCGGAGCATATACTTTAGGAAGTAAAGTTCCGGTAACTCTTTCTGTAAAAGTTGATAATCTTACTAATACTCATTACGAGATAATGTACGGTTGTCCTATGCCCGGCACAACTATAATGGGCGGAGTAGAATTAAAGTTTTAGTGGTATATTTTTTGCATAAAAATAAATACTCATATTTAGGTATTGGGGATGTTTGATTGTCAGGGAAATAGAAAATATCCGATGAAAAAATAAATTGCTTCGTCAGAAAAATAGTAAAATGGAGTGAGATAAATGATGATTTTAGAAATATTCAGTTAATCAGATATTTATGCAAGGATATGTGAGTTTATCCGGGTGTATGCTTGGGAATGAGTGAAGAAGCCCGATAATTTGTAAAATGGATAAAATTTGCAAAAAATAAGATAATTTACTACATTTGCTATAGGTTTATTACTGGTTATTAATAAAAATAGAAAAGATTGTATATGAAGAAAGCCTATGTCTTTTTCGCCTTGGTATTGGCATTCCTGTCAGTTTCAGCGCAGAAAACCTATCCATATTTTCGCGTTGAGCGAACGGATGGAGAAAGCACTTTTAAGTCGGAAGGACTTAAGATAAGTGTATCAGGTGCAAACCTCGTCTTTGAGGGAGACCATGGCACTACTACTTTTCCAATCGACTCAATGACATCCATGTATTTTTGTAACAATACTATGGGTGTTGAGAGTCTTTTCTCAGAAGATGAGCCGGTTGAAGTCTTCACACTTAGTGGAGTTTCAATGGGAAAATTTGAATCGGCGTTTGCGGCTAAGAACGCTCTTAAGTCTTCCGGAGTCTATTTGTTTAAATTTAAAAACGAAACAATTAAAGTTTGGATAGCAAAATGAAAAAGCACAAAATCTTATTAGCTGCTCTCGTTTTGTGGAGTGGTGCTTCACCCATGGCTCAGACTTTTCATATCGGGGGAAACTCCATAAACTATAATTTCTCTGCGGAATCTGCCGGCAATATGAATTTCGGCGCGGAGAAGACGTTGACAATCATGGGTAAGCAATTTACGCTTTCGGATGATACCAAAATGTGGATAGACGATGCGGAAGTTTCTGACAACGTTGTGTCTATCGTGTATACCGGCGCGACTGCAACTGTTGACATTGCAGGCAACATCGCAAAGTATGTTTCGGCTTCCGTAGATGGGGCTCATGTTATTATTGACCAAAGCTCCGATTTGTCGGCTTCAGAAGGTGGAGAAATTACCTATCGGCTTTCTGGCACTTCATCGGACGGTTCGATTCTTCTCAATGGTAGCTTTAAATGCACGATTGAACTCAACGGGTTGAATCTCACAAGCACGGTTGGCGCGCCGTTTGATATTCAGTGCGGCAAACGTATAGCGGTAAAACTTGGGGCCGGCACCACCAATAGCCTTGTCGACAGCTCAAATGGCAAGCAGAAGGGCTGCGTGGTTGCAAAAGGTCATTTGGAATTTAAAGGTACAGGAGAATTGACAGTAGCCGGAAACACTTCCCACGCCATTTATGCCAAAGAGTATATCGAAATGGCCAATTGTAAAATCACGGTTACTTCGGCAAAAAAAGACGGATTGAATTGTAATCAATACTTCACCCAAAAAAGTGGAATCCTGAATATTGACGGCGTTGAAGACGATGGCATACAGGTCTCATTTAAGGACAGTGCTGATCGGGAGGAGGAAGACACCGGTGCAATCACCATTAAAGGAGGGGAATTGACTGTGAAAGTCAAAGGAGACGCTTGTAAGGGTGCTAAGTGCGAGGGTCCGATGTTGATTTCGGACGGAATAATTAATATTACAGCCTCAGGGAATGGCATTTGGGACAGTACTAAAAACAAAACCAAAGCAGCTGCCTGTCTGGGGGGCGACACCATAGTGACCATAAATGGAGGAACGATAAATCTGACTGCAACTGGCGGTGGAGGGAAGGGAATAAATTGCGACCATGAATTTATTTTCAATGGAGGCAATTTGAATATCGTCACTACCGGGGGTGTATGCGCTTATGTGAACGGCTCGCTTAATAATAATTACACGGGAAATACCGATCGCTTGGACAGCGATATGAAATCATCGCCCAAAGGTGTAAAAGCTGATGGAATAGTAGAAATAAACGGTGGCGAAATCACGGTTAAAACAACCGGTAATGGAGGTGAGGGTATTGAAAGTAAATCCACTCTCACAATTAATGATGGTAACATCTACATTGTTTCTTCCGACGACTGTATTAATTCGAGTAGCCACATGTATGTCAAAGGTGGAAATGTGACTGTCATTAGTAAAAGTAACGATGGACTCGATTCTAATGGTAATCTCTACATTCAAGGGGGGTATACGATGGCCTTTGGTGCTTCAAGTCCCGAATGTGGAATAGATGCAAATGAGGAAGGTGGTTTCTCAGTTTATTTTATGGGTGGCACTTTGCTGGCAGTAGGTGGTGGAAATTCCGTTCCCACGAAAACTGGCACAACTCAACCTTATGTGTCAGGCTCCGGTAGTGCGACCGCTAATTCTGTTGTTTCATTAACTACCAGCAGCGGAGAGACTTTAGCTTCATTTACTATTCCTACCGACTACACTTCTTCCGGTTCTGGAGGAGGATTTCGTCCTGGAGGAGGTCAGGGTGGCAGTATTTTGATCACTTGTCCCGGTCTGACCAATGGGACATCCTATACTTTGAAAAACGGATCTTCGAGTAGCAGTGTGTCAGCTAAATTAACCGGAAGCGGTGGAAGATTTTAAAAAAGAGAATTATGACGCGTCCTAAATAAGCGTTACAAAAAAATGCTTATTAATTAGACAAAG
>CAZNMC010000039.1:0-20417 GCA_964574285.1 uncultured Sangeribacter sp. | reverse complement strand
TTCGGGGCACATCTGCGACCCGGAATTTAACATTTTTTGTGGGACGGGGTCTAAAGAATTATTCCATTAAAAAAACGAATTATTAGGTCCATTAGGCCTATTAGGCTTATTGGTCCATTAGTCTTATTCCAACCAATCGAATTTCCAACAACCAGGTAGGGGCGCAATACATTGCGCCCACCGAGAATAAGTAACTTTCCCAATATTATAAAGCAAAAAGGACCCCAATAGTTTAGACCTCATCCCGCAAGGGATGAGGTCTAAACTATTCACCGATATTTCTATGGGAATGGAACTTAAAAAAGATCAGAGTGAGAACCGGTACGCAGCATCAGGAGAGTTAGTGACGTATCGTTCTGGTCCCATATCAATAACCAATCGCTGTTACGACCGTTGATATGGCATTCCCATTTACCCCCATAATCACCTGATAGTTTGTGAGGCTTATATTCTGCAGGCAACGAGCCGGTATTCTCAAGCAGACGCATAGCCTCCATAATTTTTGGTATAGGGAGGCCCCGTTTGATACAGCGCTTGAAATCTTTTTTAAATTGGTTGGTGACCTCTAGTGTATATCTTCTCATACTCCCATTTCCTTAAAAAAGTCCTCCACTGAATCATATCTGGTGACCCGTCCTGCCTTAACGTCCTCAAGGGCCACATCAATGCCGGTCTTTCTCTTTCGCGAAGGACGCGAAATGGTAACACTATCGAATTTAGCCAACAGTTTCTTTATCAAAGAGGCCTCCTTAGGATCGGTAATCGTCAATGTAATTTGTGTCATAGCAATTTATCTTTTATGATCGCGATCATTAATATAACGCAAATGCGCATACTTCGATCTTTCAATGGTCTTTTTCTTTCACCTCTGCAAAGATAATAACAATTCCCCGATTATCAATGCTTAATCACCTAATTCATTTCGCTACTTGCCAAAGTCGAATTACAATAATGACGTGAGCATTTTCCAACGCTTAGTCACGTGGTCGATGACGAAGAGCGTAAAAAGTTTAGATTTTATCATTACTATCTTCCGGAGTTATCTTATTTTTTCATTTTACTTTTTTATCGATGAGGATACTCCGTATTTCTTTTCGAAGATGTCAAAATGATCCTCACCCCATTTGAGCATGGAGTCTATAATAGGAAGCAAAGATTTGCCCAGTTCAGTGATCTGATATTCTGAACGGGGAGGCAACTCCGGAAAGATGGTTTTGGCTACCAATCCATCCTCCACCATCTCTTTCAGTTGGATATCGAGTACTCGAGGAGCTGCTTCGGGCAGACATTTATGAATCTCACTCGGTCGCATCGGCGAGCCGCTACGGAGTTCGTCGAGTATACACGATTTCCATTTCGATTCTATCAAACTCATGGTCAACCGCAGCGGACAATCCAAGTCTACGGGTATCTTCTTTACATATGCCATTTCGATATATTCTGATTCCAACTGCAAATATAATCAATATTGCTGAATATCAGAATACCGAATAAATTTTCGGTATATGAATAATTTTTCGGTACTTGACAGAATGTAAATATAGTATTAACTTTGCCGCCATCAAAGAAAAAACAAAAAGCAATAAATATGAGAAGTGAAATTCAGGAATATGAAGCGGTGGCCAAGGCTGCCGAGAAGTTCGTAAGAAGCGTTGCAGAGTGGAATAGTGAATATGCGAAGACCCTGTTTACTGAAGATGCCGTCTTGTTCGGCCTTCTTGACGGGACCCTCGAACATGGTTCCATCGAGCAGTTTTATCACAATGTCGATACCGTAGCGGCCGGAGAGAACTTCAAGGCCCGGATCGATGTACTCACTGTAGAGGAAACCGTAGCGGTCGTGCGCGTGCTTGAAGAGGGATGGGGAGGGAGAATAGACTTTACCGACTTCCTGCTCCTGCTCAAACTCAATGGCGAATGGAAATGCGTAGCAAAAGCCTACAACCAGAATTCCGACACCATCGCCAAATAAAAAAGGATTGCCGTGCCTTTTCCCCAAAGATAACCCAATTTTACCCATAGGGGAAGGTATAAAAAAAGATATTCCCACTCCGGTCAGGGGGCTATAGATCTGCAGATCTATAGCCCCCTGACTACTTCTTCCCCACACTGCCCACCTCAACCCCTAAAATCTCCCTTCCAAGTAATATTTCATGGATTTCGAGTCATCTTTTAAGAGATTGCCTTGGCTTTTCGAAAAAAATGATTAATTTTGTACCGACCTATCGCCGTGAGACTTCGAAAGAAGCCGGAACGTGGGAGGTCATTACATAATGAAGCGTTTACTGCGCTTGATTCTTGGCTGCTAAGAAATGTGGCAATTTCCAACCATCGTCAAGAATTGGGTAACGGTAGATGTCTCGGGTATGATTACGTACCTATAAGAGGATTATATCTGTTCGATATATCCCCTTTGGTGTATCATATATCATACGGCGTAGGCTCTGCGTTACTCGTTCTACGATGAAACGGCGATGCCACATGCCATTAGCAGCGGGACGAGTAACAGTACGGATCCTGCGCTTTTTTCATATTTACCGCATCTGATAGGGGTCCTGAGATGCTATATGAATCAAATAACACACCATCATACTAACCCCCGTCAGCATGAAAACCTACAACTTTTACTATCTATGGATAGGCCTGTTCATGGCCACCATCGCAATGCTATGTCCGCAGACAATCTACGCCGCCGGAGCAACCTCCGCTGAAATCAACAATGCAATTGTTCTCGATGGTTCAATTCCTCTCTCATGGGTGAATGATGCAACTTATCCCTGGACAGTATCAGACAACAAAGTAAGAAGTAACAACAATGGAGCAAAAAACAGTTCTTCAAAACTCTCATTTTCATACAGTTCTGATGTACCCACCACCCTGGAATTCAAAACATACAACTCGGCAGATGAGTACTCTTACAATCACCGGCATTATGTCTATATTGATGGCAAAAGCCAATCATTAAGTTATCCCAGTTCCGGAGGAACATCGGGCGGAAAGCCATATTATGTTAATGAAATAAGTATCAGACTGCCCAAGGGTTCACATACGGTTGAGATTAAGGATAGTATCGGAAATTCGGCTGTTGACATCTGGACTTCGCTTTATGATGTAAAAGTTACAGAGCAGCCAGGCTCAACCCTGTCAGAAATCAATAACGCCATTGTTCTTGACGGCTCCATTGATCTAATATGGCAGAATGATCAGGAGTATCCTTGGTATGTTTCGGATGGCAAAGTCAGGAGTAATAATAACAGACAAGCCAACTCATCCTCAAAGCTCTCCTTTTCATACAACTCTGATGTACCCACCACCCTGGAATTCAAAACTTACAACTCGGCAGATGAGTACTCTTACAATCACCGGCATTATGTCTATATTGATGGCAAAAGCCAATCATTAAGTTATCCCAGTTCCGGAGGAACATCGGGCGGAAAGCCATATTATGTTAATGAAATAAGTATCAGACTGCCCAAGGGTTCACATACGGTTGAGATTAAGGATAGTATCGGAAATTCGGCTGTTGACGTCTGGACTTCGCTTTATGATGTAAAAGTTTCGAGTCCGGAAAGAGCGACCGATAAAGCAATAAATCAATATATTGTTCAAGATGGTTCAATTCCATTGACTTGGGGAAACGACATAGATTTTCCTTGGTACATTAATGCTGACGGTAAATTAGAAAGCAACAACTATGGTTTTGCAAATTCAGCATCTGAAGTTTCGTTTAGTTACAATACGACTAAACCTACCGAAGTGAAGTTTTCATATCAGAATCCCGACTACGATATCTATTATCATTATAGTCAGGTTTATGGCGATGACAACTATAGCCAAAGTCAAAATTCACAATACAATATAGTTTCACCGGTTTATAGGCTTCCTATAGGCAATCATACAATTACGGTACGAGATACAATCCTTAATTCAACAGACTACAAATACAAAACCTTGCTGTGGAACGTAAAGGTAACTGAGATCCCAGACTTAGAGACTGTTATTCTCAAACAAGGTTCAAAACCATTAGTTTTCCAAAATAATGATGAAAACAGCCCGTGGTATATAATTAACGGAGTTGCACGGTCTTCTAATACAGACAAAGCAAATTCCACTTCAACAATAAAAACAAGTTTCACGATCACTGAGCCATCAAAAATTTCATTTGATAGTCGAGTCGGCTATAGCAGCAGTGACAACAATCATATGCTGGGATGTTATGTCAATGGGAAACAATATTTTTGGAACAGGGGGACTACAAGTTGGTCAAACTACTATTTTGTATTGGAGCCCGGTACATATACATTAGAATGGAGGTATAATTCTTCTACTACCGGTTCAAATTATTGGGGGGAAATAAAAGATGTATCTTTAACTGACAACTGGATAGCAGTCACTACAACGCCCGGTATGCTTGGCGTTGAAACCTTGTATCAGGTCGACAGGCTTCAGGATGTAGAGATGCTGAGGATCAGCGGCACTATCAACAGTGATGATTGGAAAGTTATCGATCAAATGACAAACCTTATCGCATTGGATTTATCCGGAGTGTCGTTAACCGAGATTCCCAAGGATAAATTTAAGGACGTAACACGATTGAAGTATGTCAAATTACCTAAGAATCTCGAAATAATAAATGAGAACGCATTCTATAACTGCAACCTGTCATCGATTGAAATCCCGGCTTCTGTAACCCAGATCAATGGAAGCGCGTTTAGAAGCAATAGCCTACGTTATGTCCAATTTGAAAATGGCTCGAGGTTAACCACTATAAATGAATTTGCCTTTGCTTCAAACTCATTTGCAGAAATCATATTACCCAACACTATAGAATCCATTGGGAATAATGCCTTTGCGGCGTGTACAAGTCTACGTGAAATTGTAATTCCGGAAGCAGTCTCAATAATCAATAACGAAACCTTCTATAATACTACAAGTCTTGAACATATTACTCTTCCACAACACTTGACAACGATTGGAAAAAGCGCCTTTAATAATGCCAATCTTAAGACTCTTACTTTACCAAATACTCTAACCTCTATCGGAGAGAAGGCCTTTTATAGTTGCGCGATTGATTCGGTCGTTATTCCCGATAAAGTTTCATACCTCGGTAGCTACGCATTCCAAAAAAATACACCTTTGCATACCGTAGAACTTCCATCGGGATTAAGCGGATATTCTTACACGTTTGATGAATGCCCCAATATATCAACTGTTATTTGTCGGGCAGCGACGCCTCCTTCCATTAATGGCGACCCGTTTAGATCAATATCAAAGAGTAATGCCACTTTGAAAGTTCCATCCTTTGCATTGGCAAATTATAAACTTGATTCATACTGGTATCAGTTTGGTAATATCATCGAGGGGGATCCTGTTGACTACTGGAAAGTCATTGGCGATCTGAAGTTGCTGAATAACCGTCGTATGGAGGGTAGGCCTGATATAGACCTGTATTATGGTGGTAAACTTACTATTGGAGGGAATGCTCCCATGGAGGTTGGCAAACTTGACATCTATACTTCTGAAGGAAGCCCCTCAAGTATAGTAAGCGATTGCAATGCTTTTTCAGCAGATGAAATAAATACTATCTTCAAGGTCAATGCCAATAAGTGGTATTTCATCACTCCTATGGCAGATATGGATCTTCGCCAAGTGAATGTGAGCGGGACGGCCAATTATGTCTTCCGTTACTATGACGGCGCAACACGCGCTGATATTGGAGCCGGAACAAGTTGGAAGAATGTAAGCGACATGACTCTTAAAGCCGGGGTTGGTTACATCTTCCAGTGTAATGCCGCCAGCGATATAACATTCCCGGTAGCAGTAGACCTTCGCTCAAAGGTCCTATCGACAAATGCTGTTACTCTTCCACTTACAGCTCATCCCTCCGACAATGCGGCCAACAAGGGCTGGAACTATGTGGGCAATCCCTACCCAAGTTATTATGACATATATTATATGGACTTCACTGCTCCAATTACAGTATGGACCGGAAGTACATATAGAGCTTATTCTATTACTGACGACAATTTCGTCCTTCGGCCTATGCAGGGTTTCTTTGTTCAGAAACCGGACGCAGTAGATGCCATCACTTTAAAAGTTGCCGGCCGACAGATTGAATCAACCGTAAATCGACAGTCTTCAGCAAAGGTTTTGTCAAGAGTCGCAAATGATAATATTCGTGCCATATTCAACATCGAAATTGGAGGTGAGGAAACGGCTGATATGACGCGTGTAGTACTGAATGAGAATGCAGAACTTGGATATGAAATTGAGCGCGACGCATCGAAATTCATGTCGTTGGACGATAGCGTGGCTCAGATTTATACATTAGATCAAGACAAAAACAAACTTGCTATCAATGAAAGGCCGTCAGAGAATGGCATCATAGATTTAGGAATCTATATCCCGAATTCCAACGACGAGTACACTATCAATGCCTCAAGAATGGATGGAAATGCCGTTTTGATTGACAAGGAAAACAATATCGAGCACGATCTCGCCGCCGGCGGCTATAGATTCACTTCTTTGAATGACGGCATAAATGAAGGAAGATTTGCCCTCAGATTAAAGTCAGATGTAATTTCCGGAATCAGCGGAATCAGTGGCGGAGAGGTTATAATTGAGAGTACGGCCAATGGAATCATTGTCAAAGGGGCCGACAGCATCTCAATATATACCACAGATGGAAACCAACTCTATGGCAATGACTGCGCGAATGAAGAGGTCCATATAGCGTTGGCTCAAGGCATTTATATTGCTGTTGCCAATGGGAAGTCTTATAAAGTAGCAGTAAAATAAGGCTAAAGAATGAAATATATAAGAATTCTGCTTATGGCAGTAATGCTCCTTTGGGGCATTACTGCCTATGGGCAATATAATCCGAGCAACCCTGCAGAACCGGGAGTCTATTACACTTTGACATTAAAGTGCTCTCCCGAAAATGCCGGATCGTTCAATATCTCGACTGTTACCACACAATCACAAGGGGCCGGAGTCAATCTTCGTGCCAACGCCAATACAGGATTCAAATTTATTGGGTGGGAAGAGAAAGGTAATCAGATTTCAAGAGATGCGTCGTATAATTTTACAATGAGGGGATATAACACAACCCTTGTTGCGAAATTTGAATACGACCCTAATTCTCCCTCTGAACCTTCCCAACCGAATCTTCCTGAATACGCAACCATAAATATCGGAGTATCCCCCGCCAATAGCGGGACCCATAATATCAGTAATGGCAATAAGTACGAGATAGGATCTTCAGTAAAGCTCTCAACATACAATAATTCAAATTTCGCATTTGTCAATTGGACTCAGGATGGAGAGGTTATCTCTACCTCGACATCGTTCAACTATGTTGTAAAAGAAACGAATCCTTTGATTATTGCCAACTATCGTTATGCACCGGGAAGTCCGTCGGAGCCGGGTAAGCCAAGTTTTCAAAGAGCATTGTCATTGGAATGTAACCCTAAGGGTGCCGGATATTTTAATGTCTCGTCAGGGAATACCTATACAAATGGAAGCAGCGTCCGACTGACAGCATACGCCAATAAGGATTATGTCTTCAAGAATTGGACAAAAGATGGAGAAATAATTTCAGACAGTTATACTTTCAGCTACACTATGCCTGAAACGGATTGCAAACTTGTCGCTAATTATGAATATGTCTATTCCCCCGGAAATCCCGGAGAACCCAATAGCCCTTCAGATAAGGATTTAAGTGTCTATGGTCTGACAGAGAAAATTTTCCCCGATCAAACAATCAATTATCCGATATATCTTCAAAACAATCAGGAGGTGACAGGACTGATAGTTGATGTCCGTTTCCCGGAATTTCTAACTCCGGATTTGGATAATATTGTCCTGTCGGGCCGCGGGAATGGCCATGAGATCACTTATCAAACCGTCGAAGACAGGTATATCCGGTTTACGGTAGCGGGCGATGAAGCATTCGGAGATGTAAACGGTAAAATTTTCGAAGTTCCGGTTACGGCAAGCCATGATGCGATAGGCAATCAAGAATATCCGATATATCTTACCCATGGGGTTGTTGTCCTTTCAAACCGGACCAGGCAGCCTGTACTGGCAAGAAATGGCAATATCATGGTAGAGTATGCCGCTGAAGGAAGTCTGTATGCCCGATATTCATACGATAAATTCCAAAACAGAGTAAAATTCACCAACCAATCTGCTAAGGAATCCACACGATATGAATGGAACTTTGGCGATGGAGAATCCTCCATTGAAGAAAATCCATTACATATTTATGCCTCCCCGGGTACTTATAAAGTTGCTCTTACTGCTTATAACGGTGACCAATCAGTCACCTACGAGCAGAATATATTGATTAACGATGAAAGGACATGGGTTGCATCCGGTAATTTTACTTTAGGTGCCGGAGATAATGGCGTGAGATGTTTCAGTTCCCTGCAAGAATTATTGGATATGCTCGGGAAATCTCTTATCAAGGATGATCTCATTATTAATGTAGAGAGTGGAAAGTCTTTCTCAATAGCATTGTCAAGTTCTGATCTGGGAAATCTAAAAAGTATCAATTCCGCCTTGACTTCCGGTAACTATCAAATGACTTTTATCAAGTCAGGAAGCTCTAACAATCCTCAGTTATCATACGGAGTTGACATACCTCAACAGTTTGACAGAAACACAATAGATTTAATTGTTGATTTGGGCAAACGTCAGAATTACAGTGGGGTTGAAGTGCGCATGTGGGGAATCTCATTCAATGCTTCTGAAATTGCATCGATTGCGAACCAGGACGTTTGTACCGGCATCAAAACGGAGCCGGTCGATTTCTCCTCCATCAGTACGGACTTACAGTTTTCATGGAGTATCGCCGGATACTATGACTCCGGACTTACGGGATATGAAAAAGCCGGAACGCGTTCTATTCCTTCCATGAATATTGTTAACGAGGCAAACGGAGATGCGAATCTTACATATAATGTCACCGCGTCATACAATGGCAAAGAATTCATTTCTTTCCCGGTGTACATGACAATCCATCCCGCATTAGTCGGCCTGTTCAGCGCATTGGAACCACGCGATGGCAGTCAGTTTGAAAACAACAATATTACTCTAAGCTGGAATAATATTAACAATGCGGTTTACGATGTCAACCTTTGGAAGGCTTTGGAAGAACGGCCATCTGAACCCATTCTGGCCAATACCACGAATCTTCGTGCCGCCATTTCTAAATATTGCCAGAATGGCAATAAATATCTTTGGCAGATCAGAGCGCATAACAACTGTCAGGAAATATATAGCGACACATTGTCATTTAATATCGGCTCTCTGCCGGATTTACACGTGTCCCGACTTGAAGCAGGAGATGCGGTAGCAGGGAAAGAAATGACTATATCGTGGACGGTAACCAATGACGGCAATGGTTCAACGGGAAGTTCAGAATGGGAAGATAACGTCTGGCTTGTACCGGATGTCTATGTCGGGACGAGTTCCGTATATCTTGATACCCAACGATTCCATCCCAAGTTGCTCAAAACGGTTTCAAATATAAAGGCTCTTGAGGCCGGGGAGTCGTATGACAACAGCGTAAAGATTCAATTGGAAGAACGGGTCTATGGCAACTACTGGATTGTCGTTTGTTCGGATATGCACGATGTCAAAAACATCAAGTGGCAGACTGTCAACAACGCCGTTCCAAACCCTTATACCCCTTCCGTATCCGGATCCCCCTATCCCTACATTTACGCTGAGACAACGAGCAACTATAACAAAGTGTCGGAAGCAAATGAGACAGCAACAAAATCGGATAACTTCAATTATGCTAAAATTCAGATTGCAGTGCCCGGGCTTGTTGATTTGACAGTCCCTGAAGTCACGGCAGTGGTTGATAATACTCCCGGAACTACTTCCACCTCTATGGGTACTATCCGAACCGTACCGTCTCCCCATACCACATGCGGATTAGCCGAATCTAAAGAATTTTATTCAGGCAAGAATATTATTGTAACTGCCACAATAAAGAACGAAGGAGCTTTGAAACTGGAGAGGACTACATTTACAAATGTTCTCTACATATCTCACTCTCCTACTAAAGACAATCCGGAGGACCTTACCGCCATAGCGACAAAAAATGCAACGGTATTCCTTGATCCTAACGCGACGACAAAAGTTTCCTTCGAATGTCAGATACCATACGATTGGTATGGCGAAACGTATTTCTATGTATATGCCGATATAAATGATGCGGTGTATGAGTTGGCTTCTAAGCAGAATAACTGGGGACAAAGTGCGAAATATGATTTCAAACTCACTCCCGGCGCTGATTTTAAACCGTCTGACCTAAAGACGCCGACGTCTATTGCCTCTCAAACTCCGTTTTCGATTTCCTATAATGTAAAAAATATAGGCCCTAACATTCCTACAAATTCGGCATGGACAGATATTGTCTATCTCAGTAAGAAAACTGAATTGGATGAGACTGCAGTGCAGATTGATAAGATCAAGCAACTGGGGCATTTCACATATACTATTGTAGGTGATCCCGGCGGACCGGTACTTGTTCCTGCAAAAGATTACCGATATGAAGGCGACAACTATTCGGTAAATACCAATATCACGGTAGATAAAGTTGATGAAGGAGACTATTATATATTCGTAAAAGTTGACGGGACGAATTTAGTCCTTGAAGATGGAGGCGAAGACAATAATATTATCAGGTCGGATGTCGTGACTTGTCGTATGCCGGATTTGCAGATAGAATTAATAGCAGTGGAAGCAGATTCTATCGTTACAGGCAAACCCGTAGCAATAACTTGGAAAATCACCAACAAAGGCCGAGGTATAGTTAAGAACCTTAAGACAAAGGATCTATTCTATGCTTCAAAGAATCAAGATGGAGCAGATCCTGTCTTATTGGCTACTCTTAAGAATGAGCTATTCATCAATCCCGGTGAAGAACAAGTTTTAAGGGCTAATGTCACCATTCCTCAAGATGAACGCTTGAATGGGGTTCAGTATATTTTCATGCGAACCAACACAGACAGGAAGATTCTTGAGACTGATTATTCTAATAATCTGTCACCAATTACGAAAACTTGGTTTGAGTTTTATCAAGAGAAACCGGCGGTAATAAAAGGTACAAATATCGGTATCGCCAATCTGGCTGCTCCAAATGCGGTTCTACCTAAAGAAACCATCACATTGAAATATACGCTCACTAATGATGGTAATAAAAAGGTTGATACTGAAATATCGCAGGAGGTGTTTATTTCCTCTAAATCTGAATATGATTCCTCGGCAATCCCTTGCAAAATATACTCTCAAGAGGGAACATCTCTAAATCTTGGAGCCGAAGATTCTACCCCAATCGCGCTGAAAGTAGAAGTTCCGTCATCAATGAAGGGGGAGATTACTATATGCACCTGATCTTAGATCGACAGAACATCCTGAAGGAAGCGTATACTAAAGATAATTCAAGAAACTGGCGGTTTAGGATAACCGGGAATCTCCCAAAACTTGAAGTATCCAATCTTCAAATCCCGGATTCCATTATGTCTTCAACTGATGTTTCGGTATCATGGATGTTATCCAATACGGGTGAATGGGGAGCCGAAGTCTTCAAAGTCGGTGTTTACCGCTCTTCAAATGGCCAATGGAATAGTAATGATGAACTGCTTGCGACTGTTTCTGTTCCAGGCCTTGAAAAAGGGGAATCTCTAACCCAATCAGCCAAAATAAGTATTCCTGACAAAAATAATGGCAAATGGAATATTATTGTCAAAGCCGATTATGAGAATAAAATAGATGAGATGAGTGATGGAGTTGGATTTGCTGTCCGTCCTGTCACGGTTGTGTTATCCCCGGTCCCAGACTTATGCGTCACTTCATTGTCTGCCGATGGGACAGCGTGGAGCGGACAAAAAATCACGTTGAAGACTACTTTTGCCAATAAAGGTGCTAACAAAACCCGCCAAAGCAAGTGGTCGGAAGATTATTATATTGCACAAAGTAATATACTGAATACCCACACTGCTACCAAAATTGGCAGTCGCGTTCATAATGGCGCATTGGAAGCCGGAGCAGAGTACACTTCAACTATGAGCGTAACGGTTCCTCCTGATGTGGAAGGCAATTATATGATTTTTGCCGTGATTGATGGAGGCGATGCAGTTTATGAAAGTGACGAGAACAATAACCTTCGTTCTATTCCTATATTCATTAATGGCAAAAATGTATGCGCTACTGATTTGACAGTTTCCAATATATCTGCGCCAAGCAGTATTAACGCCGGAGAGGATTTTACTTTGAGCTATAAGATAAATAATCAGGGAGAGTTTCAGGCAAAAGGGATGTGCCGGGAGGTAATCTATCTCTCAAAAGACAATATCCTTGATGCAGACGATCCGATGGTTGGAACTGTTTCCGGTAATATTGACATCACTCCAGGAGGTTTTACGCAAAGGACAGCTACCGGCAGAATTACCAATATGCCTGAAGGTAGTTATTATCTCCTTGTAAAGACCAATTCTACCCGTTCAATAGCGGAGACTGACAATGACAACAACACAGTTGCGCTCGCTTCTCAAGTCCAAATAAAGTTTCCGACAATATCTTTGAATGGCTCTACTTCATTCAAGACTTCGGGTTACTATAAACTCCCGGTTCCGACCGGTTTTGAGAATAAGACCATAGGTTTCTATCTCGGCCAATCAATCGATAATAACGGAGGACTTTATGTAGCATACGAGAAAGTTCCTACTACCGCCTCGTATGATGATTGCTCGACACGTCCAAGAGTAACTGAGCAAGAGGTCATAATCCCGAATGTAAAGCAAGGAAACTATTATATTCTTGCACAAGACAATGCTTCGGTTATAACTAAAGATAATTTTGCATTTACGCTTGGAACTTCAGATAACCCGAGACAAGTACCCTTGACATTGTCTACAAAAGAACTTCGGTTCGGTGCATCCTCTCTCAGCATCAGTCAGGGAGGTAATGGAGGTTGGCTGACTACAAATGTCAAGGGTGCCCTTTTGGATTCAATTATGGATTTCCGACTGGTAAATAAGGACCTTTCTATCCCGGTAGAAATCCTTCATTACAAAAACTCAACCTCCACTATGGCAACCTTCAATCTGAATAATGTTGAGGTCGGGCAATATGATGTTGTCTCCGAACTCCCGAATGGTTCGAAGGCGACTTTACCAAACGCCTTCTCCGTTGTGCCTGCCACTGCGGTAAATATCGAGGTTAAACTTGATGGGCCGAGTGCATATCGTCTAAATTCTTATGCGCCGATGTCGCTTGCCTATTTCAATAATGGCACCAACGATGTCGAACTCTATGAACTTATGCTGACAATCGATGACGGTTATATTGCCGCGTCCTATGATGACTTGGACAAGAACAGACAGAAAGTTCTGCATTTCAGACCTGATTACGAGCGCAACAGCCGAGGATTCATATCTCTGCCTCCCGGTGAAAGATGCGTTCTTACATTCTTTATCAAGACCGGCAGCAATATGGAGAATAACGTATCTGTATTCGTAGTTAAATGACAACAATAAAATGAAATATATAAAATCAATCATTATTCTTTTGGCGATAGCTCTGACCGGGCTGCCGCCGGGATATGCCCAAAATGTCATACGTCCGAAAATAGCCGGGCCGAACGACACCTGGGTCAACAGCTATAACGGGGTCCTTTTCTTCGGGCGCACTGATATGGAGACCCGCAATTCCTCTATGCCGATGCAGTTGCGATTCTATTACAACAGTTCGGCAAATGCAACGGATTATGGCTATGGCCTCGGTTTCTCTCTTGGCTATGAGATGCGTTACTCAACCGATGGCGAGGGGAACGTAACCATTGAGACCGGAGATGGCCGGTCAGATCTGTTCACAAGGTTCGGTAAAGAATATCAGGCACCGGCCGGGGTGTTCAGTCAACTTTCACGCTCAGATGAGGGACAGTATATTCTTACGGAAAAGACCGGAGAAAAATATATATTCGCTGATACTATTCATTGCCGCGTAACCGGTATTGCCGACCGTTATAACAATCTTACGACCCTTACATATCAGGACAGTCTGCTCGTAAGGATTGCAGATGTAGCAGGGCACGTCATTGATCTAAGTTATTCTGACGGATTGCTGACAACCGCCCGAGCTTCATTCCAAGAAGGCTCATATAAATATGAGTATGACGGCACGCGGAGGCTGAAGAAAGTTACTAATCCCTTGGGCTCCTCTACTCTTTATGGCTATACACGCGAAGATCGATTGAATGAGATTACAGACGCAAACGGCTATAAGACTATATTCGCCTATAACAACTCCGGCATGGTCAGCAGAATGAAAACAGACGTGTCTGACAAATCCATCCGTTATGACGGCGATAAGACTGTTTTCATAGACTATACATATCCCGGCAACCAATACTCCTATTATCGCTGGGATGGCAAAGGACGTGTAGTGGAGAAAGTCGGACTTTGCTGCGGGACTCAGTCCACTCTTGAATACGATATTTACGATAATGTAATCCGGATGACTGATGCCAACGGCAATCTGAATGAATACACATACGATAAAAACGGCAATATGCTTTCGCTGACTGACCCTCTCGGTCATACCGAACGATTTACATACGAACCCACCTTCAATCAGGTTGCAACCTATACTGACAAGAAAGGAAATACATATAGTTTCAGTTATGACAATGGCGGTAGTCTGTCTTCATTGTCAGGTCCTCTTGGCTACTCACAGAGAAATGTATATGATTCCCACGGATGGCAGTTAACCGCAACAGATGCCAACGGAAACGTCACCACCAACACATATAACGAAGATGGGACGATAGCGTCCACAATGGATGCAGCCGGTAATACAACCCGCAATGAATATGATTCATACGGCAACCTCGTTTCAGTAACTGACCCTCTTGGTCGCACCACAAGATATACCTACGATGCTCTCGGAAATGTCACGTCCATAACCGATGCTCTTGGCGGAGTGACGACTATAAGCTATGACAAGGTCGGGAACATCGTCCGTGTAAAGGATGCACTTGGGCATATAACAGCGTATTCATATAATGCAGTGGGAAATGTATTGACTAAAACTGATGCAGCAGGAGGAGTGTATACGCTGGAATATGATGGGAAGGGAAATGTCATCAAAGTGCGTAATCCTCTCGGTCAGATTCAGACTATGACATATAACGACCGTAATAAAATTACATCCCTGACGAACCCTGCTAATGAGACAACCTCATACCATTATGATGTCAAAGGCAACCTCATATCTGTATCCCTCCCCAACGGCAATATTATCTCATACGATTACGATGCAGCCGACAAAGTAATTTTGATTGAGGATAATATGGGCACTATTGCAGAATATACCTATGATGCCAACGGCAACAGGTTAACCGAAACTGATGGGGATGAACGCACAGTCACTTATACTTACGATGCCTTGAACCGCAAGTTAAGCGAGCAACTTCCGTCAGGAGCGCTGACAACCTACACTTACGACAACAATTCAAACTTGACCGGCATTGCTGATGCGCTTGGCAATACTACTGCATACACATATAATTCGCTCGACCAACAGTTAAGCCATATCGATGCCCTGAATGCTGTAACCACTTTTGAATATGATGCGGTCGGTAATCTTGTCAAGGCTACAGATGCAAACGGAAATGCCACAACATGGACTTACGATGCCTTGAATCGTAACACATTTATCACATTTGCCGATGGCCTGTCTCGCCAATACGGATATGATGCTGTCGGAAATATGACTTCGAGTGTGGACCGCGCAGGTAATAAATTCACCTATTCCTACAATCCTCTTGGCTATCTCATGTCAAAATCTTATCCGGATAAAACTCAGGATGTTTTTACCTACGATGCCATCGGACAAATGCTAAGCGCTGTCAATAAAGATGCAACCGTTTCATTTGCGTATGACGCTGCCGGACGAATGACGGGTGAGACTCTGAACGGAAAGAAAACCGGCTATAGCTATGACGTTGCCGGAGGCAAACGGACTCTGACTTATCCAAGCGGAATGAAGATTGTGGAATATCTCAACGCTCGCGATATGATTACGTCGATACTTCAAAATGGCAATGAAATAGTAACCATGGCGTATGATGATTCCGGACGGAAATCAGCAATGACCTACGCCAACGGAATTACCACGTCTTACGGTTATAACGGCAATGGCTGGCTTACTCAAATTTCAGCGGCTGAAAATATTGTCAATCTCGCTTTTTCCTACGATGCAGTTGGGAATATCACTAAACGTCAAGACCTCATTGATAATACTCAGACTGAAACTTACGGGTATGATGCCATTTCTCAACTCACGTCATTCAAACGAGGAACAGCAGTTGACAATTCCTATCAGTTTGACCCACTTGGCAACCGCCGACAAGTGATTGAGAATGGAAAGAATACAAACTATTCTTCCAATAAAATCAATGGGTATACATCGATAAGTGGCGCAATCTCCTTTACTCCCCAATACGACAAAAATGGCAACCTCCTCAACGATCATTTGAGCACATTCAGTTACGATTTTAACAATAAGTTAAAGAGCGCGAACAATAATGCTGCTTCATTCGCATACGATGCGCTCGGTCGCCGTGTCTCAAAAACGACTCCCTCAGGCACAATCACCTTCTTTTATGCCGGAGATCAAATGATTGAGGAATATACCGGTAAATCTCTCACTGCAAGCTATGTATTCGGCAATAATATAGATGAAGCCCTTCAGATGAAGCGGGGAAATAATGTCTACTACTATCATGCCAACCAACTCGGCTCAACAATGGCTCTGACCGACAAGAATGGCAATATGGTAGAACGACTATCATACGACGTATATGGAACACCATCCTTCTTCGATGCCAAAGGGAATGAATTAGTTCAATCATCAACTGGTAATAACATCCTTTTCACCGGTCGAGAATATGATTCAGAACTCGGACTATATTATTTCCGCGCACGTTCGCAACATCCATTAATTGGACGTTTCTTACAAAAAGATCCGTTGTTATATGCTAATAGTCACTCGGACTATTTATATGTTTTAAATAATCCTATCATTTTATATGATCCTTCCGGAAAAATAGCAATTGCAATACCGATACTTGTCGCTGCGGCATCTTATCTTTATGCAGCAGGAGCCCTTGGCCTAGCGGCTTTAGCTAATGAACTTTATAATAATAATTCATTACCCATTGGCATCACTAATCCAATTGGGACTATGGGTTTGATCCCGTTTTATTCCATACCTGGAATAGGTGGTATTGGAAATAGTACGGGAGGTGGAACCGGCAACAAGGAAAAAGATAAAGATAATAATAGTAGTGGGCGAGGTAAAAGTATATGGGAACAATCCAAGCCCAATGAAGGTTGCGACAACGGGAATTCAAACCAAAAACCTGGGAATAGTATTTTTGATAATTAAATCCGGTTATTATGAAAAAAGCTGTGAGTATAGGATTAATATTCGCATTTCTATGCTCTTATCCTCAAATATATAGAAACCCCGATGAAAACTGCAAAGGTGGTAATTGTAAGCCCTTACCATCACCGGTCCCTGAGGCTGGTCTTGGCGACATGGCTTCAATGGCTCTGATTATTCAGACTTCGGTTGACCCTAACGAACTTGAAGGACCTATGGGAGTGGATTCCGTCCGGTGGGTCAGCAAAAATGACGTATTAAACTATACTGTATTCTTTGAGAATGACCCGGAGTTCGCCACCGCCCATGCGCAGGTTGTGGATATTCGGGTGGATTTGCCCTACGAAGGGCTACTCAAAGATTTCACTCTCGGCACATATACGTTTGCAAACCGCGCATTTGAGATGCCCAATGATCCGAACTTCTACTCTATGCGGCTTGACTGTCGTGATTCACTTGACATTTATGTTGACGTGGTGGCCGGTCTTGAAGTTGAGAAGAAGCAAGCCTTCTGGCATTTTTCATCCATTGATCCGGAATCAGGTCATGCACCATGGCAAGTCGACCGAGGCATTCTCCCTGTCAATGACTCAACTCACGTTGGCGAAGGGTTTGTCACCTTCCGTCTGAAACCATTTGAAGAAATGGTTACAGGCGACAGCATCGCTTTCCATGCAAATATACTCTTCGACTCAAATGACACTCTGCAAACTAACCGATGGAGAAACTTGATAGACGCCGGCGCACCGACATCTAAGTTAAAAGCCAATGTAGACCGTGAGGATTATTCCCATTATCGTCTTTCTTTTGAAGCTGAAGATGACAAGGGTGGCAGCGGCATGAATAGAGTATTCCTCTATCTGGCCGACAATCTTGGCACATACGAAGAGTATGCCGTATGTCCAGTTGATTCTGTTCTTGATTTCTATGTTGAGAAAGGACGTCAGTATAATTTTATGACTATTGGCGAAGACCGGGTAGGCAATCGTGAAGAAATTAAAACCAAACCGGATTTGATTCTTAATTTTAACCTCCCCCCTACTGATCTCCTTCTCTCTAATACCCTATTTCAGGATGATATCGAATTGAATGGGTTCATCGGTGAGCTATCAAGTGTAGATACTGATGGAGAAACAGATTTTACCTATTCTTTGGCCGAAGGCGAGGGCGCGATCCATAACGATATGTTTGCGGTTGTGGGCAACCGACTTCAAGCCAATGAGTGCTTCAAATGTTCTGATATAGATAATTACAGCATTCGGTTGTCTACTACGGATGCCGGTGGACTAACCTACTCTAAACCATTCCAATTACATTTGCAAAGAGTTCTTGAAGAACCGCAACCTCAGACTCTTGACATAGAAATTTGTGAAGGTGAAGAATATGACTTCCATGGTGATAAATATAATCAGACCGGCACTTACATTCAACGCGTCCCCAATGAATTGATGTGCGATAGCGTTTATACGCTAAATCTTAGAGTCAATCCAATCCCCGAACCGCCGGCAATAACTTTGTCCGGTAAATCCACTCTTCTTTCTTCTGCCGAGAATGGAAATCAATGGTATAAAGACGGATATCCTATTGAGGGTGCAACTGGAAAGCAATATACTGCGACTGAAACCGGCGTATATTATGTCACAGCAAGCAATGGCCGATGCGAGTCGGAACCGTCCGAAGAATATTTTGTAAACTTGGATATTCAATCATCTATCAATATCCCGTTACATAGAGGATGGAATTGGATTTCATCAAATATAGATGACTCAAGCCTTAAGCAACCGAATAGATTCTTTAAGACTGCTTTGAGCTCAATTACAGCGGTACGTGGAGCAAACGGAGAATTGACAAATCACGGAGGGTCATTATCCGGAGATCTCAGTTCAATTGAACCATCTACCTATAAGGTTGATGCATCCACGGTAGCAGATATTTCTCTCTCCGGACCATTGGTAGATGTCGAAACCTACCAATATCCACTCAATCCGGGATGGAACTGGATACCTTATATACCGACAATAGAACAGACCGTAGAAAAGGCTCTCTCAACTTTTACCCCCAATGAAAACGATATTATTAAGAGTCACACTCAATTCGCAACATTTGAAAATGGCAAGTGGACGGGTTCATTAAAAGAAATGACACCTAATGTCGGATACATGTATTATAGTCAGCTACCATCTGAATTGCGCTATTCGCCATCGCTGGCTACCCGGCTAAATGATACCCCCACATATAATTCAGAATCCTCCACGCCATGGAATCATGACGAGAGTTTATACGCCGATAATATGACAATTATTGCCGACTTGATATCAGAAGGAAGTCAGATAATGGCCGGTGTATATTCGGTGGGGGCTTTCTGTAAAAAAGAATGTCGAGGCATAGGGGAATACGTAGATGGCAAATTATTCATTACAATTCATGGTAATCTCAATGATGCAATTACCTTCAAAGCCTTAGAAAATGCAACCGGTAAAGAAGTGGATATTAACGAAAAACTGACTTTTTCAGACCAACCATTAGGTACAATCTCGCGTCCCTATTCTTTGTCTATTGGGCTTCCAAGTGGAATTGACGAGAACCTAGCAGTCTCTGATTTTAATATCTACCCCAACCCTGTTAGGGATATGATGTACATTGATGGTGATCTTTCGGATGTTACTGCCATTAAAGTAATAACGGTCTCCGGAATGACTCTAATATCAACGGATACCTTTGAAAATGGAGTTGACGTCACTTCAATTCCGGACGCAGTTTATGTAGGAGCAATCCTGACCTCACATGGAGTGACATACCGTAAATTTGTTAAGAAAAATCACTAATATTCTACCTTACAAAAAATTGCGATTAAGAGACTACAAGATACAAATTTTTGCGATTATAACCGCGATTTTTACGGATTTCTGAGGAAAATCTTTTGGCTGTATCAGAAAATTTGTTTAACTTTGCGC
>CAZNMC010000038.1:0-20438 GCA_964574285.1 uncultured Sangeribacter sp. | reverse complement strand
TTTAGTACTGATATTTGTTGGGGGTATGGGTAAATCCGCAATGATGCCTCTCCACATTTGGCTTCCTGATGCAATGGAAGGCCCGACTCCGGTGTCAGCCTTGATTCATGCAGCGACTATGGTCGTTGCCGGTGTGTATTTGGTAGCTAGAATGTTCCCCCTTTATTTAGTAGAGGAAGGCGCTCTTCTTTTTGTAACTTGTGTTGGCGCGATTACTGCATTCTATGCGGCCGTAGTTGCTTGCTGTCAGATCGACATTAAGAGAATCCTTGCATTCTCCACAATTTCCCAAATTGCCTTCATGATGGTTTCCTTGGGTGTGGCGCGGCCTGATCTACATGAGGGCTTGGGCTATATGGCGTCAATGTTCCATCTGTTCACTCACGCAATGTTTAAGGCTTTACTTTTCTTGGGAGCAGGTGCATTGATTCACGCAGTCCACTCCAACAACTATACTGCAATGGGTGGTCTTCGCAAGTATATGCCCATTACGCACTGGACTTTCCTGATAGGATGTCTTGCAATTGCTGGTATTTGGCCTTTCTCCGGTTTCTTCTCGAAAGACGAGATGTTAGCTGCAATGTTCGCTAATAATTGGTTGTGGGGTGCTTGGATGACTATGGTGGCTGGATTAACAGCATTCTATATGTTCAGAATGTACTTTATGATATTCTGGTGGGATGAGAATCCACATTACAAAGAGCATAAACCTCATGATGCTCCGTGGCAAATGTCAGTTCCCCTTATTTTCCTTGCCGCTGTCAGCTGTGTTGCCGGGTTTATTCCTTTTGGGGAGTTGGTAACATGGAATGGAGAACCCTACCACATTCATATTGAACCGCAAGTGGCTGCGACCAGCCTTGTAGTTGCAATTTGTGGAATTGCCTTAGCTGCTTGGCTCTACATGAAGAAAAATTCAAAGCCTGCAGCAATGAAAAATGCTATGCCAATGCTTTGGCAAGCCGCTCATAGGCGCTTTTACTGGGATGAAATCTATATGTTCATCACCCACAAAATTATATTTAATATTATTTGTAAGGGCATAGCCAAATTCGACCGGAATGTTATTGATGCCACAATGGATGGATTTGCAAAAGTCACCAGAAAAGCGTCGACAGCAATCAAGGGTATGCAAAGTGGAAGCATACAGACCTATGTGTTGTGGTACTTTTTCGGAGCAGTTATATTGGCTGCCATTACTTGGATTTGTCTTCTATAAATTCATACTTCTCAACAGCAGAAAAACTCGTAGATTATGTTTGGAAATATCTTAATCTGGTTTGTAATCATCCCCATCATCATGATGGCTGGACTGGGCATCTGCCGCAACAGCAGTATGAATGCCATCCGCACAGTGATGACGGTCTGCTCTATTGCACTATTAGCTCTTTCGATTTGGCTATGTGTATGGTTTCTCGACCTTAGAGCGGCCGGGGATACATCTGAAATGCTTTTTACCGGAAGCTGGACTTGGTACGCGCCTCTGAATATTAATTTAGCGGTTGGTGTCGACGGCATATCCGTCCTTATGCTTGTCCTTTCAGCAATAATTGTCTTTGCAGGAACTTTTGCTTCTTGGAAAATTAATCCGCTTCCCAAAAATTTCTTCCTTTGGTTTGCACTCCTTTCGACAGGTGTTTTCGGCTTCTTCATTTCGATTGACATCTTTACCATGTTTATGTTCTATGAAGTCGCATTGATTCCGATGTATCTCCTGATTGGAGTTTGGGGTACGGGAAGAAAAGAATATTCTGCCATGAAGCTTACTCTCATGCTTATGGGTGGTTCTGCCTTCCTAATGCTTGGACTCTTGGGAATTTACTGGCATTCCGGACCCGATGGTCAGCTTACATGGAATATTCTTGAAATTTCGAATAACGCTTCCATTGATCCCAGTTGGCAACGTCTGCTCTTCTGTCTTACCTTTGTAGGATTTGGTGTTCTCGGGGCTATGTTCCCCTTCCACA
Organism: uncultured Sangeribacter sp.; assembly: GCA_964574285.1. Classification (GTDB taxonomy): domain Bacteria; phylum Bacteroidota; class Bacteroidia; order Bacteroidales; family Muribaculaceae; genus Lepagella. The sequence goes on along the minus strand of CAZNMC010000038.1, from coordinate 18,471 downwards.
CCTGGAGTCCTGATGGTCACGCATGTGCTCCCACAGCGGTGTCGATGCTCCATGCTGGAGTGCTTATGAAGCTTGGAGGATATGGCTGTTTCCGCATTGCCATCTATCTTCTTCCACAAGCAGCAAATGAGCTTGCTTGGATCTTCATTATTCTAACAGGTATAAGCATAGTATACGGTGCTTTCTCCGCTTGCGTGCAAACCGACCTCAAGTATATAAATGCTTATTCTTCTGTTTCGCATTGCGGTATGGTTCTCTTTGCAATCTTAATGTTGACTCAAACTGCAATGACCGGTGCCATTCTTCAAATGCTTTCTCATGGTTTGATGACAGCTCTGTTCTTTGCGCTCATTGGTATGATTTACGGTCGCACACACACTCGCGACATTCGTCAGATGGGAGGATTAATGAAAATTATGCCTTATTTGGGCGTATGCTACATGATAGCCGGTTTTGCTTCTCTCGGTCTTCCCGGTCTCTCCGGTTTCGTTGCGGAGATGACAATCTTCTTCGGGTCGTTCGAACATGCAGATATGTTCCATCGCTGTTTTGTAATTGCCGCCACATGCTCAATCGTTATCACTGCGGTGTATATTCTTCGAGTGGTCGGTAAGCTTCTTTTGGGTCCAGTCCAGGATGACCATCATTTGGCTTTGACCGATGCAACATGGTTTGAACGGCTTTCGACTGTAACCTTGATTTTAGCAATTGCTGGTATCGGTTGTTTCCCCAACTGGATCAATGAGACAATTCAGCATAGTTTTGTGCCTATCATCCAGTCCATCACACAGGCTGCAATCTAATAAATGTATTGACTTAAACTACGGAAAGAAAAATGGATTATTCACAATTCTCGGTCATGATTCCCGAGATAATCATACTCGGAATCTTCTTAATCGTGTTCTTGTTTGATACATTTGCGTCGGAAAAAGTGCGCAAGTGCGACGGACTGCTCTCCACCATCCTTTTCGGGCTTGGCACTATTGCGATATTCTTCACTTCGTGTATGCTTGGTGATGGATTTGGCGGTATGTATGTCAATGGAAAAGTTGAATTGACTTTAAAATGTATTCTCAATTTGGGTGTTTTCATCGTTTTGATTCAGTCTCTGAAGTGGACCGACAGTGAAGAAATGACAGTTCGTCGTGGAGAATTTTACGAACTTCTCTTTTCTACCCTTTTTGGAATGTATTTAATGATTTCCGCTCGTCACTTCCTCCTCTTCGTTATTGGTCTTGAGACTGCATCTCTTCCATTGGCAGCTCTTGTAGCCTTTAATAAGAAGCATTATGAAAGTAGTGAAGCGGCTGCAAAATATATAATGACAGCAGTCTTTTCTTCTGCGGTTCTTTTGATGGGGTTATCATTTGTCTACGGTCTGTCGGGAGGTTCTCTTTATTACAGTGATGTAGCGCAAGCGGTTGCTTCAGGCCCTCTCAGTGGTATGCTTATTGCAGCTTTGGCTTTTGTATTGGCTGGTATCGGTTTTAAACTTTCTCTTGTACCCTTCCATCTTTGGACAGCTGATGTTTATCAAGGCGCTCCTACTTCGGTGACCAGTTATCTTTCGGTTATTTCCAAAGGTTCTGCAGCATTTGCATTTTTCATTATCTTTGTTCAAGCCTTCGGGGCTGCCTATCCCGACGCGTGGGAATGGATGCTCTATGCTATCATCATTCTAACTATCACTGTCGGTAACTTGTTTGCAATGCGCCAGAAAAACATGAAGCGATTCATGGCGTTCTCTTCAGTCAGTCAAGCCGGCTATATTATGCTTGGTGTGATTGCTGCCGATGCAATTGGTCTAACTGCTTTGCTATTCTACATTTTGGTTTATATTTTCAGTAATTTGGGCGCATTTGGTGTCATTCAGTCTATTGAAAATCAAACCGGACGCTTGAATATGGACGATTATCGCGGTTTGCATAAAAGTAATCCTTGGCTATCATTTGCAATGACCCTTGCGATGTTCTCTCTTGCAGGTATTCCTCCCTTTGCTGGATTCTTCTCGAAAATTTTGATCTTTACTTCTGTGACAGGTTCAAATTCTATGGCGCTTTATATGTTGGTGTTAATTGCCTTAATTAATACTATTATCTCGCTATATTATTATTTACTTGTTGTAAAAGCTATGTGGATTAGTCCGGAAGAGCCTGTAGTGCAAAGCTTTAAGAGTGATTGCAGCGAACGCTTTGGAATGTGGCTTTGTGTTGCAGGTATTATATTTATCGGTCTCGTAAGTCCCATATACGAAGTAATCAGTAAATATGTAGGCGAGGAAGCGCCTCAGCTTTTTGCATGGATTGCATGAGGAAGTGGAGAAAAGTGTAAATCCCCAAAATATAAATTTAAAGCGGAGTCTTTTTGATTCCGCTTTTATGCTATATTTACTTCACCATAAGTGAAAGTTCGAGTTAATCTGATTTTGTGTGGTATTATTTGTAAATCTTTAAAAATGCGTACCTATTCGTATTAGTTCCTTTTGAATAGATGGCTTAATACTATTTAAAGTGGTGCGACGCAAGTATTTAAGCGAAGTGAAATTATAGCAGCGGTGTGTCTGTAAAATACAGACACACCGCTGAAAGATAGTAATAGTTTTCTAAAAGAATTATTTTTTAGCATCCATAGGGCAGCGAGGCTTCAACTGCTTGAAGAAGTCGTTCCCTTTATTATCGACCAAAATAAAGGCAGGGAAATCTTCCACATCAATTTTCCATATTGCTTCCATACCTAATTCGGGATATTCCAGTAGTTCAACGTTCTTTATGGAATTTTTAGCCAAAATCGCAGCTGGACCTCCTATGGAACCTAAATAAAATCCCCCATACTTTTTGCAGGCATCAGTTACTTGCTGACTGCGATTGCCCTTAGCAATCATTACCATCGAACCACCGGCCGCCTGGAATTGATCAACGTAAGAGTCCATTCGTCCTGCTGTCGTGGGTCCGAATGAACCTGATGGCAGACCTTCCGGCTTTTTAGCTGGACCGGCATAATAGATAGGATGATCTTTGAGATATTGAGGCATTGGTTCGCCGGCATCAAGACGTTCCTTTATTTTTGCATGCGCAATGTCGCGCCCCACAATTATGGTACCTTTAAGCGAAAGTCGGGTGCTTACAGGATATTTGTCGAGTTCGGCTAAAATCTCATCCATGGGGCGATTAAGATCAATTTTTACAACTTCTCCTTCTCCTTTGTTACGAAGTTCTTCCGGAATAAGTTCTCCTGGGAATTCATCCAGTTTTTCAATCCAAAGCCCTTCCCGATTGATTTTAGCTTTGACATTGCGATCTGCTGAGCAACTTACTCCCATTCCAACCGGACATGATGCTCCATGTCGAGGCAGGCGAATAACGCGAATGTCGTGGGCAAAGTATTTACCCCCAAATTGAGCACCCAACCCGATGCATTGAGCTGCTTCAAGAAGTTCTTTTTCGAGTTCCACATCGCGGAATGCGCGACCATACTCATTGCCAGAAGTGGGCAGGTTGTCGTAGTATTTTACCGAAGCTTTCTTAACAACTTCAAGATTCTTTTCGGCCGAGGTGCCACCTATGACAAAAGCGATATGATAGGGAGGACATGCTGCTGTTCCAAGACTTTTCATCTTTTCAATAAGGAACGGCACTAAAGTTTTAGGATTAAGAATTGCTTTAGTCTCCTGATAGAGATATGTTTTATTGGCCGAACCTCCTCCTTTGGCTACAAAGAGGAATTTATATTCATCTCCTTCCGTGGCATGTATGTCAATTTGAGCCGGTAGGTTGCATCCGGTATTCACTTCTTCGTACATCGTTAGAGGGGCGTTTTGTGAATATCGGAGATTATTTTCAGTGTAAGTTTTATAAATGCCGAGTGAAATTTTTTCTTCGTCATTGCAGCCTGTCCAAACTTGCTGGCCTTTGTAGGCAGCGCAGATACTTGTGCCGGTATCCTGACAAAAGGGAAGGACTCCTTTAGCTGCTACTTCCGCATTTCGAAGCATGGTTAGAGCAACAAATTTGTCGTTGTCAGAAGCTTCAGGGTCTGCGAGGATTTTTGCCACCATTTCGTTATGTTCGCGACGCAGCATGAAAGAACAGTTGTGAGAGGCTTCGTTTGCTATAACAGTAAGGGCCTCGGGATCTACAACCAGCATCTCGTGGCCGTTCCAATTTTCAACCTTGACATAGTCTTTAGTGAGAAGACGATACTCAGTTTTATCGGGCCCGAGAGGAAAGGGTTCCTGATAGTGGAAGGGTTTAGTTGACATAGGCTTATGAAGTTATTTAGATAGATTGTAAGTGAGAAACAATTCCATTCGTTAGTTGAGCGGAATCAGATGCGAAATTACAAAAAATATATGTAATGGCAAAGCAACATTGGTGGTCGGTAATTGATTGTAATTTTAAAGAAAAAATGGTATCTTTGTAGAAGGTAATCTCAAAGTAAATAACTATGAAGCCATTTCTCCAATCAATAGCCGAGCAGTATTTGAAACGATATTCGGATTTGTCGGAATTTATGTTTGTTTTTCCCAGCAAACGAAGTGGCACTTTTTTTAGTAAATATCTCGCAGAAGCGCTTAAGGACAATCAGGTTATTCTTGCTCCCGCCATCACAACAATATCTGAATTAGTGCAATCCCTTTCCGGAAGAATTTTAGATTCCCGGATTGATTTGCTTTTCACTCTCTACAAGTCCTATTTAGACTTGTTTGAGGGAAAAGATTGTACTTCGAATCCCCCGGTGAGTTTTGACAGCTTCCGGGCATGGGGGGATGTGGTTATCTCGGATTTCAATGATGTTGATCTGTATTGTGTCGATGCACGGGAAGTATTTAAAAATGTGAAAGACTTCCGTGAGATTGAAACTGATTATCTGACTGATGAGCAGCGCGAGGTGATGGAAGAATATTTCGGTACATCCGTTTATGCCGAACATTTTGAACGCTTCTGGAGGGCTTTTGAATATGAGGCCGAGAGTGAAGATAAAAGATCGACCGATGTCAGACATCGATTCATGATGCTATGGGAAATACTATGGCCTCTTTATGAGAAATTTAATGCAAGGCTTGAGAAGGAAGGCTTGGCATATTCGGGTCGGACATATTTGCTGGCTCTCGACGAAGTGAGGGAGAAAGGCTTGGAACTCTTTAAGTGTCGTAGAATAGTTTTTGTGGGATTTAATGCTTTAAGCAAAGCTGAATGGATGCTATTTCGCGAATTGAAGAAGCTCAAGTGCGATGCGGGATGTGGCATAGAGCCCTTTGCCGACTTCTTTTGGGATTGTTCATCCCCCCTGCTACAAGATACTACGTGTTCAGCTTCGAAATTTATTCTCAAAGATATAAAACAATTCCCAAGTCCGGATTGGGTGGATATGACCGCTTCGGATGTGTCTAATCATGTGCCCGAATTTTGCATTGTCTCTTCTCCCTCCAATTCTCTTCAATCAAAAATTATAGGGAGCGAAATAAAAAAAATAATTTCAAAGAGACGTCTTGAAGAATCGGACTCCATCGACATGAATCGAATGGCGATTGTCCTTCCGGATGAAAATCTACTCCTTCCGGTTCTCTATTCTCTTCCGAAGAATCTCGATGTGAATTTAACGATGGGATTTTCACTTAGATTATCGTCCGTTTATTCATTTGTGCAATTGCTTAGACGGCTGCAAGCTCACCAGCGGGGGAATGGCGAGGAAACTGAATTTTTAGCTTCCGATGTCATCAGTCTTGTATCCCATCCCTTTATGCTGCTCGTGAATGGTAACGAACAGATTATGCGACTGAAAGGATATGTAGGAAAATTAAGAAAATTTACCCTTACTCGCAGTGAAATTGAGCGCTTTTGTTCGACGAGCAAATCAATCTTTGAGCCTCTGGACAAGCGGTGCAGTTACCGCCAGGCAGCTCGCTATTTGGTGGATGCATTATCTCTATGCAGACGTTATTTGGTTAAAGACTCAAGTTCTACCCAAATTAATGTTAAAATCGACAGAGATTTTATAGATATTTATTGTGATGCCTTACGTCGTATGGAAGCAGCAGTGGATGCTCATTCTATAGAAATGGACTATCGGACTTTCTTTCATTTAACAGACCGTTTACTTGGTGGTGAAACTGTAAATTTTGAAGGTGAACCACTATCCGGCATCCAGATTATGGGACTGCTCGAAACTCGCTGTCTTGATTTTGACCAAATCATTATTCCCTCAATGAATGAGCGTATTTTCCCACGTCGGCAGAAAGTCAGAAGTTTTATTCCCGCAAGTCTGCGGAAGGCATACGGACTCCCGATAGCAGGGTATGACGAGAGTATATTCGCTTATTATTTTTACCGTCTGGTCGGTCGGGCAAATTGTGTGACTTTGTTATATGATTCTCGAACCGGAGGATTAAAAAATGGAGATCCATCGAGGTATATTCAACAATTAAGGTATTTATATGGTGGGACTCATGTAAAAGAAGAAGAATATCGGTTCAAAATGGGTAAAACTGATTCGAGAATATATTCTTTCATCAAGACCGAGGAAACGATGAAAATTCTAAATTCTTACCGCATTCCAGGTAATAAAGCTTTCTCAGCGTCGACATTGATGAAATATCTGAGTTGTCCCCTTCAGTTTTACTATGAAAAGATTCTTGGACTCAAACCTAAAGAAGAATTGCAGGAAGGACTGGATCCAATAATGATTGGTAACATTCTCCACAAGTCTCTCTTGGAAGTGTATCTTCCCCCTGAGAAGCAACAAAAGTATCTTGATCAAGGTGAAATATTTACTGGGGAGCGAATAGACCAAATACTGGAAGACAGAAATAGAATTTTTGAGATTGTCCGAACTAATGTAATAAAGGAATTATTTCAAGGCAGTGAAGATTTAGAGATGATGGCTCTCTCCACAGACATGGAGATGATGGCCCAAATGCTTGCAAAGCAAGTAATAAATGTTTTGAAAAGGGATAAGACGATTACACCTTTTGTTATTCATGGACTCGAATTTTCTGAAGAATCGATTTTGACTTTGTCAGATGGAAGCAAAGTTAACTTCACGTGTACAATCGACAGGATGGATACTCCTCATATGGATAAAGGGGATTCAATGTGTCGTATTGTTGATTATAAAACAGGAGATGTTCATGCTACTGCCTTCACTTCGGAAGATGTCTACACCGCCGCATATTGTGCAAAGCACTTTTTTCAGTTGCAATTATATGCAAATCTTCATAATTTTGTGACGGGTGACCTGGCTCGCCCAATCGCAATGGCTGTCTATAATATCCCCAAGATATTAAAGGCCGATTTCAAGTCTGATGGTGTGAAGATTCCTAAACTCTCCAATAAACTGGTTGCAAATCATTTGGTTTTTGATTTGGAGGAGGAAGATGATTTAAAATTTAATCAGCAGTTTATGCAACGGGTTAAGGAAACGGTTGAAGAAATCTTAGATCCGGATGTACCTTTCCGCAACACTGAAGATGAGACAACTTGTACTTACTGCAAATTTCGAGGTCTCTGTGGTCGCTAACGGATAAAAGAAAAGCGATGATTCAAGGAGTTTAAACCCTGAGTCATCGCTAAAATAATTACCATATTTCTATTATTCCGAGAAAAGTTCTTCCACCGCTTTTTCAATTTTATCCTCGGAGCTTTCTATCTTCGAGGCTTCTATTTCCACGACTGGCATAATCCAGGTCTTTGGCAAGAATTTGCGAAGTTCACCTTCGATATCCTTTCCGCCGTCTCCTTCGTGAGAGACAATCAGGACAATACGTTTATTGTTGAAATCATATTCATCGAGGAAAGTATTAACTGCCGGTGGAAGAGCGGCTCGCCAGTTGGGCACGATAAGAACGATTTTTTCTACTTCCTTCATGCCACTGAGTTTTCCAACTATCGCAGGGCGAGAGTGGGCACTGAGTTCTGCTTTAACTACTGCTTCAAATTCATCATGGTCCGTGGGATAGGTTTCTACTGGAGTAATGGTGAATTGTTTAGGGTCAATGCCTTTCTTGCGGAGCTGATCAATTACTTTGGCAGCAATCTTAGCCGAATTTCCCGTGAGTTCTCTACCCTTTTGAGCAAAAAAAGTAACTAAAAATTTGTTGTCCATAATATTTGTTTGTTTTTATATTCATTATAAACAACAAATCAAAGTAGAAAAAAGGTCATTTATGCCGTCGGGGAACGTTAATGTTGTATTGGTCAAAGATCCTTTGTGCACTCCGGTGGAATATATTCCATTTTTCGCGTTGAACAACTGGAATTTTATCCGCCATCCAAGAGGGAATAACTTGGAAATTTCGCAGCCCACCATTCGGTTTTGCGGCAAAGAAAGTGTCGTAATCAGCAGAAATGAATCTTACTTTTCCATCCTCTCCGCGTTGTAGGCGGGCTCTTACCAATGCACCACCGCGAGTGTCTGCAGTGTCCATATTGGAGATAAGATTTCCCAAAGAGTAAACCACAAGCACATCCTTGTTTTCTTTTGCATTGTGTACTACTTTCATAGGTTGGATGACATGAGGATGTCCCCCGATTATAAGGTCTACTCCTTGATCAATTAGAAAATTAGCCAAGCTTTGTTGGGTTGTGTTTTCCCGTAAGACATATTCTATTCCCCAATGCATGGTTACAACCAAAATTTCTGCGCCGGCATCGCGGGTAGCTTTAATCTCAGACTTTATTTTCTCTCTGTCTATAAGCGAGATTTCGGCCCCATTGCGAGGTTCGATGCCATTAGTCCCGTAAGTGTAATTTAGAAAACCTATTTTAATTCCCTTTATATCTTTGATGAATGGAACTAAGGTATCGCGGTCCGCTCGATTATGGTAGGTGCCAATATGGTCGATTTTGAGAGAATCCAAGGTGGAGAGCGTTCGCCTGACTCCTCGGTCACTTTTGTCAAGACAATGATTATTTGCAGTCAGCATTAAGTCAAAGCCGGCATCTTGGAGGGCAACCGCATAGGTGTCAGGAGCTGAAAAACAAGGATACCCGCTATATGTCCCCGGGCCCCCCAGTGGCACTTCAAGATTCACCACAGCATAGTCGGCAGCTGTTACTTCAGGAGCAATCAATTGGAAACAATCGTCATAATTATACGTACCGTTTCCTACTGCTTTGGCTTTGTCAAGTTGACCTTGATGTTGCATGGCATCTCCGGCAAAAAGTAACTCGACATTGACCGGTTCTCCTACGGAAACGGCACCGGTCAAAAATGAAATCAGACTGAAAAGAAATAGCATGATGAAAGAGGGGAAAGTCGTAGTTAGCAATGGCTTTAGATTTTATTCTTTCTCGCCTGCAAGGTATTTTTCATAAGAGAACAAATAGTCATGGGACCAACTCCTCCGGGTACGGGGGTAATGTAGTCGCATTTCGGAGCTACATTCTCAAAATCAACATCTCCGGAAAGTCTGAATCCACTTTTTCTCGATGCATCAGGTACTCGTGTTGTCCCTACATCAATCACGACAGCTCCCGGTTTAACCATATCCGCGGTGAGAAACCCTGGTTTTCCCAATGCGGCGATGATTATATCCGCTTGCAAACAAATTTCCTTTATGTTGGGGGTTGCTGAATGGCATACAGTAACTGTGCAGTTACCGGGAGTGGCTTTTTGCATTAATAGGGTCGCTATTGGTTTGCCTACAATATTACTTCGTCCGATAATGACTGCATGTTTTCCGCGTGTAGGGATATTATATCGTTCAAGTAAGTCAAGGATACCAGCCGGTGTCGCACTTCTAAATCCAGGCAAACCGATTGACAATCGTCCTACATTTATAGGATGAAAACCATCTACATCTTTTCGATAGTCAATGATATCAGTTACCTTTTGTTCGTCGATATGTTTAGGAAGAGGTAATTGAACGATAAAGCCATCAACATCCGGGTCCTGATTGAGCTTGTGTATTGCTTCGATTAACTCATCTTCTGTTACTGTGTCCGGGAATCTGAGAAGGGTGCTTTTAAAGCCGCAGGTCTCACAGGCTTTAACTTTGTTAGCTACATAAGTCTCACTACCTCCGTCGTTTCCCACGAGAATGGCTGCAAGATGAGGCGGTCTTTGCCCCTTAGACACCATCTCGTTCACTTCTGCTGCAATTTCAGCTTTAATATTGGCGGCTGTCTGTTTGCCATCGAGTATTGTCATATCGAATGAACTCTATTGCTCCAAAATATGGGTTTAAATTTTGAGAAAATATTTAATCAAGTAAATCTGAGCCTCAAACTTTGTTGGGTCAATAGATTTGTTGATTGGAGAAAGTGAAACGAATTTCCGCATTTTCAATGTCGAGCCGTGCCAAAGCCGGACGAAGTTGGTAGGGAGTACAGGAAATCACATAGGTAGTCGACCCCGTGCTGTCACTTTCTGTAGTAATAGTAACCGGTACAAGTGTGAATTCCATATCTTCTTCCGCCACCGGTTCATTACTTTTTATTAAATTCACAATGTATTCTCGCATTGAAGAGAAAACATAGTTCTTATTAGTGGAAGAATAATTCGCCCAAAAAGATGTCTTCTCGTCAGGAATCTTATTATTATCAAAGAAATTTTTCAATTCGGAGGTCTTCACCATCAGTAACTGAGGAGGAGTCTCAATTCCAAACTCTTCATCAGGAGATTCCGCCGGAATGGTCAAAATCAAATTATTGACTATCGAAAGATTTGCACTATTATTTTTGAAACTGTCGACGATCTCTTGCGCCGGGAAATGAATGGAGGCATTATAGCCGGCCGGAGATTGGACGATGACCTCCCCGGCAGAAATGGCATTTTTAATTTTTGCAGAAGGAGTCAAAGATATGTTGTTACTGCTCAGTACTTCCGGAGCGGTCGAGAATATGGTAGCCGTATCTACTCGCACAGCATATCCCGAGTAATATGTGCTGTCTTCCTCATTGTAAAGTTGGGCACGGCCAAGAATTCGGTAGAGTAGATTGAATTTTAGTTGTGAGATACTAATTATACACCCTCGTCCGAATGAATTTTCAACATAAATCCCCGGAAAATATTTTGCAAATGTTGAAGGCCAGGAGAATATTTCCGGATTTTCACGATATTTCGTGAAAATTTCCTTTCCTTTCTCGATTGGGAGATCGACATTTAAAGTCAAGTCCGAGCTTGAAGCCAATTCTTTGTCAGAAAGAGCAAGGCTCGACCCGGTGTAACTTTTTGTACCCAGCAGGGAGGATTGAGAATAAAAACCCGTTGGATTAAAATTACTTGTTATAGAGTCGGGAAGTTGACTTGTAAGTTCGTAGACCTTTAGTTTCTGTGGCACGGTTGAGTCTCCGGTTACAGAAGCTCTCGGAATAGATATTTTCATTTGGAATCCGGCCACACTGTCAACAGTTATAGTGTCGGGAATTGCCATTTTGCTTACTGGCATCAGTCGACTTACAAAACTGCAATTCAATTGTCCAAATTCGGCTACATCGAGATTCCCAACCATATTGGTAGTGCTCCGAGAATCTATTACCGGTGCTTCCACGGAATGACCGGTTAATTTAAATCCCACCGAGTCAATAGTAATGACAATCTCGTCGCGGACGAGTGAGTCGCCGATTTGGCTGATGTCGTCTTCACATGAAGATAATCCTATGACACCAACGGCATATACGAATGCACAAAGAAACTTCAGATAACTTTTCATCGTTGACAAAGGCTGCGGAGAATGAAAATCCGGTGAAAGGCCTTGATTTTATGGTGCGAAGAAAGAATTTAATATGGGAAACTAAAGACAATTCAGTCAGTAAGTGACTTATAGAAGTCCTTGTAAACTTCCGGGTTTACAGCTTGCTCTTTAAGCAGCATGGGCAATTTCCGCTCTTGAACGTATTCAAGTAGACTTGGATCCGGAGTGTCAGTTAAAAAAACAACAGCATCGCAATATCGAAGGGCAAGGCGGTGCATCAAATTTGTATCTAAGGGCAATCCTTCAAATTCCTTTAGATCCTCTTCATCGATTCTGTCGGCACAAAGTTTTGCGAAAAAATCCTTGCTAAGATTACCGGTAATTTTATCATCAGTAATTGCATACACAATTTTGGCATCGGAGAAAGAGGGATCATCAGCATACATTCGACGCAGAAACATTGGAGCAAGAGCTGTCATCCATCCTGAGGTATGAACTATTTTGGGCTCCCAACGAAGTTTCTTGACTGTTTCCATGGTTCCACGAGCAAAGAATATGGCCCGCTCATCGTTATCTTCGCGATTGCTGCCGACCGGATCTATGTCTGATTCGAGTTTTTGAAAATAATCGTCGTTATCAATAAAATAGACCTGGATTCGGGAGGGTTGCATTGATGCCACTTTCAGAATAAGTGGATGGTCGGAATCATTGATTGATATATTAAGCCCACTCAAGCGAATGACTTCATGAAGCTGGTTCCGACGTTCATTGACCAGGCCGTATTTAGGCATAAAGATTCGGGGCTCGTATCCGGCCAACTGCATTGCGCGAGGAAGTTCGCGATTTAAAGTGGAGATGTCATTTTTGGGAAGGTAAGGGGCTATCTCCTGACTTATAAAAAGGATTCGGTTGTCTGGCATATTACCGTTGATTTAAAAATGAGAAGAGATAATCATTCAAAACCTGATTCCGATAGAGACCAATTTGCCCATCTAAATTCTGGCTCCTTATAATTTCGGCAAAGTTAGTGAAAAAAAACGACACTGTAAAATAGATGGTTAATTTTAAGATAAATCTTCAAACGGGATCCGTATAGAACTTTTTATGGTGTTTTTATATGATATTTTTTAGAGCTTATAAATTGTAATTAGGGAGTTTTGTTTAATTTTGCATTTTGAAAAACCAAATAGGGAAAGATCAGAGTGGTCCGATGTCGCTTTCGGATTACGGAAAAGCCCCCTAAATTTCAACTAAAGAAATGAAAGTTCTACGAACAGCGGCAGAAGTAAGGAATTTTGTTGAAGATCTCCGTCAGTCCGGAAAAAGTGTTGGTCTTGTTCCGACCATGGGAGCACTTCATGCGGGGCATCTCTCGCTTGTGAAGGTTGCTACCGAACGCGGTGATTCAATTATTGCCAGTTTGTTTGTCAATCCAACGCAGTTTAATAATCCGACAGATTTGGCTACTTATCCCCGAAAAGAGGAGGAGGATCTAAAAATGCTTGAAACGTCCGGGGTGGCCGCTGTCTTTGCTCCTTCGGTGGAAGAAATTTATCCGGCGGGGGGGGAAGAGGCTCTGAGGAGTCATACTTTCGATTTGGGAGAAGTGGCTGAGGTCATGGAAGGGAAATACCGGCCGGGTCATTTTCAAGGAGTGGCATTGATAGTCAGTAAATTGCTTCGTCTTGTAAATCCCGATAGGGCTTATTTTGGAGAAAAAGATTTTCAGCAAATCGCTGTCATCCGACGTATGACAGCGGTTGAGGGGATCAACGTAGAAATTATCAATTGCCCGATTTTGCGAGCCGCAGACGGATTGGCCCTTTCAAGTCGCAACATGCTTTTGACTGCCGAACAACGTGCAATTGCTCCGGAAATATATCGCGCTCTAAAAGAAAGTCTGGGCTATTCCAAGAGTCATTCTGTTCAAGCGACTCATGATATGGTTGTTGAGCAGATAGAGGGCAATCCGGAGCTTAAAGTTGAATATTTCGAAATTGTCAACGGCTTTACATTGCAGTCAGTTCAGGAATGGGAAGATGCAGCTTATATTGTCGGTTGTATAACTGTATATTGTGGAGATATACGGTTGATCGATAATATCGCCTATCGAAAACCGGATCTGACTCTCTGATTTTAAATCTAAAGAGCTATGCTGATAGAAATGATCACATCCAAGATTCACCGTGTTCATGTGACGGAGGCGAATCTGAATTATATTGGAAGCATAACCATTGACCAGGATCTCCTTGATGCCGCCGGGATATTGGAGGGTCAGCGGGTATGGATTGTCAATAATAATAATGGGGAACGCTTCGACACCTACACCATTTCCGGCGAACGGGGGAGTGGGGTGGTCTGTTTGAACGGGGCAGCCGCTCGCAAGGCTCAGCCGGGGGATATAATAATTATTATGACCTATGGTTTGATGAGTCCTGAGGAAGCCAGAGATCATAAACCCAAGGTGATTTTCCCCGACACAGCAACCAATCGTCTTTGAGATGGTTTTGCTTTTTTCTCCTCATTTTAAATTTCTTCCAAACCGAATTAATTAGAATAATTCCGACATGTTTCAGAATTTAACCGAACGGCTCGAACGCTCATTTAAGATTCTCAAAGGCGAAGGCCGCATAAGCGAGATAAATATTGCCGAAACAATGAAAGACGTCCGTCGTGCTTTGATGGACGCAGACGTCAATTATAAGGTTGCCAAGGTCTTTACAGATAATGTAAAGAAAAAAGCAATCGGTCAAAACGTCATCAATGCCTTGAAACCGAAGGAGAAGATGATTCAAATTGTCCATGACGAGCTTGTCGAGTTCATGGGAGGCAAAGAAGCACCCTTGAATCTTGGGGGCAATCCGACGGTAATTCTGATGTCGGGGTTGCAAGGTTCAGGTAAGACGACATTTACCGCGAAACTTGCCCGCAAATTGAAATCTCAAAAAGGGAAGCGGCCATTGCTGATAGCTTGCGACGTATATCGTCCGGCCGCAATTGAACAATTGAAGGTTCTCGCTTCACAGATTGAGGTGCCGGTGTATAGCGAAGAGGAAAATAAAAATCCGGTTGAGATTGCCCTCAATGGCATCAGTTATGCAAAAGCACATCACAATGATCTTGTGATTATAGATACAGCGGGTCGTCTGGCAGTCGACGAAGCGATGATGGATGAAATCGAAAGCATAAAAAATGCTGTTCATCCACAGGAAACTTTATTTGTGGTGGATTCTATGACAGGTCAGGACGCCGTCAATACTGCAAAAGAGTTTAATGATCGTCTCGATTTCGACGGTGTGATCTTGACCAAGCTTGATGGCGACACCAAGGGAGGTGCGGCCCTTTCCATCCGTATGGTAGTTGACAAGCCGATAAAGTTTGTCGGTATCGGAGAGAAAATGACAGACCTTCAGGAATTTAACCCGGAGGGTATGGCAAGCCGAATCCTGGGAATGGGAGATATCGTAGAACTGGCTAAACGGGCTCAGGAAATCTATGATTTAAAAGAGGCTGAGAAGCTTAATGAGAAAATCCGAAAGAATAAGTTTGATTTTGATGATTTTCTCAAGCAAATCAATCAGATAAAGAAGATGGGTAATATTAAAGACCTTGCTTCGATGATTCCCGGGCTTGGGAAAGCCATAAAAGATATTGACATCGACAATGATTCCTTCAAGGGTATTGAAGCCATAATTCAGTCCATGACGCCTTATGAACGTCAAAATCCTGAAAAGATCGACCTTAGCCGTAGGCAGAGAATTGCTAAAGGCTCCGGAACCACTATTCAGGATGTGAACCGACTTCTGAAGCAATTTGACCAAACCCGAAAAATGATGCATGCAGCGTCCAACATCAAGAATCCTTCGAAAATCATGGCTCAGATGAAGCAGATGAAGCAAATGCAGGGGATGCGGCGCCGTTAAATCTAAATAGTTTGATTGTACCTATATATTTATGTCCTCAAAGGCTGAAATTCCGGTATTGCTATTGACCGGTTATCTCGGAAGTGGGAAGACCACCCTTCTCAATAGAATTCTTTCCAATAAGCAGGGAATCCGGTTCGCTGTCATTGTAAACGATTTGGGAGAAGTCAATATTGATGCGTCCTTGGTTAAAAAAGGAGGTATCGTAGGGCAAAGCGATGATTCTTCTGATTTGGTTGCGCTGCAGAATGGGTGCATCTGTTGCACTCTAAAGATGGATTTGGTAGAGCAGCTGACAGAATTGGCTCATAATCCTGATTTCGATTATATTGTAATAGAAGCCAGTGGAATTTGTGAGCCGGCTCCTATTGCACAGACAATCTGTTCCATCCCGGCCTTGGAAGCAAAATACAGTTCCGGACGAATTCCCCGCCTGGATTGTATTTGTACGGTGGTGGATGCGCTTCGGCTTCGCGATGAGTTTGATTCGGGCCATCGCCTGACTCGTGAAAATATCGGTGAAGAAGACATTGAGAGTCTGATTATAGAGCAGATTGAATTTTGCAATTTGGTTCTACTTAATAAGATTAGCGAGATTGCTCCCGAGGAAAGAACCCGAATCCACGAAATCATCCGGGCATTGCAGCCCCAGGCGCCAATTATTGAATGTGATTATTGCGACGTGCCACTGGCTGAATTGCTGAATACAGGATTATTCTCATTTGAAAAAACGGCTACTTCTGCAGCATGGGTTCGCGAACTGGAGCATATAGAAGATGAAATGCCGGAGCATCCCGGGCATCATCCGCATGGTGACGTCCATCATGACCATCATCATCATCACGACCATAATCATGAAGAGGGGGAAGCCGAGGAATATGGTATCCAGACTTTTGTCTATTTTCGCCGGAAGCCTTTTGATTTAAACAGATTTGACCGTTTTGTGGCGCGTAACTGGCCAAAATCCATTATTAGGGCAAAGGGTGTTGTTTATTTCAATCATGACCGGGATATGTCTTATCTGTTTGAACAGGCCGGTCAGCAGAAAAAGTTGACTCGTGCCGGTCTTTGGTTTGCCACTGCTCCTGAAGAGGAACTTCGTGAACTGATGAAGAGTGAGCCCGGTTTAGCTCGCGACTGGGATCCGGAATATGGCGACCGAATGATTAAACTGGTAATTATCGGCCAAAATCTTGATAAGACACAAATAGAAAAAGAACTTGACAACTGTCTGATTTAGCCTTGAGGATGTACTGACCTTTAAGTGTCTGAATCAGGCCCAGGAAGGTAGCTAATTTTATTTGTAAGAAAAAATTCTTCGGGGATCGTACTTACTTATACTTTCTAAATTATCCAGTTAAACGAAGAAAAGGAAAGCCGGAGATAAACACGCATCACGAGCGTCTATCTCCGGCTTAATTATTTTTGCTCAGGGATTAGTTGTTGGGTACCGTATATTTACCGTTATACATAGTTGTAAATGTGTAATTTACTCCGCCCACCGTCTTGGATTCATTGATGGTGGTCAAAGTATATGGAGCTGTAACCGTAGTGACAGGGTCTTTCATGAGATTACTACCGCGATAGCCTACCGGTTTGTTCATCCGGCAATCGGTAAGATTAATCTCGCATTGGGAACTGGTGATAATAGCTAAAATGGTTGCATAGCCTCCATTTGAGTAGAGATAGCTATTTGAAATGTTCCAAATGCCACTCCCCATGGTTGTTATACAATTTAATTGTTTCTTTGTCACATCCAAACCTAACCCGCTGTCGAATTCTGGAGAAGTCTGCACAATCACACAATTATTAACATTAAAGTTTGATTCGGAAGAGGACCCTCCTGAGATCTCAATTGGAGCCCAAGCGCTTTCGATAACGCAATTCTCAATATTGATAGTTCCTCCGTTATCTCCCTTAAGTAGATTTAAAGCCGTATAATTCGCTTTTAAGGTACTATTTGATAGAGTGACGTTGGAAATATAATTTATTGTAAGCGGGGTTGCTTCTTCGGATTGTGTTTGAATAGTAACATTGTCAATTTCTACATTACTTCGACTGGCATCGAAAGCAACCAAATCACAATCATTTCCTTCGACTGCGGTAATAGTAAGGCCTTTCAAGGTCGCTTTTTTGTTAAGTGCATTTCCTGTAAAATTTATCATTGCTGAATAGCCTGATTCCTTCGGCTCTCCAAAAGTAATGTTACCGTTACCTTCAATATTTGCCGAAACACTCTCAATCTGGAGTTTAGTGTTAAAATTCGTCAAAGCACCGTCAATTCTCCAACTAAGAGGATCTGTTATCAAAACATAATCCTCATTTTTTTCTGGAGTCGGATTCCAGTCGGAGAGATCGAGGGTGGTGCCTTTTGCTACATAGACCGGTTCTCCCGAGGTGAGCGACTCTGTGAATTCTTCGGGAGTGGATACGTTCTTATAGCTTACTCCGTCAATCACTACACGCCCGTATTCATCTGTGAAGTTGGGTTCGATCTCTACGGTCACGGGGATCTGAGTGGTCAGCATGGCGCCGTAGATGTTGGTGCGGTAGTTCATCCGCACAGGAGTGCTCGCCAAGTTCACGTTGCGAACCTCTTTTCCAGCGTTTGTCACAACGTAGCTGCCTGTCGAAAGCATCTCTCCTTCTTCACCTCCAACCAAAACATAAACCGAAGTCAGGTTGCCATAACCTGAAACCGGAAAGTCTTCGTTGGATGTCAATGTGTTGCTGACAGTCACAGCTTCGGTCTGTGGAACCGAAACAGCATCGGTCTTCGCATCAAGACTCGTGGAAAGACCGCCGTTGATGGTCAGTGTTGCCTCAAGATTCCCGATCACATTATTAACCAATGCGTTGTCGAAATCGTTTGTGCCGAAGTTGATCTGAGCGAAGGCACGGTTGAGCGTCACGCTC
>CAZNMC010000037.1:0-21547 GCA_964574285.1 uncultured Sangeribacter sp. | reverse complement strand
ATCGGGTAAGGGTATTATGCGATTATTTAAAATTTAAATGAAAGTGCCGTGTTTTGATGCTATGTCAGTTTGTACTTTCCGAGCTCTTTTGTTAACTTTGCATTGATTAATCGATAAGCTGAAAAATGTCAGAAACACTATCCCCCGCGCCCATAAATCAGGAAGATGAGGCTCTCAAAATAACTCAAAAGGCCATTGAAATGCTTCGGACAGTTTACGATCCGGAAATCCCCGTAAATGTGTATGATTTGGGCCTTATATATAAAATTGACTATGATCCTGCTGATAAGACCCTTCATGTTGATATGACTTTAACCGCTCCCGGGTGTCCGGCGGCCGATTTTATTTTGGAGGATGTGCGGCAGAAGCTTGTCAGTATCGAGGGGCCTGAAGCAGTTGATCTCCAACTGGTGTTTGAACCCACTTGGACTCAAGACATGATGAGTGAGGAGGCCAAACTTGAGCTTGGCTTTTTATAAAAAAATCTGTTGATGAAATTACCCTTGGAGGCTTCAGTCAGAAATACTTCTGGTTCTGAACAATTCCGAAAAAAGGTCTATTTTCTAAGTGACCTTCACCTTGGCTCTCGTTCTCTTTCCGATCCGAAGGGAGCTGAAAAAAAAGTTGTTGAATTTCTGAATTACATAGGTCCGGATGCATCGCAGATCTATCTGCTTGGAGATGTGTTGGATTATTGGTTTGAATATCGATATGTAGTGCCACGCGGATTTGTCAGATTTTTTGGTAAATTGGCAGAGTTATCAGATGCCGGTGTCGAAATTATTTGGTTAATTGGCAACCATGATATTTGGATTTTCGATTACTTGCCTTCTGAACTCGGAGTCAAAATCATTGATGGAGCCGTAGAAACTGAAATCCTGGGAAAGCAATTTTTCCTGTCGCATGGAGATGGGCTGGGTCGTATCCCAAAAGTTTTTGCATCCATGCGATCGTTATTCCGAAATCGTTTTTGCCAAAAACTATATTCTTCTATTCATCCTCGTTGGACTGTACCTTTTGCATTGGGCTGGAGTAAGAATAGCCGCAAGCACTCACCTGATTCATATCCCAAAGAGGAAGAATCTCGCGGTGTAAAGGTATTACAAGACTACGCCTTTGATTATGCGAAAACTCATCCCGAAATTAATTATTACATTTTTGGACATGTGCATTCGCAATCTAAGATTAAAATAGAGTCATCCGGGACTGAGATCATTACCCTTGGGGGCTGGCTCTCCGAATGTGATTATGCCGTTTTTGATGGAACCGACCTCATTCTGAAGAGGTGGAGAGGTGTATAATCTGTTATACAACAACTTTCGGCTATTTTACCCGAATTATATTTTGTTGGCAAAAAAAAACTCTCTACCTTTGCACTGACCTAAACAATCTTTTTTACCTTAAGATTTTTTACCTGTAGAAACTTATAAAGGGTGCGACCGCGAAGGTTATCACCCTTTGTTGGTTATTTATGGATATCAGGGCTTGGAAGAGGTAAATCGCAAACCATCGTTGAATAGGCGGTAGAATATGCTTGAGAGAGAGTATTCCTGAAGCGACCCAAAAGCAATGAATATTTTTTGCTGAAATTTGGGATAAAATCTGAATTTCCTTCATTGTCAAGTCTGCAAATTAATTCTCCTACTGAAAGAGTGCTTGGTTCAATTCCCGGGGCGAAACCTATAGAATCTTTTTCTTCCAATACGGCTAAAATTATTCCGGCTCCACGTAATATATCAACCGCATGATTTACCAATTTCATCGGCAAATCGTAATACTTTGAAATTTCTGACATTGTGAAGGGTTTTTCTCCCTTCTTAAAGCGTTGGAATATTATAGCAGTAATAACGAGTGCAATTTCTCGCCGATATGTCGTGGATACGTTTTCAACGTCTCCCAAATAATTATACGCAAAAACATTTTGCAGTGAATAGGCCAAAACGCATCCTGATAAAAGTATGAGCCAGGAGAGTTGAAGCCATATTAACATTAAAGGCAAGAATGCAAACGATCCATATATGGCATTGTATTTTGTCACGTAAATCTGACCATTGACAAACAACCATTGTAGAATTTGAAATCCAATGGCGCTGACCACGCCCGCTACGGCGGCATATTTAAAATCGACTTTTGTATTGGGGATTAAACAATAAGACAATGAAAAAGCGAGCCACGCTAATACAAGAGGAGCTAATTCTAAAATACTATTAATCAGGGGAGTAAAAAATGGAAGTTTGAGATGGTCTTGAACCATTGTTGACATGAATATTGATGCACCTGAAGAACAAATCATCAGGATAGGCACCATTAAGCAAATGGCAATATAGTCAGTTATCTTTTGCGGAAGAGACCGGTCTTTTCTTATTCCCCAAATATTATTAAATGCTTCTTCAATATTGGATAGAAGGGACACCAGTGTCCATAGCAACATGATAATACCGACTCCTACGAAAATACCTTGCGAAGATTGCTTCAGATAAGAATCTACAAAAGTTAAAGCAGTAGAAAGAGCTTTTTGTTGGGCGGGGAAATAATTGAACAATTGATCTTGAACAAGATTTTGAAAACCAAAGCCTCGACTTATCGCAAAAATTAAGGCCAAAGCTGGAACTAATGCCAAGACAGTGCTATATGTCAGAGACATTGATTTGTTTTGGAGTCCACGATCTAAGAAAGAGCGGACTGACAAATTCAGTGTCTTAACTGTTCGTACAAAAATATTCTGTCGAGTATCTCGCCAGACACCTGTCCAAAAATATTCGTATGCATTTATAAACCAATTGACAATTCGGCTTATAAGACCGGTAGATTTTTTTTCGGTATTGTCCTTGTCTAAGTTTGCCATAATAATATAATTTATAAGTAATCCGATGTCAAGGTAGGTGAAGCAGATCATTTGTGCCTCAACCGTACAATGGCATCGGATGAAGAGAAAGCAGAGACACTGTAAGCCGGGTTATGTCGGAATAGATTTTATATTCCGGTCTGTCATTTATCTTTGCCCCACTGTTGCCAGCGGGCTAATTAGCAGCCTACCCCCCGACAAAGGGCGAGCAACCCTTCGCTGCCGGTATACTTGGCCTTGCAACTCATAGGATGTACGGCTCGTGATGTCGCCACCGCGACCGGTAGGCTCTTACCCTACCTTTTCACCCTTACCTCAGGCCATTGACCCGGGCGGTTATTTTCTGTTACATTTCCCCTGCTGTCACCAACAGCTTTCCGTTAGAAAGTATGATGCTCTGCGTTGCCCGGACTTTCCTCTCCGTCGTCTTATTCCGGCGGAGCGACAGACCGTGTCTCTGCAATATATCATGGTTTACCTTGATTGTCAATTGATTGATTTTCAATTAATTTTTTTCTTCGCTTTGAAGTATCTCCCATCTGAATGAAACCATTGATGGAATATACAACGAGAAATATCCCCGTAAGAGTAGTAACAATGTTTTCAATGCCACGAGGTCCTAAAAAGATGACCACTATTCCACATATCAATGTTAGCCAAGGCATGACGTAAAACCATCCTTTTGTGCCGACCATGGAAGCTGCTATCGACATGTAGACAATCTGTGCAATCCCACATAAAATCAAAATTACTCCAAGAGTGTAGACAATGTAGGCTGCAAAGAAACTTGGCATACAGAGAAGTATTACTCCTACTATCACACCTGCCACTCCGGAGATGACAAGATACCACGGTTTTGACACAGTTCTATTCCCGGTTTCATCTTTTGAAGGGATTACTCCGTCGATAATTGCCCAGACTGACGGAAGAAGCACAAGAATGGCAATTGCCACTACCATCCACTTAAATAGGTCTGTTTGGCCCGTGAAAACGAGTAGGAGTACACCGATCACTAAAGCGCACAGGTAAGTAAAAAAATAAGGTTTAGATTTCATATTTTCCGAATTTATAATAGTTTATATTTTTGAATCGTCTTAGTAACGCTTACTATAAATATTCTACTATTAAAAGGATTCGGATAATAAAAAAGTTTAACCAAATTTAAAACTCAACCAATCAATGCGACGGTCATTCCCATTTTTTTGAGAAATATATGGGAAAAGAACTTCACCTTGATGCGGCAGTGGTTCGAAGAAAACTGACAATCAACTCCACAGTCTCTTCTGCGGAGAGTTTTGAGGCATCGATGGAGAGATGATAATTAGACGCTTTGCCCCAAGAGCGTCCAGTATAATAATTGTAAAAATTTTCCCGTTTTGAGTCAGCTTTGCGAAGAAGTTTTCGAGCTTCTTCTTCATTTAAAGCATCTCCTCGTTCTATAATTCGGCATGCCCGAAACGATTCGGGTGCATGAAGAAAAATACTAATGAGGTTCGGATGATTTCGTGCGATATAGTCTGCTGTCCGCCCAACTATAACACAAGCACCCTTATGACATATTTTTTCGATTATCTTACTCTGAAGATTATATATAGTCTCTTTACTCATGGCTCCCCCGTCACCGTAGACGTAGGTGTTTCCAAAACTGGAGCCTGTAAAAGCATGAAAAAACGAAGGGCGCTTTTCATCTGCTTCTTTCAAAATGTCATGTGAAAAGCCAAGTTCACGCGCTGCCTCAGACAAAAGATTTTTATCAAAATAGGGGAGACCTAATCTGTCGGCAAGTAATTTACCTACTTTTCGGCCACCGCTTCCAAATTCGCGGCCAATAACTATGACAAAATCTTTTTCAGTCATTGTTTGGCGATAAATCATGAATTGACGTGACAAAATTAAAAATAATTCTTTACTTGAAAAAATTATGTTTTAAAATATCTCTCGGTTTCAAAATAATTTTTTATTTTTGCACGAATATACGGAGATAATTATGAGTGATTCTCTAAAAAATCTTGAAAACGACACTGACGGGATGGATACGTATGATTACATTGTGAATCATGTCGACTCATGCCGGGATGTTATGCCGGTTCTCATTGACAATATGCTTCGAGTTGATTCGACAGGACAGTTCCTTGCGTCTGCAGCTCGCTTTTTAGCGGCTGTCGATAGATCAACTTTTGATCCTTGGTTAAGCCACTTTATTGAAGGTGCTATTGAAAAAGACCGCGAACGGAAATATATCGGTTCTCTATTAGAAGCACTTTGGGGAGAAGATTATCATGAGCGAGCTGAAGAGCTTAAGGAAAAGGATGATAATTTTCGTAGAATTTATAAGCGACTTTTCCACAATGGGATCTGAAAGCTATATTTTAGATTAAATAAAATTTCAAATCATGCGACTTTTTCTTATATCGATAGCTTTGGCCACGCTTTCTTCATCGCTTTTCGTTGGTAGAATCCAGGCGCAGGACAAAACTGTCGCACCAAGTCAACAAACTATGACACAGACTTCCCAATCAGACACTATTACCGGTCCGGTAGTTGATATTACTACTTCGTTAGGAAAAATTAAGATACTGCTTTATGATGACACTCCTCTGCATAGAGATAATTTCCTAAAGTTAGCGTCAGAGAATTTTTATGATTCGGTACTTTTTCATCGGGTTATAAAAGACTTTATGGTTCAAGCGGGAGATCCGAAGTCAAAAAATGCTTCTGTCGGTGATCGCCTTGGTGCCGGTGATCCAGGTTACACTATTCCCGCGGAGATAAATTATCCAAAGCATTTTCATAAATACGGTGCTTTAGCTGCTGCTCGCTCCGGTGACGAAGTAAATCCGGAGCGCCGCTCTTCCGGCTCCCAATTTTATATTGTCACTGGAAATAAATATTCTCTTCCTCAAATGAATCAAATTGAGGGGAGAATGTTCGAACGCAAATTACAAAGTTATTTCCAAAATCTTGTGCGGCAAAACTGGTCTCGCATTCAAGAACTTCAACTGGCAAATGACACAGTCGGACTTGAAGAATTGCGTAAAGAATTTATTCGACAGACAGAGTCATCTGTTAAACCTGAGCCGATGGCGGCCCAGGTAATAGAGGCATATACCACTGTTGGAGGTGCTCCACATCTTGATGATCAGTATACCGTTTTTGGTGAAGTAATCGAAGGAATGGAAGTGGTGGAAAAAATTCAGGAAGTGACAACTGATAAATTTGATCGTCCTCTTGAGGATATTCGAATTCTTTCGACAGCAATCATCCCGAAAGATGGAAATCAGAAGAAATGAAGAGCCCCTCTCTTCAATATTTATTTGACTTCTTGTCCCCTAATTTAAGCTTTTAAGCATAATTATAGATTAAAAGCTGAAACCCAAGATGTTTTTTTGTTGTCGAAAAAAATTTTGCTAAATTTGCATATCAAAAAAACGGTCTCAATTTGAGCCGCAATAAATTAATGACATGAACGAGCTTGACAAGACTTCTCCTGCTGTGGAGAATGGAAACCTGAACCCTATTTCGACTGATGCTATCGAAAGCAAAGAAGAAATGGTTGTTGTACCCGAGAAACAAGAAGAAAAGAATTCAACGATTGATGTCTGTGTGGAACAAGAATCTCCGGCTCTCGATATTGCTGAGATTGTTGAAAAGGTTGATGAATGTAATCTTTCTGATGAATGTGCCGAATCTGAATCTCCATCACTTTCAATTTCAGAGGCTACCGATTTAATGGAAAATGAGGAAGCTGAAGAAGAAAAAGCGGATTTCAAACACTTCCATAACATGACAAAAGAAGAACTTGTCAATGCTCTTAAAGATATTCTTGACAACTCTCGGTTTGATGCATATAGAGAAGTGAATGGAATTCGCAAAGCTTACAATGAGCTGCGCGAGAAGGAAGCGGAAGAAGAACTTGTTGCTTTTATTGATGCGGGAAATGCTCCGGAGGGATTCTCTTCCACTCCTTCTGAACTTGACACCACTTTCCAATCCTTATCTACTGAATTTCGTCAGCGTCGTACGGAATATGTAGCAGCTGAAGAGAGTCGTCGACTTGCAAATCTTGAAAAAAAGAAAGAGATTGTAAAATTAATTCTTGACCTTACGGAAGACATTGATAACATCAATCTTAGATTTCAAGAGTTCCGTCAGCTTCAATCTGATTTTAAAGAAATAAAAGATATTCCTCAAAGTGAGGAAAATGAAGTTTGGAAGCATTTCCAAGCTGCCGTGGAACAGTTCTACGATTGTTTGAAAGTTAATAAAGAGCTTCGTGACCTTGACTTTAAGAAAAATCTTGAACAAAAACAGCAACTTGTCGAAGAAGTAAAAGTCTTGGAGACCGAAGAAGATGTTGTCGGTGCTTTGCGTAAACTTCAGGTTCTTCGTGAAAAATGGCGTGAGATTGGTCCGGTTGCTAAAGAACTGCGGGATTCGATTTGGAAAGAATTTAATGCTTCGGCTTCCATCGTCTTCCGTCGTCATCAGGATTTCTTCGAGGCTCGCAAAGCGGAAGAGCAAAAAGCCGAAGAGGAAAAAACACGCTTATGCGAAGAAGCCGAGGCCGTTGGAAGTCGCGAATTTGCGCGAGGTTCGGATTGGGAAGCAGCAGCCACCGACCTTAAAAAATTACAAGAAAAATGGAAAGAAGTCGGTTTTGCTTCCCGAAAAATAAATAATCAGCTTTTTGCGCGTTTCCGCAAGGTATGCGATGAATTCTTTAATCGACGGAATGAGCATTATAAGGAGATTCGGGAAAAATATGAACAGGCTATAAAAGCAAAAGAGGCTTTGATTGCCAAAACTGTAGCTTTGGCCGATGAACCCGATACTCAAAAAGCAGTAGCAGAAGCTCTAAAGATTCAGGAAGATTGGAAACGAGCTGGTATGGTCCCCTTGAAACAGAAAGATATTCTTTGGAAACGTTTTCGGGAAGCATGCGATGTTATTTTCGAACGTCGAAAAAAAGAGAATGGAGCTCAGCGTCAAGAGCAAATGGCTAATCTTACTGCAAAAAAAGAGATTATAGCTCAACTTAAGGAAATTCCCATTGATCTTGATAGGAAAGAAGGAATCGCTAAAATTAGAGAACTTCAAGAAAAATGGAATTCCATAGGCTTTGTACCATTTAAAAACAAGAATGCAATAAACGACGAATATAGAGCTATTGTCGATGCCCTCTATGATACTTTTAAAATGAAAGAACAGAGAGCACGAATGAAAAATTTCAGTGATCAAATAGATTCTATAAGCGGTGATGACTCTAAGCTCGGACGCGAGCGTGAGCGTTTGATGCGTGAACTTGATCGCAAACGTCAGGAACTGAAAACCTACGAGAATAACCTTGGCTTCTTCAATGTTAAGTCTTCAGCGGGCAATAGTATGCTTAAAGAAATGGAGCGTCGCACAAAGCAAATTGAGGAAGAAATCGTCACCATTCAAAAGAAAATTGAGATGGTGGATGATAAACGAATGTAAAGTATATGTTTGAAACATAAGGATTGAGGCGTAGTCTACTTTCTTCGGCAGTTTACGCCTCAATCTTTATAAATCAACGCTTGTAATATCTTTTTACCCAACTTATAAGGATATTATTCTTTAAGTATTAGTTTAATATAACTGCTGTAGCTTAT
Organism: uncultured Sangeribacter sp.; assembly: GCA_964574285.1. GTDB lineage: Bacteria > Bacteroidota > Bacteroidia > Bacteroidales > Muribaculaceae > Lepagella. The sequence continues at coordinate 13,069 of CAZNMC010000037.1, read as the reverse complement.
ACTTCCTTCTGATTTTCGTGAGAAAATAATTCAATTTCATTAAGCAATTACTTTATCTCTTACTTGTTAAAGTGTTGCAAATATGTAATTTACTACTCATTAGAGACCAACATAACGTTTAAATTTTTTCGCATCATTCCTAAGTATGATGGATAGAATCAGGTTTGGAAAATACATCCGAATTGCATTGACAACAGGCGACTTTGTGGTTCTCAATCTTGCCTATTTGATTATGTGTATTTTTGTCCCTTCCGGGAATCCCTTGGATAGCAAGTGGGTATGGCTCATTTCCAATCTGGCATTCATCCCTTCTGCCTTCTTCTTCTCGGGAATCCATAACGACCGAATTCTTTATGCTGATAGAGTAGTTCTTACTGCTTTGCAAAGTTCGGTCTTATTTGGAGGGGCGTTTCTTGCCCTTCTCTATATTTTTGATTTTTATCATGTTGGGGCAATAGCTGCGTTCGAGTTTGCGATTGCGCTTTTTATTCTCCTTTCGATATGGTGGATTAGTTCGAGAAAACTATTGAAGAGGTTCCGTAGGATGGGTTTCAATTTTAAGAGGGTAATTATAATTGGAACCGGTGCCACCGGTCGCATGGTAGTAAGGGAATTGGCAAGCGATGCTGGCTACGGTTATCGCCTCATGGGATTGTTTGATAATAATCGACAGATGCTTGAGCGCATTCAGGGAGAATTTACTGCTCCCCTTAATGAAGTAGAGGACTTCGTCCGTCTCAATAAAATCGATATTATCTACTATACTCTTTCTGGAGAAGATGAAGAACTGATAAGAAAGATTATGATGATTGCTGATGAATCGGGTGCAGAATTTGTTTATGTGCCAATGTTTCATCCTATCTTACAAGGTCAATTCCAACTTTCTTCAGTTGGCACAATGCCAACAATGACCCATATTTTGTCTCCACTTCATTCCATGCCTAATAAAATTGTGAAGCGGATTCTTGATCTGATTATTTCAATCCCTTTTTGCGTTGTGGCCCCCATTATTTTTATTCCGATTGGCGTTGCTATAAAAATTTCCTCTCCGGGCCCTGTTTTTTTTCGACAAAAACGCACTGGAATTTTTGGACGGGACTTTGTCTGCTACAAATTCCGAACGATGAAAGTAAATGATCAGGCTGACACTCTTCAAGCCACAGCTGATGATCCACGAAAAACTAAATTAGGTGATTTTTTAAGACGTAGTTCCATTGACGAACTGCCACAATTTTTTAATGTTTTGAAGGGTGATATGTCAGTTGTGGGACCTCGTCCACACATGATTAGTCATACTGAAGAATACAGTGCGCTGATTGATCGTTATATGGTACGACACGCTGTTAAGCCCGGAATTACCGGATGGGCTCAGGTCAACGGATTTAGGGGTGCGACAAAGCAACTTTGGCAGATGGAAAAAAGAGTGGAACACGATGTGTGGTACATCAGGAATTGGAATATTTTCCTTGATCTTAAAATCATATTTCTCACTCTTTTCAACAGCTTTCGAGGAGAAAAGAACGCTTATTAGAGCTCCATTCCAGTACTTCAGTTTTGGAAGGATCAGATAGTTTATTTCAATATGGCTGATCCGCTCCCACTACTTTGTCTTTGTTCGTTCCCCATCGGGATTTTTTTGCCGTATTTAAAATTGTAGGTCAAGGTTACTTTAATGGTTCGAGAAAGAGAAACATTCCAAACATTATTAGTTTGAGAAAAACGGATGGAATTAAAGTAGGAATCTGCATACCCATCTTTCTCAAACCAATTTTGGAATTGCAGACTTGCAATGAAATTATTAATGGTATAGTTCACATGTAATCCATAGGTGCTTCCGAATTTAGTCAGATACCCATTGCTCCAAGCGGATATTTGTTTTTGAGGAGTACTGTAATATATTCTTGCGGCCCAATTATTCTTGGCATACTGAATTGATACGTTGGCACTAATGGAGTTTATTTTTTGTGCATCACAGCCCGTTAAGACTGTTCGATTTACTTTAGCAGTGGCTTTGAAATTGAGAGAATTGTCAAGTAATTTCAGATTACCCGTTATCCAGGCGGAATATGAATGACAACTCCCACTGTTGACAGATTGCCGAACAAGACCTTCGTGATCAGGCAGAGTATAGAACCGATAGGCTTGTTTATTGGGATTGCCTTCATATTCCATACTGGCCGAGAGTGAGAATTTATTTGTCGGCATGTAGGTGTACGATGCAGTTGATGATGCAAAAAGCGTGTTTTTCAGATTTGGATTACCTTGGAGCCACAAAAGTTCATTCGATTGAACCAAGGCTTCATTAGCGGTGGAAGCTTCCGGATGCGAATTGCCCCACCATCCTTCGATACTTGCAGAATGCTTTGTGTTAATACTGTAGTTTAATTGCATTCCAAGGCGTGGATTCCATTCATTGAGGACAGTTCTTGCGTTTACTCTTCCAATCACGAACGATGCACCTATGCGGGAATATAAACTTAATTTCTTCCAATTCTGAGTATAAACTAAAAACAGCATATTCTCCGATGACAATAAGTTTTGATCCGTGTTGGCTGACCCAAAATATTTAGTATGATAGACATAATTATATGTCATTAAGTCAGCACGAACACTATTGTTGTGAGAGAATTGTTTGGCATACCCTAAAGAAGCACTTGGAGAATAGGCTTTCTCGATATTATCATTAATAATCGGTTCAAATTCAGCAAGATGATATAGCGAATTTCTTTTGTTTGAGCTGTAATTAAAATTCCATGAAAACTGAAGGGTATTGCTTTTGGGGAATTTGAAGTAATAATACCCTCTAAGCATCGGGTAAATTGATTGCGAACTGGATTTATTATATGCTGAAAATTTTTGGAGGATATTATCAGAAAAATCTACCGTGGAATTATACTGTGTAAGTGGTTGCCCGTAGCGTCCGAAAGCCAAGGTATGCTGGATATAAACATCATCCCGGCGGTAAGTGGTACTTAAAGAAGCATATTGGCTATTTTTTCGTGACAAATAACTATCTCCCGCTATGGAAGAGGTCCTAACTATCTCGTCGAAATGGCTACCATTGAAATAAATGTCGCGGAATGTGGATATTTCTTTTGAGGGCATATATCCTAAATGTCTCCAATTAGCATCTGCATATGCATCAAAAGTCCACTTTTTATAGACGAAGCGAGAGAAAGCACCTCCCTGAATATTGTCTGATGCAAGTGTTTGTCCTTCCACAAATAATTTCGTATAACCACCCCATTCGTAGTGCTGCATAATAAAATTGACCACATAGGCAGAATTATTAAACCGTGGATCCTGTGGATAATTAAGCACTTCCACACTAAGCACGTCATCTGGAAGAAGAGCTTTTAAGTCTTGCTCGGATGCCGGGACGAAATCTATGAAAATAGAAACTTCTTTTCCTGTATAAGTTGAAACGGCATTTGTTGAGGGATTGATCGTCAATAAGGGAATTTGCATATTTTGCAAAAGATTGACGGCATCAAAAGATGTCTTTTTAGTTTTCTTTGCCGGAATATATTCAACTCCGTTTTTCACAATTCTTTGAGTACGTCCTTCCACAATGATCTCATTCAACAGGTGTGACTGTATTGAGTCAGAATTTTCCGGAATGCTATCAGTCGGAATTTGGGCAATCGCAGAGGAGATTGAGATAGAAAGAGTCAATGAAAGGAGATATTTAAGCATATTGTGAAACTATTTTTTAGGATAGGCGTCTAATAAGGTATTTTGTTACATATAAATCTAAAAAAAATGTTTACTCTTGTTCTGGTATTATTAAAAAAGGTATTGCAGATTTGAGATTCAAGAAACTTAGGTTGACCACCGTTGTGTTGCAAATAGACGGATGCGTGAGAAAGCTATAATCTTGAAGTAAGATAAAATTATTAGGAGGTAAACTATTCATCCCTCTGTTTACCTTCTAATAAAATTTTAGATTATAGTTTTTTGAATATCAATTTGTTTTCCCTTCCTTAATGAAGTAGACACAACAAGCTCCTATCATTAAGGAGAATCCGGCTACAATCATCATCATGTATTGCGGAGCCAGTTGTCCCGGGATACTCATGGCAGCAAGAATCCAACCACCAGTGATGGCAGCAATAATTTGAGGTATACAGATGGAGCAATTGAATAGTCCAAGATAGGCTCCAATGTTGCTTCCTTTTAGTGAGTTAGTAAGAATTGTGAATGGCCATGCAAGCATTGCTGCCCATGCGCATCCAATGAGTATAAATGGGACGAAAAGGAGATAGGGGTTAGAAATTAAGCCCGCCAAAACAAATCCCGCTGCCCCCAGAAGCAGACTGAGTGCATATGAGAATTTTCTTGAACGGAAGCGAGGAAGCACAACAGCCCAAAGAACAGAACCAACCGCTTGGACAGCAAATAATATGCCTACCCAATCTCCGGCATTAGAGTATTGCGCGGAAGCTGTATCAAGATCTTTCATTGTGTCGAACGACGCATTTGAGGCATTAATGGTATGCTGTTTACTTTCAAGTACGACTGTTTGATGTGTCTTGGGATCCACGTCTACAATATTCGCCGTTGTGATTGTAATGGTTCCGCCTAAAGACCGTATATAATCAATAAGTTGTTGAGGTGTTGCATTTTTTCTTTCAGCTGCCGGAAGTAGAGGAATATTGGTAGCCACACGTCCATCTGAAACGATAGTGACAGTGTCGTTAAGAAGAATGTATTTTCCTGTTATGGAATTATGGCCATCAGTCAAGGCTGTTATTTTATCTATAACAGGAGTGTCAAATGCTGTGGTCGCTACTGTACCGGTTGTGTAGGTCCACATGAAAAGGAATGCAAACCAACAGAAGAATTGAACTACACTTACGGTCCAGAAAGTAGAGGGTGCATTGCGAAGAAGAGAGATAAGTCCTTGTTTTTTATGTGTTTTTACTTCAGTTTCTGTTGAACCGTTATATTCTTCATAAAGGCGAGGTGGCCATTCTTTAATTTTTACCAATGAATAAACTACACAAAGCATAAGGATGGCAGCCCCGGCATAAAACGACCAAATCACTGATTGTGGCACTTCGCCGTCGGGGGCAGTATTTTGAATACCAATCCAAGTAAGGAAGAATGGGAAAACAAATCCGACAATGCTTCCAGCGTTGCAAAGAAAGCTTTGAATAGAATATGCCAACCCTTTCTGTTTTTCATTGACCATGTCGCCAACTAACATTTTGAAGGGTTGCATAGCCATATTGATAGAGGTGTCAAGTAACATAAGGGCAATTAATCCCAATATGATAGCACTTGAGATTGTAAGTCCAAAGCTTCCTGCATTAGGGAGGAGACACATAACGATTACGGCTACTAAGGCACCGATAATAAGATAGGGGAGTCGACGCCCAAACCGATTCCATGTTCGATCGCTAAGAGTACCGACAATTGGCTGGACAATAAGACCCATGAGAGGAGGAAGAATCCAAAAGTAACTTAGATCATGTGGATCTGCACCAATAGTGGCAAAAATTCGTGAGACGTTGGCACTTTGAAGAGCATAAGCTATTTGAACTCCAAAAAATCCGAAGCTCAGGTTCCACAGCTTCCAAAAGCCTAAATCAGGTTTAGTTTTCATGTAAGAATTATTTTTCGAATTTAGTTAGCTTGAATTGGTTGAGAGGAGTAAAGGAGTGTCTTTGCTGTGCGATAGATAAATTGTTCAATCCATTAAGGAATATAGCCATTCAATTTCTTCAGCCCAAATGAGAGGATCAGGTGTTTCCAAAATGATGGGAATGTTATCGAATCTGGGATCATTCATAAATCTTCGGAAAAAATCCTCACCGAGGGTTCCTTTCCGAAGACTTGCATGCCTGTCGATTCGAGAACCAAGTTTCCGTTGATCATCATTAAGATGAATTGCTCGTAGATATTCTTTCCCAATAATATTGTCAAATTCTTCCCAAGTGTGCTTGTAGCCTTCAGGTGTGGCAAGATCGTAACCGGCCGAATAACTATGACACGTGTCGATACATACGCCAATACGGGATTTGTCGTCAATCAGCTGGATGATATATGCAATTTGGGAGAAGGAATGGCCAAGGTTAGAGCCCTGACCGGCTGTATTTTCTATGACCGCAGTCACGTCGGTAGAATTATCAAGAGCCATATTGAGAGACTCGGCAATTCGTTTGAGACAGTCTTCTTCTGATATCTCATTTACATGGCTTCCGGGATGGAAGTTAAGCATTTTGAGTCCAAGTTTTTCGCAACGCTCCAGCTCGTCTTGAAAAGATTTTCGCGACAAAGCGAGTTTGCGAGAGTCTGGCGAACCAAGATTAATAAGGAAATTGTCGTGGGGAAGAATAAGTTCGGGCGAATATCCAAATTCAGAGCATCTTTTTTTAAATAAGTCTGATTGCTCATCCGTAGGCATTTTAGAACTCCATCGAGAACTGCTTCCGGTGAACAGAGCAAATGACTTGGCTCCAATCTCTTTGGCATTAAGAGGAGCTTCTTCGACGCCTCCGGCTACACTGACATGAGCCCCAACGTATTTCATAATTCTCGGTTTTAAATTTTTTTGAAAATTTACATGCAAAGGTAGCAAAAATGAGCCATAAAAGCAAATTGAGAAGCCAGTTTCCATTAAAAGCATTATGAAAGAGTTTTATTCGTGTGAAGGAAAGATGCCATAGCGGATATTTTTCGTTAACTTTGCATTTAGAAATAAACTTGTCGGCTTTGAGTGGGTTACGTAAAATATATCGTGTGATAAGGAGTGTCGTCTTTTCGGTGCTTCTTTCTGTGGCAGGGTTGATGCTGTTGGTATATATTTTGGTCGCTATTCCACCTATTCAAGATGCTATCCGAAAAGAAGCGGAGAGACAGTTGTCTGTTTTTTTTGCAACTGATGTGAGGATTGGGCAACTGAATTTTACTCCTTTCAATCGAATAGAACTGAGAGATGTTGCTATTCCTTCACCGGATGGAAGAAAGTGTATTACAGCTACTCGTGTCGGAGCCGGCATAGAGCTATGGCATTTGATAACTCAGAGAGAATTTGTAATTACTTATGCCGAATTGATAGGGTTGGACTTTTATTTGTCTAAGAAAAGCTTGGATGGTGAATTAAATATTCAATTTCTAATTGATGCATTAAAACCGAAAGAGGCTGGAAAGCCACCGACAAAGTTTGATTTGAAAATTCACAGTGTGGTCATCCGAAAGAGTTCATTTTCGTTTGACAAAGAGTGGGTGCCATACGCCCATAGGGGAAAGCTTGATTTTAACCATATTTCTCTGAAAAATATCAGAGCAGATGTCGACATTCCACAGCTAAAAAATGATAATTTTGTTTTTGATATTCGTGCATTGTCGGCAGAGGAAAAATCAGGTTTGGTATTGGATAATCTGAAGGCAATGATAGAGTTTTCAGACAGGAGATTGTCTGTTAAGAATTTATTGATTGCGTTACCCGGCACGTTGCTTTGTCCGAATGATTTTAGTGTAGAATATAATGGCTATGCAAATATTCTGCCTTCTTTAAAAAATAATATCCATACCTTTGAACTGAAGGATAATAAGGTTACGATATCTGATTTCAGCTCAATACTGCCACAATTGTCAGTTTTTACAGAACCGATTTTTTTAACCGTTGATGTAACGGGAGATATTTCGCAATTGAATGTGGGTAAATTCCTTGTGAAGACATCGGACGGCAGACTAAATATCGACTTTTCTGGAAGTGTTTCTAATTTTTTAGAAAAGAGTGAATTGAATGCTGAGTTGTCGAAACTTGAATTGAATGTTTCTGCAGATGAGTTGGAAAAGATAATGACTCGTTTGATTCCTACCCGGGAAGAGACAAGGAATATGATATTGCGTTTAGGGCAGATTCGGTTAAAGGCGAACGGGATCGCCTCTTCAGAAGCCCTTGATGCAAAATTTAATCTTGAATCATCAATTGGAAAAATTGAAGCAGAAGGGAAGTTGGCCTATAAGTCAAAAGATCATTTAAGTGGGGAAGTGAGTCTATCTACTCCGGGCTTTAATTTAGGTGCGCTAATGCCAAATAAACCATTTGGAGAGTTATCTTTAAATGCTAAAGGAAATTTCAGTATAGTTGACAAAGAGCCAAATGGACATATTGAAGCTATGGTTGATTTTGCGGAATATAATGGCTATATTTTGCGAAACGTAAGTGTTGATGCGACAAAGAGGGGAGAGTATGCGCAAGGAAAGTTGGCCATAGAGGATGTGAATTTGAACTTGGATGCTGAAGGTTCAATTCTCCTCAATGGGGAGGATTCAAAATTATATGCTGATATCAATTTATATCATTTTGTGCCGGACGTGTTTGGTGTTCGGGGTTTACTTACCGGTTATACATTGGGAGGGGAGGTTTCGGCTGATTTAACTGGAAATAATCTGAATAATCTTTTGGGGACAATTGCATTGAGTAATTTCGATATGCAGTCCGTAAATAAACCGTCGTTAAGATTGAATCGTCTTGAGATAAATTCGATTAGTGAGGAACCAAAAGGGAAGAAAATTACTATTGCTTCTGATTGGTTTGACGGTAAAATTGAGGGTCAATACAACCTGACGGATCTTCCAGGTGGATTTATTGCAATGGTTGGTGAAACAATTCCAGTTCTTAAATCGGAACTTCCTCCCTTAAGCCCGAGGCCACAAAATTTTGCTTTTGATTTTCTTATTCACAATGACAATACTCTTTCTAAATTCTTTGATTTACCTATTCGCTTATTAACTGATGTGGAAATAAAAGGTGCGTTGGCGGATTCTATAGGCAAAGCAACATTAGATGTAAATATTCCTTACTTACAGCAGGGGAAAGATAAGTTGATTAGATCTACTCGCCTTATTGCCGGATTAAATTCTCAGACAGGAGAGTCCAATCTTTTGTTTGCCACCATGATGCCCGGGAAGAAAGGCGATATAAGTCTTAATTTATCGTTGAATGGCTTATACAATGACATAAATACGGATTTCGGATGGAAAATGCATAGAGACGGAGTTTACGATGGCAAAGTCTCGCTTTCGACTGAGATTCAACCTTCGTTTGATGGAAGATTTATGTCCGGTGTAGAAGTTAAGGTTAATCCCTCAATAATAAATGTTGCTGGTGTGCCCTGGCAAATAAGCCCAAGCTCACTCGATTGGAGAGAAGGCAAGCTGAGTGTTGACAATGTCCGGATTTCGAATAGGGATCAATTTGTAATGATAAATGGAGTAGCATCAAAGTTACCCACGGATACTGTTTCTGTGGAATTTTCTTCTTTTGATCTGGATTATCTTTTTGAGACTCTTAATATAAATTATGTTACTTTTGGGGGCAGTGCCACCGGAAAGGCAATTGCAACCTCAGTTTTTTCATCGAATCCTATAGCCAGAACCGAGAGGCTAAGGGTGGACAGTTTGACCTATAATGGTGCTTTACTTGGGGATAGAGCAGATATAAAGGGAACATGGGATAATTTGAAGAAGCGAGTGGGTATTTATGCCGACATATATGAGAAAGGTAATCGATGTGCTAATGTAGATGGGGGTGTGTGGGTAGTCGGAGATTCTTTGAGCTTTGATTTTGATGCGAACAAGGTTAATGTTCAGTTTTTAAAGCCGTTTATGGCCGCCTTTACATCGGATGTGGAAGGGCGGGCGTCAGGACAGGCAAAACTTTATGGAACATTTCACGACATTGATATGACCGGGCGTCTGTATGCGGATACTATTCGGATGAAAGTGGACTATACGAATACCTGGTATGGTGGATCAGACAGTGTGTATATTTATCCGGGTCGAATAGAGATTCCAAGTTTCCGACTTTATGACCGATATGGAAATTCCGGTATATTGACGGGAAATGTTGGTCATAAATTTTTTCATGAACCGACGTTTGATTTCCGGTTGTCCGAAGCAAAAGGATTGCTGGCGTTTGATACAAATGCAGAAATTAATCCCGATTGGTATGGGACGGTATATGTAAATGGGGGTGCAATCGTAAAGGGTGTGCCGGGGATTGTAAATATTTCAGTTGACGTTACTACTGCTTCCAACACTCAGTTTACCTATGTTCTTTCCGATAGAGAAGCAGCAGAAGAATATACTTTTCTGACATTTTCTGATCGGAGAAAGGATTTGATTATAGATGAGCAGCCGGACACTGTTCCGGAATTTGTAAAAAATTTCCGCAAGAAAGTCGAGGAGGAAAATTCGATTCCCTCAATTTTTACTATTGATTTGAGAGTGGATGTCACTCCGGGTGCTGACTTATATATTATAATGGATCCTCGTGCCGGTGATAAAATTTCTGTGAGAGGAGTTGGCGCTATGCAAATGGATTATGATTCGAGAACTGACGAATTGAGGATGTATGGGAAATATACGATTGATGAGGGTAATTATTTATTTACTCTTCAAGATTTGATTATTCGCGATTTTCGTATTAATCCTGGTAGTTCGATATCCTTTAATGGAGATCCGCTCAATGCGATGGTTGATATAGAAGCGACTTATCGGGTAAATACAAATCTTTCTGATCTGGATAAAAGTTTTGCTACTGATCGGGAGTTAAATCGTACAAATGTACCGGTTGATGCGGTTTTAATACTTGGAGGGGGACTTACAGATCCGGAAATATCGTATGATATTAAGCTGCCCACGCTCACATCAGACGTGGAACGAAAAGTGAAGAGTATTATATCTACGGAGGATATGATGAGTCGACAAATTCTATATTTATTGGCTCTAAATAAATTTTATACTCCCGATTATATGTCTCAGAGTAGTAATGGTGGGGGAGAACTTGCTTCAGTTGCGTCCTCCACCATCTCGTCCCAACTTTCAAATATTTTGGGTCAGATTTCAGATAAATGGTCTATTTCTCCATCTTTTCGGAGTGATAAAGGCGATTTTTCGGATACGGAAGTCGATGTGGCTTTGTCATCGAGATTGCTTAATAACAGACTTTTAATAAATGGCAATTTAGGCTATCGAGATCGTTCTACTTCTCAGACGACTTTTGTCGGAGACTTTGATATAGAATACTTGCTAAATCGAAAAGGAAATTTGCGACTCAAGGCATATAATCATTTTAATGATCAAAATTACTATCTTCGATCTTCTCTGACAACTCAGGGATTAGGGTTGATTTATCGTAAGGATTTTGACAATCCATTCTCTTTCTTGCGTAGACGGAGAAAAATTCAATTGGATTCGCTTAACACTGATTCGGTTAAAAAAGAATAAGTAGAATGTCCAAGAGAATCGAAAAAATATAGATCAGATTAGCATAGAATGATAGAAGAAGCGGCATGATTTAGTTGGATAAAATCCGAACAAATTATGCCGCTCTCTTTTAGTGAGAATATGTAGATTCTTTCCCAATAGAATCTTTAACTTTCCTCGTTATCTCGATGTTGAATTTTAGTTCCTGATTTTGACTGACTTGATTGAATATCGCTTTCTTCTTTGAGATCAATGGCTTTACCAGTTTGGTCAATGACTCTGTATTCGAGAAAAGCCATGGATTCATCTGACACGATTTTGAAGCCCCGACCAAATTTACGACGCCATTTACCATAGATGGAAAGGAGACCTTTTTTGATGTATGCATCCACGAAAGGATGGATATACATCACAAATTTTTGAACTTTAAGATTATTGACCAGGTAATCAAGTTTCTCTTCAAGTTTGTCAGTAAAAAGGAGCGAGGGCTGAATTTCTCCTTTACCGAAACACGAAGGACAAGTTTCAGCCGTTGTGATGTCGAGAGCAGGGCGGACTCTTTGTCGGGTTATTTGCATGAGTCCAAACTTGCTTAATGGAAGAATATTGTGTCGAGCTCGGTCGTTGGCCATAATTTCTTTCATATGGTCGAAGAGGGTCTGCCGGTGTTCGGGCTTATTCATGTCAATAAAGTCGATCACGATAATACCCCCCATGTCGCGAAGCCGGAGTTGACGGGCAATTTCATCAGCTGCCTTGAGATTTACTTCGAGTGCGTTTGTTTCTTGATCGTTTCCAGCTTTGGCTCGGTTGCCGGAATTGACATCGATAACGTGGAGGGCTTCTGTATGTTCAATAATGATATAAGCACCGCTTTTGAAGGAGACCGTTTTCCCAAATGAACTTTTAATTTGGCGCGTAATATTGAAGTGGTCGAAGATGGGAGCTTCTTTGTTGTAAAGCTTTACGATCTCTTTTCGATCGGGAGCAATCAGAGCTACATATTTTTGAATCTGCTCCATCGTCTCTTTATCGTTGACGTGGATGGATTCAAAGTTTGAGCTGAATATGTCGCGGATGACACTGACGGCACGCGATTCTTCTTCAAAAATCAGAGCCGGAGGTTGACTTCTTTGCATTTTTGCAATAGAGTCTTCCCAGCATTTGACAAGAGTTCTCATCTCATTATTGAGCTCCGCGACACGTTTGTTTTCAGCCGAAGTCCGGATTATTACGCCGAATCCTTTTGGCTTAATACTGCTAATCAGTTGACGGAGACGTATTTTTTCTTCGGTAGAAGTAATTTTGTTGGAGACGGAAATTTTGTCTGAGAAAGGGATGAGAATGATAAATCTGCCGGTGAAAGAAATCTCTGTGGTAAGTCTTGGCCCTTTTGATGAGATTGGCTCTTTAGCGATCTGCACAAGGAGTTGTTGCCCCTGGGAGAGGACATCAGAAATTGAGCCTTGTTTTGGAATTTCGTCGAGCTGAGTGAATTGAGCCGGTGAAGGAATAGTTTTTGGGTCTTTGAAAGCTTTTTTTAAGAATTCGGAATAAGCGTTAAAATGAGACCCCAAATCGAGATAATGGAGAAAAGCGTCTTTGTCGTATCCAACGTCAACAAAAGCGGCGTTAAGGCCCGGCATAAGTTTGCGAACTTTAGCCAGGTAAAGATCGCCGACAGCATAGGCAATGTTGCGGCTTTCTTTTTGGAGCGACACGAGTCGGGAGTCTTCAGTCAGTGCGATCGAAATCTCCTGTTGTTGGACGTCTACAATTAGTTCGCTTTTCATTTGATAGGTGAAATATTATAACAAATCCCGAAGAAGGGATGAATATTCAATCA
>CAZNMC010000036.1:0-21889 GCA_964574285.1 uncultured Sangeribacter sp. | reverse complement strand
GAGTGAAATTTTCCAGATTTCCATGTGTCAAATGAGCGTCGATAAACGCTTCTTATAAATATGTTTGCCAATCTAAAAGATTGACATTGCAAATTTAAGGAAAAAATTTAATCCGACAATTATAACTTTGGTTTTTAGATTTGTTTCTTAGACGAGAACCAAGAACGCACCAATTTAGAATCAAAAATTAAAAAAAGACGCTTACAATACAATCGCTCGTTTGCTCAGCATTATTTAGTCAGCAACCGACATCCGAGAGTTCTTAATATTGCTTTTTACTTTTGTCACCAAGTGCAGATTGAGAAAACTTTTCAATTAAATATTTGTTCAAATATTCCTAATATTAGAAAGTTAGACCCCGAAAAATTAGTAAAGCTGTCAATGGTCAATGCTCACCTTGACATGCGTTATGGCAAGCCGGGCACTCCGGAACGCGAGAAGTTTGACGAGGAATCTCTCGCATGGTTCTATGGCAATATGCTTCGTGAGCGTCGCAAGGAATTGAACAGTTTGTGCCCCGATTCCGGTAAGCGGCAATTCGATAGCCGGAAAGTCAAAGAATGACATTGATTGATTAAGACCCCGTTTTTGAGGCTTTGCGGGGACGATCAGGGCAGCGGCAGAAGCCAGTCGGTGTCTCCCTCCGGATTGGATGACACCGGCCGCGGAGCCGAGTTGAGATAGCCCGGAGGGACACCGGTGTCGGAGGGTGCGCGTCGACTCGGAGGAGTCGGAGCGAGTTCCCCCATGTCGATGGGGAGACGCGAGGAGGGAGCCGGGCGTCCGGAAAGCTTGGCTCGCGTTTCGGCCAATTCTTCCTTGAGGGCAGCTATCCGGGCTCTGTAATTCTTTTGCGAGAGGGTCATTCGCTCGATCTGACGATTGATTTCTTCCAGTTCTCCCTCATCTATTTTCGCCCGGTCCAGTTCTTCCTGGAGAGAATGGATTCGGCCTTCGAGTCCGGTGCGCGTGTCGAGCAATTGTTTCATCAGCGCTTCGTTGGAGCGTTGATTCTCGAGGAGTTGGGCCCGAAGTCGCTCTTGCTCTTTTTCAGCTTCCTCCCGGGCTTGTTGGTGCCGGAGGGTGTCGGCTTCCAGTTCAGCAAGGCGAGAGAGAAGGGCGTTGGATTCTTCGGTCAGCTCCCCTATGGTTCGCGACGCCCGTTTAGGATGAAAAAATGCTTGGAGAGGTTTCATGGTTCTTGGGGCTTGGCTACGATTCCGACCGATTTGCGACCATTGATGGCAATCGGCAGCGACGAGGGGAAACGGACGATGCGAATGGCCTCTGATTCGTAGCTGGCCGGTTGAGCGTTGAGATAGTCCACGTCATACCATCCCTTTCCGGCGGCCGGGTCGATGGTGAAATATCCCACTCCGAAGGAGGTGAGATTTTGGAAGAAGTGAGTGCCTTGCGACGGTTCGATCCGGTAGCCGGGGAGAGCGGATTCAACTATTACCCTTGCGCCGGCTATCTGCGGCCATTTGACCGGGATGCCCAAAGCCGAATCCGATGATCCCCAGCGTCCAGGGCCGATCAGCACGTAGGGTTCATCGTTTTTGACCAGTTCGGCATTGATGCGTTCAATTTCTTTGGCTGTTTCGGTGTTGCGAAGCGAATCGAACACTTCGGGCTTGACGTAGACCACGGTGCGGACACCGTCCATCACGCCATGCCCCAGCGCAGTGTCGGACCGAAGGATAAGGTCCGAGTCGGGGATTTGCATCAGGCTGTCGTCGAGCATTTCTTTTTTGTCGACGATGGGGCGGATCTGGAGCCAATAGAGAGTAGCCTTTCTTCCTTCCGCTTTTGCCGGGTCGGGGTGGATGGTGGCCGCGAACTCGATTTCGACCGGCCGACCCATTTCGTATTGTCCTGTCGAGAGCATGAAATCAATTATTTGGGCAAGCGGGAAGACTTTGTGTTTCAGGATATTGGCGAAGGTGACTACTTTTCGGCCTTTTCCAAGGTCGTTGTCCCGGATGATGCCGTCGGCAAAATCGTAGGTGCTCACCATGTACTTCAAAGCTCCCGACGGGTAAGCGTCGCTGATGGCCACTTTGCGGATGTTGAAAGAGTCGTCGGTCGAAAAGCCGAAGTCTTCATCTTCCGTCCCGTCCGCTTCTGCGTCCGAAGGAATTGGAAGGGCGTAAAGATAAGTCTGAGTGTCGCGCAGCGAATTTTCCAGTGTGGAAGTCTGGACGATGTTTTCAGGATGTTTTGGTGAGAAGCGCAACGCTTTTGAGCCATCGACGATATATTTTCCCAGTCCGACGGCCATCTCGGCTACCCCTTCTTCGGCCAGCTCGTTGCCGACAGGGTAATAGTTGAGTGACCGTCCGACGCCCGAGAAGGAGGGATAGTAGAGCCCGTCGTGATATTCTCCGACCACTTCCTGAATGATGACAGCCATTTTTTCTTGGTCGATCACATTTCGCGTCGCATTCATATACGCTTTTGAATCAGCGAAGAAGACCGAGGCATAGACACTTTTGATGGCGTCGGCCGTCAGGCGGAGCATGCGCCGCGGCGAACGCAGATTAGGCACCATGTAGGTCGAGTACACACCGGCAAACGGTTGATAGTGAGAGTCTTCAAGTAGTGAAGAAGAGCGTATGGCCAGCGGGCGGTCCACTTCCTCGAACAGAGCCAAAAGGTCGTCGGCAAGGTCGTCAGGCAAGCGGGCTTCGAGAAAGCGATGGAGAATTTCCTCATCCGGGAGGTCGGACAGAGCGATAGGGTAGAGGTCGTTGGCCTCCATGAATCTGTCGAAGAGATCCGTGCAGATGACGACAGTGCGGGGAATGGTGATCTGCACCCCCTGAAAGTCGTCGCAAATCGGATTGCGCTTGATAATCTGGTCGATAAAGGCTAAGCCACGCCCTTTGCCCCCCAAAGAGCCTTCCCCGATCCGTGCGAAATTACTATATCGGTCGAAGCGGTCTTTGCGAAAGATGGCCACCACCCCCCGGTTTTTCATTCGCCGGTATTTGACGATACACTCGAAGATAAGTTTTCTCACCGCCGGGGCTTCCTCCAGCTCCGTGAACCGCCGCCCCCGGATGGCCGAAGCGATCGGGAAAAGGGCGCGGGAATAAAGCCACCGGCTGATATAGTTTTGCGAGCTGAGATAGAAGAGCGCGTCAGCCGGAATATTGAAGATGTTGCGTTGCAGCCCCTTGAGGTCTTTGATGCGCATGATTTCGTTGCCCGACGAAGGGTCGGTCACGATAAAGTCGCCAAAGCCGAAATATCTTTTGACAGCTTTGCTCAAATCCTGAGGGAGTGTCTTTGAATTTTTGTCCAGGAAGACACCGCCGACTTCTGTCGCGTCCGACCGATTATCCTCTTCCGAACTTTCGAAAATGATGGGAATGAGCGGATTCTGACGTCTCACATACTGTGCAAATTCGATTCCCGCTTTAGGATTTTTTTCCCCTTCGCGAGGAAAACGCACATCGGAGATGATACCCAAAATATTGTCGCCATAGCGTTCGAAGAGCTCCTGAGCTTCTTCGTAGTCGCGGGCAAGAAGCACTTTCGGTCGTCCCCGCATGCGGAGCATCTGCTCGTGTTCGTTGAGCGCCTCAGTCGAAAACTCCATCGACTGCGTGAGAATGAAGCGATAGAGGTGGGGGAGAATCGACGAATAGAATCTCACCGAGTCCTCGATAAGCAGGATGGCTTGCACTCCGACATCCGCAATGTCGTTGGCCGCGTTCATCCGGTCTTCCAGAAGCTTGATAATGGCCAAAATCAAATCCACATTTCCAAGCCACGAAAACACATAGTCCACCCCCGAGAGGTCTTCTTTGGCAATGCGGCGGCTCACTTCTTTCGAAAAGGGAGTCAGCACCACGAAGGGTATATCCGGATAGAGACGGTCGATGTCGCGCGCCTCCCGAAATGTCTCTCCGACGTCGACACCCGGCATCGCTATGATCAGGTCGAAAGGTTTGGCGGCCAATTCAGCGCGCGCCTCCTCATAGTTAGCCACTTTCGTGAAGCGTGGCGGTGAAGAGAGATTCAGCCGGACATATTCAAAATAGACCTGTTCTTCCACCCGGCCGTCTTCCTCCATCATGAAGGCGTCATAGGGCGTGGCGATGAGCAACACATTGAAAATGCGTCGCTGCATCAGATTTTGGAAAGCGGTGTCTTTGAGATATAGCTTTTGGAGTACGGTGTCGTTGATTTCTTTCATAAGCAAGCGGAGGGTTGGCTAAGTGTCATCCCTCTCAATTGAAACGCACCGCAGTCCGAAGTTGTTGCCTTGACGCAAGGCAAAAAGTCGGCACGGGAGTAGAAAAGATTTATTTTGAGTGTTCTTTCAGGTAAAGCTCCACGGCTGCCGTCATCGACGGAGCTTCCGGGCGAGGCGCTTCGATGTCGACATGCAATCCCGCTTCCTTGGCCGCTTGGCTGACCGTCTTGCCGAATACCCCGATTTTGCAATTCGGATATTTCTCCGAAAAATCAGGAAAATTTTTGGTCAGCGACGCTATCCCTGCCGGACTGAAAAAGAGAAGTAGATCATAATCAAAAGGCTCCTCGGGGGTGAAGTCGTTGCTCACCGTCCGATACATCACCGCCTGAGTATAGTCCAGCTTGGCCGCATCCAGTGCCGGCTCAGTCTCATGTTGATGCACATCCGACATCGGGAAAAGAAACTTCTCCTTTTTGTTTTTTTGCAGTGCCTGAATCAACGCCGGGTCGTCCAGTTTGCCCGTCGTCCCAAACGAAATTTTCCGTTTGCGATACACGATATATTTCTGAAGATAGTGAGCTATCGACTCCATCGTGCAGAAGTAGCGCATCGTGTCAGGAACATTAAATCGGGTCTCCTCACACAACCGGAAATAATGATCCACGGCAGCCCGCGAGGTGAAGATAACGCCCGTGTAGTCTGCTATATTGATTTTCTGCTGACGAAACTCCTTAGCTGTCAGGCCCTCAACTTTTATAAAAGGACGAAATACCGGCTCGACTCCATATTTTTCGGCCAAATCATAATATGGCGACTTATCGTTCGACGGTTTCGGCTGCGAAACCAATATCTTCTTTATCTTCATTATTCGGTGGGGACAAACTGTCCGGTTCGGATGAGTGGCTCATCCAGAGTTAGTTAGTGCTTAAATAAACCGCAGCTCCAAAAGTCAATGTCAGCGGAACTAATTCCAGATTGCAAAGGTAGTATAAAAATAGCACCCAGGAAGAACTTTCTTTCATAAAAATTGTGAAAGCCCTCCAGATAAACAACAATTTGACCATCACAAAACACAGCCCTCCGAAGATGATCGCCCACCATGCTCCTTCATCCGAATACAGCGCAAGCAACGCCGCTACAAACTCCGGAAGGGCCGTCAAGGCTATCCCCGCTGTGAAGCCCCGTGTCCATTCCCGTGACCCTCCCGTCGTGCTGAATACATTTCCGAAGCCACGATACAGTAGCGGCATAACGCCCACATAGCAAACCACGCAGCCCAGGCAACTCCACAACCCCTCGGCCGATCCACCCCCGATTATTCCTTCATGGGTCAGATAGCTCCAAAGAAGCAGTCCCATGCTCCCTGACCCAAGCAAAAGCATCAGTATCATGATCGTCTGCTCTCGGACCGTGTCGTCAAACATATTATTCCGTTCACGAATCTCCGTGGCAGACCGCAACAAACTCCGCAAATAGCGCGTATTGCTCTTATAGCGCAAACCCGCAACACAAAAGAGTAGCGTCAGAATCCCGACAACCCACGAAAGCCAGTCTCCCGTCTGAACCCTCGCCGGAATCGGCTCCCGTGCGTAAGGATCAACCATCACTATCCCCTTTTGAAGCGTCGTGTGAGCCAACGAGTCGGCCTTTGCAGCCATAGCTGCCGAATCGGTCGGCAGAATTGCGGCCGACAGACTATCTGGCAGGACGGTGGAAAGCGAATCTGGCACTTCCTTATTCAATTAATAATGTTTATAATAAAACTGCGATGTTATCTTTTCGCGTTAAATCCAACCCTCTTTCCGATACCAATCCACCGACCGGCTGATGCCATCCTCCAAGCTTACTCGCGGACTGAAACCGAAATCCCGTCGGGCTTTCCCTACATCCACCCGCCAGTTTCGCTGCTTCATGATGCGATATTTATCGCGATTGAGTGTCGACGGCTTCAACCGAACCACGCCCCATTTTTCCGCGATTGCCGACACTCCCTTCACCGCCCAAAGTGGCATACGCATGGGGAGGATAAAACGCTTACCCAGCTTCCGGGCCACAATCTTCCGAAACTCTGCTTGCGTATAGGCCCTCTCCTCTGACAGACAATAAGTCTCCCCGGTCGGTGCTTTTTCCAAAGCATCCCACACCGCTTCCGCCAGATCCGACGCATACAGAAACGTCAACATCTGCTTCCGATAGCCCACAGAAAAATCAAACCCCTTCGATATTGACTCTACCATCAGGAAATAGTCATGATCCCTCGGCCCGTAGAGTCCCGTCGGCCGAAAGATGATATATGGAATCCCCGTAGTAGCCAGCCACATCTCCGCTTTCAGCTTCGATGCGCCGTAGCGAGTGTTAGGAATTGGAATCCGGCTCTCGTCGAAAGGAGTAAAACCGCGCTCATCGCCCGGTCCCATCACTGACAGCGAACTCATGTAGAGCAGCTTCTCCGGCTCCATTTCAGCTTTCTTCAGCGCTTCCGTGAAATTGCGTAGAAGTTCATAATTGATATGATTGAAATCCGAAAAGCGAAGACACTTCGTCGCCCCGAGATTGTAGACCACATAATCCCATTTTTCCCCCGCAGATAGAGCCGTCGACAGTTGGTTTGCCATCGAGTCCCGATTCTCAAAATCAAGCACCAGAAATTTTATAGCCTTGTCGCCCAGCCATTTCCGAGATGTCGTCTGCCGGATACCCGCCCACACCTCGTAGCCCCGGCGCAGACCCTCCTCCACTATCCACGAGCCCGCAAAACCACCTGCTCCTACCACCAGAACCTTCTTCCTTTTCTCCATCAGATCCTTGATTCTTATCTATGTTGCTTTTCCATTGGCGTTTCTCCCCCGTTACCCGAGGCCGACGAAAGGGTCCGGAAAACATATCCTTCCGACTGAAGCCATTCAATCGACGGTCCAAGGGCATCAAACAGCCGCGGCAAACTCTTCAAAGAGTCGTGAAAAACTATGATTCCACCCGGACGAGAATAATGCTTCACATTCCGAATCACATCCTCCCCGCTCAGATGCCGACTGTAATCGCGCGTTATCAAATCATACATAATCAGAGTATATTCACGCTTCAGAAGAGCAGCCTGCTTCCATCGCAGCAGTCCGTGGGGCGGCCGAAACAGGGGGCTCGCTATGTAGCGGTCCGCCTCATGGATGTCGGCCAGATACCGCTTGGTGCTCACTCCGGCTCCCTTCAGATGGTGCATCGTATGATTGCCAACGATGTGACCCCGCCGAAGCACCTCCGCGACCAACTCCGGATGACGACGCGCATTGTCTCCTACCATGAAAAACGTTGCCTTGACCCCATACCGGTCCAACACGTCCAGAACCCGGGGAGTTACTTCCGGTATCGGCCCGTCGTCAAACGTCAGATACACACACTTCTCCTTCGTCCCCAATCGAAACATCGCCTCCGGAAACAAGATCCGGAACAGCAGGGGCGGTCGCTCGATCAGCCGGCGAAAAAGTTTCATGTATTCGCGCGCACAAGTAGCAGAGTGTCGATTACTCCGGATTATTCTTAATATATTGCTCCGACAGCTTACGCGAACGCTCCTTGTCGATGCTCTTGTAATATTTGTTGTTTTCGATTTCCGTCATGTCGCCCCCGGCCCGACGGTAATCGTCCACCAGTTGCCACACCATCGAGTCCACAAGGCGTTCTTCCGGTGCTGTCGATGCATACTCCTCAGCGCTAAGTCCTTGCAATTTCACCACATACGGGAAATAAGTCAGCAGGGTGCTCAGATACTCAGCGTTTGCCTGTGTGCCGCCACCCCCATAGAAATAGCTCTCATACGCATCCTTGAGCTCTCCCTCATTGAGCCCGTTAGCCTTCAGAATAGCCGCTACCTTCTTATTGTCGCCACCATACTTCCGGTAAAGCTCAATGAAATGATAATATTGATAAGGCACATAGCGAGTCTCAAGCGAGAACACCGGATTAGCAAACAGTGCGGTCATCGACTTATTATAGCGGATAAAAGGCCCATAGCGGTTCATCAGCTTCTCCAGCTGTTGCAGACCCTTACTCCGCATTTCTTTGTCGTTCAGGCGCTCCTTAGACCCCAGTTCAGAATAAAGCTGACCCAGAGATAGACCCACACTGATGCTGTAAGGCGTGGTTGCCTCCCCTAATTTCTTTTCAAGCAGACCCAGGATTTCCGCGCCCTTTTTCCAGGACTGACGCGCTCCTTCAATATCGCCCGACTCTTTCAGCCGATCACCCTCACTCAGCAGTTGAGAGGTCAGATCCGTCAGAGAATTGCGAACAGTCGTCAGCATCCGGTTAGCTGTCTCGTCGAAATATGGTGCTCGTTCACCTTTGCCAACATCCGCACCGCCCCAGCGATACTTCTTCGTAATCACGTCGTAGGCGCGATCCGTCCGGGTAGCATATTCCTCCTGGCGCGTCGGCACAAGCTGAAGGGTCATCCCCGTCGAACGCATATAAGGACTCAAGCCCAGATAATAATCATCGCCCACAGTCGAAGCCCAATAGATCGGGCGCTCCCAGCCATTGGCCGCATTCGTCGCGATGATGTCAAGCATCAGAAGCTCGCCCAAAGAGATATATCGTTTCCCTTGATAAGCCTTGGAGTTGCCCAAATCGATTACAATTTCATCCACCAGCCGGGCAGTGTCTGCTCCGCTCACAAGCCCGCGTGCCAACGCCGTTTTCTTGTCAACCGGAATCTTAACCACCGAACTCGGAAGCATCGGATAAGGATAACGCTTCTCATCCTTATACAGATTCTTCAGCGATGCAAGCAAGTCGACCGGTTGAGTGCTGGAATCCAGAAGAGTCACATCCGACCGTCCGTAGGCTATATCCTCCGGTGTAGCAGTCATCGGCACTCCGGCAGCCTCATAGCTTTGCATCCGCTGCTGATTTGCATACCAGTCAGAATTAAGATAGCTCAGATTGATAATCTTCACATCCGGACGCACTCCCTCCACTTCCTGCGCATACCACAGTGGGAACGTATCGTTGTCGCCATTGCAGAACACTATCGCGTTAGGCTCCAGACTTTCGAGATAATTCACGGCATAGTCCCGTGCAGCATACCGGCCCGACCGGTCATGGTCGTCCCATGTCTGGCTCACCATCTGCAAAGGAACTATCAAGCCCAATACGCACGCAATCGCAGCGCAGATTTTCGACGCTCCGGAGCGCGATGCCGGCTCATTAACTATGCTTTCCGGCTGAAGCTCCTCAACACGGTTAGTGACTCCACGCGCTACATTCCGCTCCGCCACCTTCGGATTCGACAGATCCTCAATCTCCTTCTCCGTAGCCTTCTTCGGGCTCACCGCAAACATAAGGATGCGCCACAAAGCCGCTACGCCCATCCCAATCCAGATAGCAAACGCATAGAACGACCCTGCAAAAGCATAGTCCCGTTCGCGAGGCTGGTTCGGCGGCTGATTTAGATAGAGAACAATCGCAATTCCTGTCATGAAAAACAAAAAGAAGACCACCCAGAATTGCTCTATCCCACGTCGCCCCGCAAACGCCTGCCACATCAGTCCAAGCAGTCCCAAAATCAACGGAAGCATAAAGTAGACATTATGCCCTGCGTTCTCTTTTCCAAGAGGGGCCGGAAGCAAACTTTGATCACCAAGCCGGCTGTTGTCGATAAACGGAATACCTGATATCCAGTTCCCCGCATCCAGTTCTCCGAATTGATTGTTGATGTCATTTTGCCGACCCGCAAAGTTCCACATGAAATAACGCAGATACATGTGGTTGAGCTGATAATTGAAGAAATAGGCTAAATTCTGTGCTACAGTCGGCTTGTACGCTACTCGCTGCGGATAAGCATAACTGCCCGTATATTCATTATATATCGGCATCACCTGCGTGTCAAGCTCCGGATATTTTTCTCCCGTTTCCGCATCGATGGCGTCGATGGCCACGATGTTGTCCGGCATCGTATCGTTAAGATTCACCCACTGGGCATAATACGAACGATGCGCTGAACTGTAGATCCGGGGAAACAGCATATTCAGCTCCGGATTCATCTTCGGCTCGCTCTTGTAGTCCCGCAAAACGTAGTAATCCCCCCCGCGTTTGGCAAGCTCCGAATTGCGTGCCTGTTCGCTTTCCGAAAGAAAACCGTTGTCGCTGCTCGGATTGATTCCCTTCACCCCTTTGACGTAAAGGGCTTTCCCGGGCTTCACAACCGGATTATAATAAGGTGTCGTCAACACCACGGGAGTCCCGTCTTCCCTGGTCCCCACAGTGTCCGTCCGGCTCCCCGCATAGCTTCGCTGAGGGCTGCTGTTAAGTGTCTCCCCGTACAACAGAGGATTTTCTCCATACTGCTCACGGTTCAGATAGGAAGCCAGGTCAAAAACATTGTCAGGCGAGTTCTGATTCATCGGAGTGTCAGCGCTCGACCGAATCAATATCAACGCATAGCTCGAATATCCCACGAAAATAACCGCCATGCTCCACGTGATGACCGTCAGAACGCGCACCGACAGATTCTTCGCAAAACCAAACAGCCATACCCCAAGGGCACACAATAGAAGCAATCCAATCCAGATTCCATTCCCGAAAAAGAGCATCCCGCTCACCGCAACCGACGCGATGAAACTCAGGTTCATTAATTTCGGCGATTTCTGACGATAGAGCTCAATCAGCGTCCATACGAAAATGCAAACCGTCAGCACCGCGTAGAAAATCGCCCCCGAATTGAAGCTCAGTCCAAGGCCGTTGACAAACCATAGCTCAAACACCTGAGCCACCTTGATAAAGCCCGGAACAAGACCAAACAATACCAACGCTATGATGACAAACGAAATGCACAGAGCAAGCAGCGACTTCAGCAGATTCATCCCCGGATATTTCCGATAGGCATATACCAACACAATCGCCGGAATACACAGCAAATTAAGCAGATGCACCGCTACGCTCACTCCAATCACATACGCTATCAGTATCAAATACCGGTCCGAGTGGGGCTCGTCAGCCCGATTTTCCCACTTCAGGATAAGCCAGAAAACCAATGCCGTGCAGAACGACGAAAAGGCATAAACCTCCCCTTCGACTGCCGAAAACCAAAACGTGTCGCTCCAGCAATATGCCAACGCTCCGACAACGCCGCTCCCGAAGATGGCAAGCGTCTTTTGAAGACTCAATTCTCCCGTCGAATCATCCCGGACTATCAACCGCCTTACCAAATGGGTGATGGTCCAGAACAGAAGCAATATGGTCAGCGCACTCAGCAAGCCGCTCATCGCGTTCACCATCAAGGACACCGTTTGAGCCGACGATGCGAAATTCGCAAAAAAACGCGCTGTCAGCATAAATATCGGGTTGCCCGGTGGATGACCCACCTCCAGCTTGTCTGCTTGTATAATAAACTCCCCGCAATCCCAATATGATGCGGTCGGCTCCAACGTGAGCCAATAAGTGACTAAGGCGATGGCAAATACAAACCATCCCGTCAAATTATTAATAAGATTGTAACGCTTCGTAATCATCGTTCTTTAGATGTCAGCTGTCCTTTGGTAGTCCGATTTATTGCGACTACCCCATTATAAACGCGCAAAAATAACAAAAATTCCCCGCTCTTCCAAATTAATCCCCCGATTACAAAGTCATCCCGCTTTCTCTATCCTAAAAATCATAACCGCCGACTTCTCGCGAAGTCAGCGGCAGGTATCTAGGTTATTGCTGTTGTAATTTGTGTGGGCGAAGATGGATTCGAACCACCGAAGGTATAAACCAGCAGATTTACAGTCTGCCCCATTTGGCCACTCTGGTATTCGCCCTTGCTCCGGTCCCCAACCTTCGCGGTTGGTCGACTTTCACACTGCAAAGTTACACATTTTTTCCTTACTCACAAATCAGTTTGAGCGGAAAAATTCCCCTTTTCTATTCAATTCTTTGAGAGATAAGGGTTTATCTTAATGTCTTTCTTGTTCATCTCAGAGCTTGTCTCCATGAAGCCGAATAAAGTCCTCAACAGCCGACGCTATTTCAGCCCGGTTCTCCAGATGTGTCCCCTCGTGGGTGATGGCCGCTTGAGAATAGTAAGGGGCCCGTGCCGCCAGCAGACCACTGATGTGCGACTCCAGTTCCGAATCCCCAAGATGCCGCAGAAGCGGACGCCGGGCCTTCCCCTCTTTCAATCGCTCATGAATCCGCGATGTCGAAGCCGAAAGCCACACCGTCAGCCCACGACTCAACATATAGGCCATATTATCCCCATAACACGGTGTTCCGCCTCCGCAGGCGATCACAGTCCCCTCAAGCTCTCCCACCTCCCGCAGCATCGCCTGCTCCTTTTGCCGGAAACCTTCCTCTCCCTCCGTAGAGAAAATCTCCGTCACAGACTTCCGGAAGCGTTGGGAAATATAAAAATCCAGGTCGATAAACTCCCTTTTAAGGCGGTGGGAGAGTGCCCGGCCGAAGGTCGTCTTGCCACAACCCGGCAAGCCAACTATAAAAACCGGACATCCCCCCACCCAATCAGTGTCTTTGCTCATCTCTCTTTAGAATGTAACCGCGAGTTGCAACTGCAACCGGTTGGTGTGAAGAGGTTTACCCGCAAAATCTTTGCGATGGCCATAGTCATATTCCACTCCGGCCGAAACAAACCGGTTAAACGCATAAATCAGATTCGCCGCTACATAATCCCCGTAGCGATACTGCTCCGATTGGCCGTTAGCCTTATCCGGCAGCCAGTTGGTCAAATGGCTGTAGACGACATTCCCCGACAGTTTAGAGGTGAAACTGCAATTCAGTCCCGCTGTCAGTCCAAGACTCTTCACCATTCCCATTTCTCCGGCTTCACCAATCGACACGGCATCAACTCCGAGACCATTGTCGTCCTGAAGATAATTAGAGATACCTCGGCCATAAGTGGCATTGTAACTTACACTTAGCGGACCAACTATTTTGCTCATCCCCGAAACCTGAACTCCAAGCCCGACAAGAGTCGAATTTTTCGAAGCCACCAGATTCCGATATTGAATCGGCCGGACAAGTCCCGACAGACGCACGTGCGACGCTCCCTCGGCCCACGAATATTGCAAATAGACCGGAATCGACGGAATCCGTTGCTTGACAACCGCGCTCCGATCCCCTGCTGTCACAGACGCCGACGGAGCATCAATGCCGATCGAACCCGAAAAATTCTTAGTGAAATTCTGATGCCACGAAGCATTGAAGAGTGTCACATAAGGATAGCCGTTGGGCCCTTCAAAATCTATCGTCATTGGCTCTGCAGCCGCATCCACAAACGAACTCGTCGTGTAGCCCGCTGTCAGACCACGATATTTCGCATAAAAATGATAGCAACTGAACGAATTGTTGTTGCCCATAAAATTCCCTTTGAAGAAAAGACCAACCTGATTGTCAGTCCCCGGGAGAGCAACCACATTCAGATATACCGACGACGATTGCCAACCGAATCCAACCGAGCTCCCATTGCCCGCTCCAGCCTTGCTCATGGCCGAGGGGGTGAAAAGAACAGGCGACGGCATATCAGCTCCGAAGTCAAAAACGCCTTCCCCTAAAAACTGAGCTCCGATTCCTACATAAAACTGATGATCCTTCCCAACGATGGCAAAACGCGGCAACCCATTGTCCTTAGGCGACGCCGGGGCGTTCTCCTTTAAATGCTTCTCAACTCGACGCGCATCAATCGTGTCGTTTCCGATCACCTTTACAATTCCTTCTTCTTGCCTATTGTCGCGCTGGGCATATCCGCTCAGACTCACGCTCGCACCGGCAAGACACAGCATAATGACAGTAAAATTTTTCATAACAATGTTTTATTTTCATTTTATGTTATAACGTTTCTTTGCCCATTTTGATTTCTTCCAAACAAATTATTTCCTCAAGATGTTATAAAATCAAAATACTCTTAATTTAATACAAAAACACTGTCGGAGAGAGCCTGTCCCGCACTCGATGACACAAATCCTAAATCTTATGGATAAAATTATTACACATGCTCAGATCAAAGCCGCTGTCGAAGAGGCTTACAACGAGTCAAAACAGATCACCGGTGGACACAACGCCGACTACATCCCATTCCTCGCTAACATCGACCCAAACCTCTTCGGTATAAGCGTCACACTCCTCGACGGTACAACTTTCAACTTCGGCGACACCGAATATAAATTCGGCATCGAATCCGTCTCTAAAGTCCTGACTGCAATCCTGGTGCTCAAGCAACATGGCGCTCAGGCTGTCCTCAAGCAAATCGGCGCCGACGCAACCGGACTCCCCTTCAACTCCATTTTCGCTATTCTTCTCGAAAACGACCATCCCTCCACTCCTCTCGTCAACGCCGGTGCGATAACCGCTTGCTCTATGGTCGAACCAAAAGGTGACTCATGGGGGAAATGGGAAGCTATCATTAACAACTTCACCGACCTTTGTGGCTCCGAAGCACAGGTTATCGACGAACTATACAAATCCGAGTCCGACACTAACTTCAACAACCGAGCAATCGCTTGGCTCCTTAAAAACTACAACCGTATCTACGACGATGTCCCCATGAGCCTCGACCTCTACACTCGCCAATGCTCCGTCGGAATCACCGCAGCCCAGCTCTCGGCTTGCGCCGCAACAATCGCTAACAAAGGTACTAATCCCCTCACCGGAAAACAAGTCTTCCAACCCGAGCTCGCTCCTAAAATCACAACCCTCATCTCCTCGGTCGGTTTCTATCAGAACACCGGCGATTGGCTTTACACATCCGGAATTCCCGCTAAGAGTGGGGTAGGAGGCGGTGTCCTCGGTGTCCTCCCCGGTGTAATGGGTATTGCCGCTTTTGCTCCCCCGTTGGACGAAGCCGGAAACTCAGTCAAAGCTCAAGCCGCTGTCAAAGCTGTTATGAAAAAACTCGACCTCGGTGTCTTCAACGGCGACCGCGTAACTGTCACTGCTTAAATCCACTTCCCCTCTCTCCCAATTTTTATTCTAACTAATTTCCCCACACCTAAATATTTCCAATTATGCAAGTAAAAACAGGAAAAGGCACCATCTCAATGATGGTCGTCATCGCAATTTGGTCGCTGTCTCTCGCTGTCGACCTCCCCGGACTCGCCGTCACTCCCATCGAAGGGAGTCTACGCTCTATTTTCACCGATGCAACAGACTTTAAGATTCAGTTGCTCACCGTATTGCCTAATCTGATAATCATCCCCTTCGTTCTCCTCTCAGGTAAGCTCTCCGAAACTCGCCATAAAGTCCTCGTCATTGCCCTCGGCACAATCCTTTACCTCGTCGCCGGCGGGATTTCAATCTTCTGTAACTCCCTGACCGGACTTATTTGGCTCAGCTGCCTTCTCGGTGCCGGTTGCGGTCTGATTCTTCCCTTCTCAACCGGTCTTATCGCCGACGTTTTCACCGGCAAATACCGCATGAAACAGATGGGTATTATCTCCGCCATCGGAAACATCGCACTCGTCCTCGCTACTTTCGCCGTGGGATATCTCGTCGCAGGCAACCTTCACGAAACATGGCATCGCGCCTTCTTCGTTTACCTTATCCCATTGCTCTCTCTCGTCCTGATTCCGTTCCTCAACAAAATTCCTAAAGCCGACTACCAGGCCGCTCAAAAGCCGGCTCAAACATCCGAACAGAAATCCCAGGCTCCGGCTACAATCCCGGCTGTCGATGCCGACGGATTCTCCACAAAAGGTCAAGTCGTCAAAGACGGATTCTACATCGGACGAACAATCTGGTTGCTCCTCGCTTACTTCTTCTTCGTTTTCGCCACCTGTATCCCATGTTACTATCTTCCAAACATTTCTTGGATCTCTGCCGAAGACGCATCCACAATGACTTCTGTCTTCTACTTCGCAATGTTCGTGGTCGGACTCGCTCTGACTCCTGTCATGCGCCTGTTCCGTAAAACCACCTTCATCGTTGCTGCCGGTATGATTCTGCTTAGCTTCGTCCTCTTTATCTTCACTCGCTCAGTGCCCGTCTTCATCGCCGCCGCTGCACTCTGTGGTCTCGGAAACGGTATCGCACAGCCTATATTCTACACAAAGGCTACCGAAGTCGTTACATCCGACAGCAAATCAACCCTCTCACTCGCTTATCTCCAAGTGGCTAACTATGTGGCTATCTCCATGGTGCCCGTAATCATCGGGGCCGGTGAAAAGATTTTCCACACTACTTCAACTCTCTTCCCATTCATCTTCGTCGGAATCGCTACAGCAATCGTATTCCTCTTCGTCATAATCCGCTGCCGCCACTTCGTATTCGGAATGTCCAAAAACTACTTCTAAAACATTCATAAATCAAAACTTATAAATCCGGGAACCGGAGCCACATCGGTTTCCTTGATTCCCGGATTTTTTCATTAATACAAACTTATAAAAACAAACAAAATTATGTCACAAAACGCAAACAAACCCCGCATTCTTATAATTTACACAGGAGGTACGATCGGCATGGTCGAAACCCCAAACGGACTCCAACCCTTCGATTTCTCTCATCTGATGGACAATGTCCCAAAAGTCGGTCAACTCGGATACCACATCGAAAGTGTCCAATTCCCCCAGCCAATCGATTCCTCCAACATGAATCCTTCATATTGGAATCAGATTGTCAAAGACATTGCCGACAGATACGACGACTTCGACGGTTTCGTAATCCTGCATGGAACTGACACTATGGCATACACCGCTTCTGCTCTATCTTTCATGCTCCGGAACCTCACTAAGCCTGTCGTCATAACTGGTTCCCAGCTCCCAATCGGCGACACTCGTGAAGACGGAACCGAAAACCTTATTTCAGCCCTCCAGGTCGCTGCAGCTACCGACGAAAACGGAAATCCAATGATTCAGGAAGTAGTAATCTCTTTCCAGGACTTCATCGTCAGAGGTTGTCGCTCCACTAAATTCACATCCACCGGATTCCACGCCTTCAAAAGCTTCAACTATCCAAACCTCGGAGACATCGACCTCCACATCACTTTCAACACCCCCTATCTCCTGCGTCACTCGACCGACCTGCCCCTCGATCCATTCTATCAGATGGATCCGAACATTCTCGTCATGTGGCTATATCCCGGAATTACTCAAGACGTCGTAAAAGCACAGCTCGCCACACCCGGAATTAAAGCCGTAATCCTGCGCACTTTCGGAGCCGGTAACGCCCCGACCGAGCAATGGTTCTTAGACGCATTGACTGACGCCGTCAGCCGCGGACTCATCATTTTCAATGTCACTCAATGTCTTAACGGCGGTGACGAACAAAAAAGATACTACACCGGTGATATGCTCGCAAAAGCCGGCGTAATATCAGGCTACGACATCACTGTCGAAGCTGCAGTAACCAAAATGATGTATCTCCTCGGTAGCGGTCTCTCAGCCGACCAGATCAAACAATACCTCACCACTCCTATCGTCGGAGAAATGACTGTTCAATAACAACCCTGACTTCAATCAGATATATACTCAGCAAGCGGCCTCATGTCAATGAAGCCGCTCTTTCTTTTTTTGAAAGCTCGTCCCTAAGTCGACCCCTCTTTTTTACTTAGCGGGAGTCTGTGCCGGAGTTGACTGAGCCGGAGCAGGAGCCGGCGCGGTGGTCTGAGCCGGAGCTTGCTTGATCGAAGACACATTCACCGGTGTCTTAACTGCAAACGAAGCCAATATGCTCAAAACACAGATGACGATGGCAAGCGTCCACGTTGCCTTCTCGATGAAATCCGTCGTCTTCCGGTAGCCCATGATTTGGTTGCCACCAGCATAATTCGAGGCAAGGCCTCCTCCCTTCGACTTCTGAATCAGAACCGCCACTATTATCAGAAGCGACGCTATCACAATCAGAATACTTAAGAAAATATACATAACTTAAATTTTGTATTATTTTCGCTTATTTAGAAGCGTTTATTTTTATCAATTTTCGCAAAAAACGAATTTGGTCTGCAAAGTAAATACTTTTTCCCGGATTATTCAAACTAAGTGCCTCGATAATTTCAAGTGCTTTGCCATAATTATGGTTTTTTATCATAATTCGGGCCAAAGACTCCGTCAAAGCCGGCGTCTCAACCTCCCGTTTCCCCTCTTCTTCCCGATTCCCTCCGAAATACGACTCCAGCATTTCAGATGTCGAATCCGACACCCCGCTCTCACCAACCTCATCCCCCGATTGCTCAAGTAAAACCGCATAATCAACCGACGGCGCCGCTACCGGAACCACTCCCGTCGATTCCACTTCCCGTTCCGGACCCCCTCCGAATTTATCCAAAAATGATTCTATCGTCGCCTCAGTCGTTAAATCCGCCTTGCGCTCATCAGGATAAAACGCAACGAACTCCTCCGGCTCCTCTCCCAAAATCACAGCAAGTGTGTCCCGATCGCCCACCAACGTCGCTAGGCGCCGGCGCAGCTCCCCCTTACGCTCATCCGACTCCCCCGCACGACGCAGACCCGCCAACATCAACGGCGCAAAATACGGATACCGACACACCGCATCACGATATGTCTCCTCTGTCCCTTCCCCCTTCAATATCAATGATAATTCCTCACAAGTCATCGTCCGTTTTCCCTTATTTAACAACTAATCCTTTAATTACCAATCGCCAAGGGTAGCATTGAATATCAAATTTACAAGCTCCTCCGAAATCTCACGACACAAATCATCCTGAACATCCGTCAGCATCAGCGACGACGAAAACTGACGATAAGCCGAAAACGTCTGGTCCACATTCTTCGCCGGATTCTTATTGTCCGAATATCGAACACGAACCGTGATCGTCAGACGCGTTTCCGTAGCATACGCATCCGTCCCCACTGCCTGAGGCGACAACGAATAACCCGTGATCTCCCCCGTCATCTCCAGATCCGAGGGCCCGTCGATTTCCTGAAGTCGCGTGTTGCGCGTGATATAATCCAGCAACTGATTCTCAAACTCCTGCTGAAGAGGGGGATAAACCAACGCCGCCCGAATGGGAAACTCCCCTACATTGATCGTCTTATAAATATCATAATTAATCGACGAGCCATTCAGACTGAAACTCGGAACACAGCCACTCATCACCACCGACACTAAAACCACACTCAGCGCCAGCGGCCATAAATTCCGTAAAATAACCAACCCTTTCCTCATACCTTAATTCTCAAATCTTTAATTTTCCGATACAACGTCCGCGACGAAATCCCCAACTCATCCGCCGTCTTCTGACGGTTACCCCCGTTCCGCACCAACGCAGCCTCTATAGCCCCCCGCTCCGACTCCTCAAGAGGTCCGACATCCCCCCGTCCATCCAAAACTCCACCCGACGGCTCCTCATAACGTATGATAGCCCTCACATCCGAAAGGCCCCCTCCACGATGTCCTATCCCCCCATCATCGTCCACCCCGGCTGAAACCCGTTCACCCCCAAACTCAGCCCGTAACCCCGAAATCTCATTCTGAAGCCGGATAATCGTCTGCCACAAAAGCTCCCGCTCCTTCTCATACGTTATCCGCTCCTCCCGCAAAACCGGTGTCAAAACTCTGCCCGACTCCGGAAGAGTCCCCGCCAGCGTCTCCCGGCTGATCTCACTCCCGGCCTCAAACAAAGCCAGCTGCTCAACCACATTCTTCAGCTGACGCACATTCCCGGGCCACCGATACACCTCCATATAATCCTGGGCCTCACTCGAAAACGTGATCGGCTGCGTCAGATACTTCTCCGAAAAATCACTCGCAAACTTACGGGCCAACAACCGGACATCACTCCCTCGGTCATGCAAATTCGGCACATCGATTATTATCGTCGACAACCGATAATACAGATCCTCCCGAAACTTCCCATCCCTAACTGCCTTCAACAAATCAACATTCGTCGCCGCAACAACCCGGATATCCGTCTTCTGAACCTGCGACGATCCAACCTTCAGAAACTCCCCCGTCTCCAAAACACGCAGCAACCGCGCCTGAGTAGTCAAAGGCAACTCAGCAACCTCATCCAAAAAAATCGTTCCCCCGTCTGCCTCCTCAAAATAACCCTTCCGCGACGATACAGCACCCGTGAAACTCCCCTTCTCATGACCGAACAACTCACTGTCAATCGTCCCCTCAGGAATCGCACCGCAATTCACCGCGATATACTTCTTATGCTTCCGGCTCCCGAACTGATGGATAATCTTCGGAAAAAACTCCTTCCCACTGCCACTCTCCCCCTTGACCAAAACCGACAAATCAATCGGTGCGACCTTCAACGCACGCTCTACAGCCTGCTCAAGCAAAACAGACCTCCCGACTATCGAGAAACGCTGCATCGCACGCCTAACCTCACTCGAAAACCCACGATCCTGATTCATTCCTTCCATCGCTCACAATTCTTTCATAAGCCTTAAATTCACTTACGCTTCCGCAGACAATCAGTCCGCTCGCGAAGATACTTCCCGAAATCCTCCACACTCCCAAACCTATCCTGCTCATCAACCCCTATCACATCCCCGATGCTTACATGAACCTCCTTACCCGTCTTATTAAACAGCTCCCGAGGCAGACGCAACGTACGAAGACGCCAGTCTATCATCCCCAAAATATTGAAAAACAACCCATTGTGCCCATGAAAATAAATCGGTATCACAGGCACACGCATCTGACGGATCAGACGCACAATCGACGGCTGCCACTCCCGGTCATGAATCCGGAAATCCCACTTAACCTTCGAAACCGCTCCAGCCGGAAAAAATCCCATCGGATGGCCCTCGCGAATATGACGCATCGCCTCCTTGATCCCCTGCATCGTCGCACGACGCTTCTCCGCATCATCACTCTTCGACGGATCAACCGCAATAAACGACGGACGCATCGCACTCAGATAATTCAAAAACATATTCACCATCACCCGAAAATCACTCCTGATCCCACCAACCAGATGCAACAACAAAATCCCGTCCAAAGCCCCGAAAGGATGATTGCTCACCGTAATAAACGCTCCACTCTCAAAACCCTTCAAAACATCCAGCCCGTCAACCCGCAGCTTAATCCGAAACTGATCCTCAATCAAAAGATGAGAAAAAGCTATCCCCTCCTCATAACAATACTTCCCATGCACATAATTAACCTTATCCAGCCACAACCACCGCATGACCCATTCAACAAAACCCTCATGCCCACGCAGCTTCGGAACAGCACCAACAACATCCTCCACAGTCATCACTTCAGGACGCACACGGCACACACGACCCCCACGCGTCCCATAAGGAGCATCCTCCCGGCTCTCCCGAAAATCCAAACCCGACGCAAAAGCCTCCTCCTGACGCTGCATCTCCCTTTTCAAAAGCCTTTCATCCTTCATAAAAAACCATCAACTTTTAGCCACGCGACAAAGCCAAACCCCAAGCAGACCGAACCTCCTTCCTCCGGCCCGACACGACAGTCCGACACAAAAGCGCGTTGGCACATACAATAAAAAAACAAAATTACAAAAAACGTCCGATACCCACAACCACAACCTCCGCCATCCCCAAAAATCCCACACATTCCCTCATCCCAACCCCATACCGATACGCTCCGCCGACATACCCGGCCTGGATAGCCCTTCTTCCCACATCCCATTGACATGAGCTCATATAGTCAAAAAAAGGCAGATAAATAGAATAGACCAAACTTTTTTTGAGAGGGCAACAAAAACACGGCACTTTCATTTAAATTTTAAATAATCGCATAATACCCTTACCCGAT
>CAZNMC010000035.1:0-22154 GCA_964574285.1 uncultured Sangeribacter sp. | reverse complement strand
CCTGAGGAGGAAGGAGAAGGACCGTTGCACTTCTTATTGGAAACTTTCTTCTCTCAAAAATATTTTTTAGTTTAATAAACTTTTGCTGAATTTATTTGTCATAAAATTAAAGGCAATTGTCGCCAACGTCATTGCCATAAAATAATAAAACAATGCTTAGCGACAAAATGGAGTCAGGGTCGAGGCCTTGACTCCATTTTCATAAATCCGATCCAAAACAATCATGTCGAATTAAGAAAATTTTGTAATGCAATGATTATACTCTTGGCTGAATCAAAAACAATGAACACTTCTCTTCGAGAGATTTCTCCCGAATTGATTCCCAAATGTTTGCCTATCGGAGAACCACAGGCCGACGAAATTATGTGGGGCCTTCGTGAAGCTACCGAACAGGAGATAATGAATCTTTTAAAGGTGTCGGCAAATATGGCGCGAGAAATAAGAAAGATGATTTACTCCTTCCCTGATAAACTGCAGGGCCTTCCTGCCATAGAAGCTTTTACAGGAGTAGTGTTTCGTTATCTTCGAGCCTCTGATTGGTCAGACAGGGAGATAAAATTTGCATCTTCTCATTTGAGAATCGTTTCTTCACTTTACGGATTGTTGAGACCGGAAGATATCATCAGACCATATAGACTTGACTACACTGCCAAAGCAGCCCCTGGAGATTTGAGCTTGCAAAATTTCTGGAAAAAACAATGTACCATAGATTTAGTAAAACATATACAGGCAACCGGCCAGACAGAAATTTTGAATCTTTTACCCACAGATGCATCCCGGTGCTTCGATTGGAAGCTGATAAAGCGCTTTGCACGAGTATATATTGTTCAATTTAAGGAATTAACCGATAGCCAAACAATGAAAACTCCGGTCGCAAATCGATTGAAAGAATTGAGAGGAAAGATGACCCGGGAGATAATCTCGAATCGATATGAGAAAGTAGATAACATTAAGACGATAGAACATGACGACTTTATTTATAAGGGCGACCTTCGCTATCCTGATTATCTGACATTCTTTTGTTAAGAGAGGCCTTCAATTTTGTTATATCAAGCATACATAAAAAGTAACCGCTGACGAAATCACTTCGGCAACGGTTCGGATTAACTTTTCAACTCTCAGAATCGTCTAAATTTTTTCGTATGAGTAAACACTTGATTCAATTGAAAACCACATATTTGTTCGAAACGAGAACTTTTGAGCAAGTGGTTCACAGAACAGTGTTTGATTAGTAGACGTCAGAGTCCGGAAAGTGTTGCACTCTTTTCAGAAAAAATTTGTAAATTTGCATTCTGATTCTTATGTGAAATCGTATCTATGAAGAATATACGCAACTTCTGCATTATAGCCCATATTGACCATGGTAAGTCCACTCTTGCCGACCGTCTGCTCGAATATACCGACACTGTGAGTAGTAAAGACATGGAAGCTCAGGTGCTTGATGATATGGATCTTGAGCGCGAACGAGGCATTACGATTAAAAGCCATGCTATCCAAATGGATTTCAAACGCCCCGATGGGGATTACATACTTAATCTGATTGATACTCCCGGACACGTTGACTTTTCTTACGAAGTGTCGAGGTCCATTGCTGCATGCGAAGGCGCACTCCTTATAGTTGATGCTTCTCAAGGAATTCAAGCCCAAACGATTTCAAATTTGTACATGGCAATTGAAAATGACCTTGAGATAATACCCGTCATCAATAAGTGCGATCTTGAAAGCGCCAATCCGGATGAAGTCGAAGACCAAATTGTTGATTTACTCGGTTGCGATCCGGAGGATATTATCCGGGCGTCAGGAAAAACCGGTATGGGCGTTGAGGAGATTCTAAATGCAATAGTCGACCGGGTGCCGGCTCCTCAAGGCGATCCCGAAGCTCCACTGCAAGCCTTGATTTTCGATTCTGTCTTTAATCCTTTCCGGGGCATCATCGCTTACTTTAAAATAGAGAACGGTACACTTCGAACAGGAGACTTTGTTAAATTTGTTAGCACAGGTAAAGAATATCATGCCGACGAAATAGGCGTCCTTAAATTGGAGATGTCGCCTCGCAAAGAGCTTTCCGCTGGGAATGTAGGATATATTATCTCCGGTATCAAATCTTCGAAAGAAGTGCGTGTCGGAGATACGATAACGCATGTGGCACGACCATGTGATAAAGCAATCGAGGGATTTGAAGAAGTTAAACCTATGGTTTTCGCCGGCGTGTATCCTATTGAAACGGAAGATTTTGAGAATCTTCGAGCTTCATTGGAAAAACTCCAGCTCAATGATGCTTCCTTGACTTTCCAACCCGAATCATCGGCCGCTCTTGGCTTCGGATTCAGATGTGGTTTCCTTGGATTGCTCCATATGGAAATCGTTCAGGAAAGACTCGGTCGGGAATTCGATATGGATGTTATCACTACCGTGCCTAATGTCTCTTATAATGTATACGATAAGAAAGGGAATGTTTCGGAGGTTCACAATCCATCCGGACTTCCCGAACCAACGCTTATTGACCACATTGAGGAGCCATATATCCGAGCTACTATCATCACCCGCGCCGATTTCATCGGCCCCATCATGACTCTTTGTCTCGGTAAACGTGGGGAACTTGTGAAACAAGAATACATTTCTGGAAATCGAATGGAACTGACATTTGATATGCCTTTGGGAGAAATTGTTATAGATTTCTATGATAAACTCAAAAGTATCTCTAAAGGATATGCATCTTTTGACTATCATCTCCACGATTTCCGGCCTTCCAATTTGGTGAAACTCGATATTCTGCTCAATGGAGAGAGTGTGGATGCCTTGTCAACCCTTACTCATGCAGATAATGCAGTCCGGTTCGGTAGGAGAATGTGTGAAAAATTAAAGGAACTTATTCCCCGACAGCAGTTCGATATTGCAATTCAGGCTGCAATCGGTGCGAAAATTATTGCTCGCGAAACTATTAAAGCTGTTCGGAAAGATGTGACTGCTAAATGTTATGGAGGCGATATTACCCGAAAGCGCAAACTTCTCGAGAAGCAAAAAGCCGGAAAGAAGCGGATGAAGCAAATCGGTTCGGTGGAAGTGCCTCAAAAAGCTTTTCTTGCGGTGTTGAAGCTGGACTGACACTCCTCTTGAAAGTCATAAGGCAAAAAAATTCTGAAACTCTGCTAAATATTATTACATGTTCTTCACCTTCAAGAAAATATTCAAAGAATATGCCAATGGCGGCAACATGTTGATGTTGGCTACTGTGTTGGCGCTCCTTGTTGTTAATCTGCCGTTCAGCACCGACTTTTATAATTCCTTGTGGACACACGAGGTGGCTCTGCAGATAGGCTCATTTAACCTCTTCAGTCATCATGGTGAGCCGATGAGTGTTATGGCCTTCATCAATGATGCTCTGATGGCCATTTTCTTCTTTTCAGTCGGTTTGGAAATAAAAAGAGAGGTTTTGGTGGGAGAACTTCATTCTTTCCGCAAGGCATTGTTGCCGATTTTAGGTGCCTGTGGAGGTATGATTGTCCCCGTCTTGATATTCTATTTGTTGGCAAAGGGAACGGATTACATGGGGGGATGTGCTATTCCAATGGCTACCGATATCGCTTTTTCACTGGGAGTATTAGCCATGCTCGGCAATCGGGTTCCTATAGGACTTAAAGTTTTCCTGACTACTTTGGCCGTTGTCGATGACATTGGTGGAATACTTGTGATTGCAATATTTTATTCTTCTCACATCGATTATTGGATGCTCCTGGCGGCCGCCGGAATCCTGCTTGTTTTGGTACTTGGTGGCGCCTGGTTAAAGATTCAGAGTAAAATGTTCTATCTGCTTCTTGGTGCTGTCGTTTGGTTCTTGTTCCTCAATGCAGGAATTCATCCGACCATCGCCGGCGTACTTATCGCGTTCACTATTCCCGCCAAGCCAGTCTTTGCTCCCAAAAAGTATATTCAGACTATTCGAACCAACATTGCGCATTTTGCTGAAGAAGCCGACGAAACTCTTAATTCCAGAACTATTCTTAATAGCGAACAGCTCGATCATCTCAAAGAAATAGAGTCTGCATCGGACAGAGTGATTTCTCCGCTTCAAGATATGGAAGATTCCTTACACCCGGTTGTGAACTACTTGATTGTTCCGCTTTTTGCATTTGCCAATGCCGGAATCTATCTTGGCGATATGGATGTTTCGATGGCTTTTTCCGGAGTCAGTCTTGCCACTATGAGCGGATTAGTGATTGGAAAATTTGTGGGAATTTTCATTTTCGCCTTTCTTGCAATCAAATTAGGTTTGGCTCCCATGCCCAAAGGTGGTAATTGGGCCCGGATGGCTTCCATTTCTATGCTTGGAGGTATAGGATTCACCGTATCGCTGTTTATTGCCAATCTTTCCTTCGGCACAGGTGACCCTTATTTTTCATTGATTCTCAATGAATCGAAGCTCGGCATATTGCTGGGTTCCGTCATTGCCGGAATTCTTGGATGGTTGATGCTCTACTTGACTCTTCCCAAGACTGTAGACCAGGCTGACTGACCGGAAACCGACATTGCAAATCTTTCTTAAAATTATTAATTTCGTATTTATAATATAAATTCAATTTTTCCAACAATTTAAATGGGAAATCTTTTGATTGCCGATGCCGGCTCAACAAAAGTGAAATGGGCGTTGCTGAGTCCCGAGGGTAACGTATCGACATTTGTCACAGATGGACTTAATGCGCTTCTTGCTGAGCGAGATGAAGTCGGACGCCGTCTTGCTGAAGTGAGGAGCCGATTGGGAGATCGGACGATTGACGACGTATGGTACTATGGATCCGGGTGTGCCATTCCTCGAGTTTGTCGGAAAATGGCAGAAGCCCTTCGCGATGATCTTCACGCCGAACACGTCAACGTAAGCAGTGATCTTTTGGGGGCCGCACGCTCTCTATTCGGTCATAAACGAGGGATCGCTTGTATTCTTGGTACTGGTTCTAATTCTTGTTTGTATGATGGGGAGGAGATAGAGCGAAATGTTCCTTCCTTAGGTTATATCCTTGGTGATGAGGGGAGCGGAGCCGCTCTCGGTAAGCGACTTGTGGCAGAAGCATTCAAAGGTCAGTTGCCGGCAAATGTTAGAGAAAAATTTCTTGATACATACCAACTTACACTTACGGAGATTTTGGATAAGGTTTATCGCTCGAATGCTCCCAATAAATTTTTGGCTTCGCTTGTTCCATTTTTGCGTGACAATATTTGGAATCCGTATGTCTATTCCCTGGTGTTGGAAGAATTAATTTCGTTTGTAAAAAAGAATGTGGCAATGTACAAAGGCGCCCACTTTCTTCCGGTTAGTTTTGTCGGTTCAATTGCATCCCAGTTTGAGAAAATTCTTAGGGAAGCAGCAGCTTCACAAGGCTACACGGTAAGTCAGATCGTAGCTGATCCTATGGATGGACTCATCAAATTTCATTCAGATGAATTTAATAGTTAAACTACTAACAATAATCGCAGTGTTATCTCCTTTCACGGCAATGTCCGCAATGGCTGAAAGTGAGTATTGGAAACAGCGCACGAGTCTCTTTGAGTTGCTCCCCATCGGGAAAGACGATATTGTTTTTTTAGGTAATTCAATTACTGATGGAGGTGAATTTTCGGAGTTATTCGGCATGCCACAGGTCAAAAACCGGGGGATTAATTCTGATGTAATAACCGGTGTGGAAAAGCGGTTGCATCAGGTTGTGAAGGGTCATCCAAAGAAAATTTTCCTTCTTATTGGAATTAATGACATCAGTCATAATCTGTCTGCTTCTGAGCTTGCTGCATCCTATGAGCAATTAGTAAAAAAAATTAGAACTGAGTCGCCACAGACGAAGCTGTACGTTCAATCTATTATGCCCATAAATAATGATTTTGGTCGCTATCGTGCGTTGAAGGGACGGGAGAATGTGATACCAGAATTAAATGAACATCTTAAAACGCTAGCAAAAAATAACGGAGCGATATACATTGATTTGTGGCCGGCTCTTGCTGATAAAAACACCGGTAAGCTGCGCCCGGAATTCACTAATGATGGACTTCACCTTACCGGGAGGGGTTATAAAGCCTGGACGGAGGCAATAAAAAACTATGTGGTGGAATAATAACCGCAAACTTGTAATTAAGCATTTGAATCGATATAGGATGAAATTAGTATCTCGCTTTATAATATTGAGTTTTACATTAGTAGGGTGTTATTGTCATATAGCAGCTCAGACAGGACAAACGGCAGAAACTTCCGGAATACAGTTGACCATTCCGGCATTGTTTGAATATCCTTCGGTTCCGGAGGATATAGATGGTTTGTCGGCCAAGTGTAACTGGTTAGTAGAGCATTTTTGGGATAATTTTGACATTAGAAAGCAAAAGACTGTCGATCAGTCTGCACTCAATCATGCCTTCTCTGTTTATGTAGCACCAATGCAGTGGGCGGATAGCATGAAGTCCTTAGGATCAGTAGAGAAGCTGCTTTCGTCTCTGCAAAAAAATCCGGCTCTGCTTCTTCAATTTACTAAGGCAGCTGAAGAAAATATCTACGGACCGCGAGCTACTATGTATATAGATGAAATCTATATCCGTTTTCTTGAGGCAGTAGTAAAAAACAAGAAATTAAAGCCCACATATAAGAGCCGATATGAATATCAATTGAAGCAGTTATCAGGTTCACAAGTGGGATCTACGGCTCCAGGTTTTAAGTTTAAGAAACCGGATGGCACTACGGGCAGATATTTTCCCACCGGTAATTACACGATCATAGAATTTGGCGATCCGGAGTGTTTTGATTGTACAATGTCAAAACTAAAACTCGACACTGACGTTTCAATTTCAGAGCTGATAAAAACGGGAAAAGTAAATATATGCTTCATTATTCCCGATGGCGAAGAGGGCTGGGAAAAGACTGTGAAAGATTATCCGTCCAAGTGGGTGGTCGGCAGTTCAGATGAGGTATCGGAACTTTATGACCTTCGTCAAACTCCGGCATTTTATATTGTTGGTCCTGATAAAAAAATCAAAGCTAAAAATATCACGGTCGATGAGGTTATTGAAAAAATAAAAGAATTGACTGCTACAAATTGAGTCGACCGACTATGAAAAAGTTAAAAAAACTCTTAAAAAGATATTATATCCGCTTTACGGGATACAGCTACACCAATTTGGGCAGATTATTTCTGCGTTTGTTCATAGGAATTATGTTGCTACAGTTTGGGGTGCGTCAGATGTTTAATTTCGATGCAATGGCTGCCGTGTTTCCACAAATTTGGGGCATGACCTCAGGACAAACGCTTGTTGTCATGACGGTCATTGAAACGGTGTGTTCACTTTTTATCATGGTCGGTTTTCTAACTCGGTTGATGATATTACCCCCGTTTATAGCTCTTGGGATGGCAGAATATTATTTACTCCATAACTCTATTATCGAAGCTCCCTATATGTTGAGTTGGACTCAGCCGGGCTATCTCCCGATTATGTTTCTTGGTATCTATTTTTTTCTTCTCCTTGTTGGGCCGGGAAAAATTTCAGTTGACTATTTTCTTTCCCTTCACATCATTCATTCGGACAACAAGAGTGAATCAGAACTTGAAGAAGTCTGACTACTCTGCGACAGGCCTGACTTATATTATTACACCAAAATGAAAATAGCAGTATTAGTATCCGGAGGGGTAGACAGTGCAGTGGTAGTGCATCAACTTGCACAAACTAACCATGAGCTTCATCTTTTTTATATCCGGATTGGCATGGATAATGGCGAGGGAGACTGCTCGGCAGAAGAAGACATAGAAATGTGTTCCTTGATAAGCCGACGCTACGGCTTGCCGTTTCAAGTTGTTTCCCTCCATGAGGAATATTGGGAACATGTGATGAGTTATGCCTTGCGGACTGTGAAATCTGGACTAACTCCTCACCCTGACTTGATGTGCAATAAAATGATTAAATTCGGTTTTTTCGAGGAACGTTGGGGTAAGGATTTTGATTGCACAGCAACGGGACATTATGCATCAATCCGTATGTTGGGAGGGAGAAAATATCTTGCCACTGCCGTAGATCCGGTTAAAGACCAAACAGATTTTCTGGCTGCAATTTCTTATGAGCAGTTAGATCATCTGATGTTTCCTCTTGGAGATATGCCGAAGAGCGAAGTCAGACGGATTGCTGTTGAAGCATCGCTTCCCAATGCCACCCGAAAAGATTCGCAAGGAATATGTTTTCTTGGTAAAATAAATTATAATGATTTTATTCGGCGTCATTTGGGAGAACGCCCCGGTCCGATTATTGAAGTCGAGACGGGTCGTAAAATTGGTGAACACAAGGGTTTTTGGTTTCATACCATCGGACAGCGTAAAGGGTTGGGGCTATCCGGAGGACCCTGGTACGTGGTAAGAAAAAATGTCCGTGACAATGTCATATACGTGTCCAATGGATATGATACGCCCCGTCAATACGGACGCGAACTTCCGTTGGCTGAAATGCATTGGATATCTGCTAATCCTTTTGCTGGCGAGATGATTCCGGGACTAAAAATAGAGGATGGGTCTGTTCGAGTGGCTTTCAAGAATCGTCATTCTCCCGAATTTATTTCCGGAACGTTAGTTCAAAAAAATGATTGTGAAATGCTGTTGACGGCTGACAGTGATGTTCAGGGAATTGCGCCGGGACAATACGGTATTATCTATACCCCCGACCGGTCGCTTTGTTTAGGTTCCGGAATGATTGTTAAATAGTAAATCAAAAGTATGGAAAAACGCTATGAATTAAAAGTAGTGGGAATCACTTACAACCAAATAGAGTCCGGAGTATATGCTCTTGTTCTTGAAGTAGTAGGAACGAACC
The DNA here is from genome assembly GCA_964574285.1 of uncultured Sangeribacter sp. Taxonomy (GTDB): domain Bacteria; phylum Bacteroidota; class Bacteroidia; order Bacteroidales; family Muribaculaceae; genus Lepagella. The sequence goes on along the minus strand of CAZNMC010000035.1, from coordinate 13,331 downwards.
GTCGCATTCCCATAATAATCGGTCAGCCCGAAGCACAGGCAATAGAGGCACGGTTGCAAGGAATCAGTGTGCCCCGCCCGCTCACTCACGATATGATGGTTTCAGCATTGGAGGCTTTTGGAATAGAACTTCAGGGAGTAGATATTCGGCGCTTGCCCAATGGAGTGTTTGCAGCTGATTTGCTTTTGTCGGATGGTATTCGTAATATAAAGATCGATTCGCGGTCTTCAGATGCGGTTGCTTTGGCAATAAGAGTTGGCGCTCCCATCTACACCTCCTCCGAGGTTGTGGAAGAAGCTGCGTTTGAGACAGAAGGAGAGGAGGGATTTTTTGCAAAATCTGCTCGTCCGATGGAGTCCAAAACAGTGTCGTCTATTGAAAATCTTGAAGAAGAAGAATTAAAACAAATGATGACGCGGGCAGTAGAACGGGAAGATTATGAGACGGCATCCGAAATAAAGCAAGAATTAGAACGGAGAAAAAACAATAAAGTCTGAATAATTGTTAAAATTTTGTATAAAGACATTGTTAATAAATATTTATTTTGTAACTTCGCTTGGCCATTTCATCCCTTGTAATTAGGATATGATCATTCACTGTTATTCTTAATATGTTTGAAATGACAGAATTGAAACTAATGCGTATGTGACAACCAAACCTAATATGAGAATATGAGAAACCGCAAGCAAAGAGTAGAACTGATTGTTGACCTTATCCGAACTAAATGCATTTCAAGCCAGGAAGAACTCTCCAAATTGCTCGAACAAAATGGATATAAGGTGACTCAGGCAACCTTGTCGCGAGACCTTAAATTATTGAAGACCACAAAAGTTCCTACCGATGGTGGGAAATATATGTATATTTTACCTGATAGTAACAGCCTAAAAGATAAACTTCTGTCTTCCGGGCAATTGGCAATGAATGCCAATTATCAGAGTGGCTTCATATCCCTTGAGATTTCTGGTAATATGGCGGTCATAAAGACTCGCAACGGATATGCAACCGGCCTGGCGTATGATATAGATATTTGTAATCCACCGGAAATATTGGGAACGATAGCAGGATGCGACACAATTTTTGCTGTCCTCAGACCTGATATTCCAGCCGAAGAAGCTCTCCAGGTTCTTGGTCAGTTCCTTCCGCTTGAACAAAAAATCCCTCAGTTCTAACGCTATGCCTCCGGATCTTCAAAGGTTGAATTTAGATTTTATCCAATTTTTGGGGCAGCCCTTTTCCTTTCTGTGGAGAAGTGGTTGCCTCTTATTTGCTTATCTATAAATGATTAAAGTAGGAGTTGCCGGGGCAGATTCGCGCCAAGCCGGCGAATTGATTAGAATTCTTATTCATCATCCGGAAGTGGAATTAGTATCTCTTTTGGCTTCTGAAGTTGCCGGGAAAGAAATTTCTTCCCATCACCACGGGCTAATTGGAGAAAAGCTTCCCCCTTTTACCGAACGACTCGACCCGGAACTGATCGACGTGCTGTTTCTATGCACTAAAGAGTCTTTACAATTACTTGCATTGCCTGAAATAGGGGATTCCACTTCACTCCGAATTATTGACTTGACCGGACTTTCTCGGGGTCTTCCGGGATTTGTCTGTGGAATTTCGGAATTATTCCGAAAACCCCTTGTTAGAGGTGCTAAGCGAGCTTTCATTCCCTCTCCTCCGGCTGTTGTTGCGATGATCGGTTTTTTCCCGGCTGCTACTCATCTTCTTCTTAATTCTACTCTTAAGATAAGTTGCAGTGTGCCGGATGGAATTGACGTTTCCACCGCTACGGATGAATTTAATGAGGCTATTACAGCGGCACAACAGAGTTTTGCAGGTATCGGTGAAATAATAGTAGACCGATCACCTAACAACGACAGAGGGATATTTCTGAAGGGAGAAATGGAAACCTCTGTAGCAGTGTCGGACATTGTGAGTCTCTACGAAAATATGTATGAGGACCATAATTTCACCTTTATTTCTTCCGTGTCTCCCAAGATGGCGGATGCCATTGGAACGGAGAAATGCATAATCCGGATTTCCCGTGATGCAGCTGACAAAGTTGTTATTGAAGTAGTGGCCGATGCCCGTCTTAGAGGTGCAGCCGGAGATGGGGTTCATGCCATGAACTTGCTTTTTGGGCTTCATGAGCGCACGGGACTTGTGTTTAAAGCTTCTGAGTTTTAATTAAAGAGAATTGAATTGTCGATGTCGGTCAATAAAGTAATTTTAATGGGGTTTGTGGGCAACGACCCGGAGGTGACTTATCCTGAGAAGAATATGGTGGTAGTACGTTTCAGTCTTGCCACTAACGAGCGACAGGGCACATCCGGCACCGAATTGACCGAGTGGCATAATATTGTCATTTCGGGAGCTAACGGCCCTTTGGCCGAGCGCTATATCCGGAAAGGGACTCGCATTTATCTGGAAGGCAAGCTGCGTACAAGAGAATATATCGACCGATTTAAGATTAATCGGAAACGAACCGAAATAATAGTAACTTTTTTTGAAATTGTCGGCCGTTCGAAAGAATAAGTCTTCGAAGTCAGACAATGAAATAAGATTTCACCTTTCATACAATATTCCACACCATGAGAAAATGGAGAATTGAAGATTCCGCCGAGTTGTACAATATTTCCGGTTGGGGACTAAAATATTTCTCGATCAACGAACAAGGTCATGTGCAAGTCACTCCTCGCGAAGGTTGTGCACCGATCGATATCCGCAATGTCATGGACGAACTAAAATTGCGGGATGTCTCGGCTCCGTTGCTTTTGCGATTTCCTGACATTCTTGACGACCGGATCCGAAAAATATCCGCTTGTTTTAGCAAGGCTGCTGAGGAGTATAATTATTCCGGAAAGAATTTTGTGGTCTACCCCATAAAAGTCAATCAGATGCGCCAGGTGGTTGAAGAAATCGTGAGTCATGGGAATAAATACAATATAGGCCTGGAGGCTGGTTCAAAGCCGGAACTTCATGCTGTTTTGGCAGTTAATACTCACGAAAATTCTCTTATTGTCTGCAATGGATATAAGGACGAGGATTATGTTGAATTAGCTTTATTGGCTCAGAAGATGGGCCGAAGAATCTACATAGTCGTTGAGAAGCTGAATGAACTGAAACTGATTGCAAAAGTCAGCCGACGTCTAAATCTTCGTCCCAATATCGGAATACGAATCAAACTTACTTCGTCCGGAAGTGGAAAATGGGAAGAATCCGGAGGCGATGTCAGTAAGTTCGGTTTGAACAGTTCGGAGTTGCTCGATGCGCTGGATTATCTGGATCGCACCAAAATGAGCGATTGCCTGAAATTTATCCATTTCCACATTGGTAGTCAAATTACAAAAATCAGGCGTATCAAAAATGCGCTGCGAGAAGCCATGCAATTTTATGTTCAGCTTTCGCGACTGGGCTATAACATTGAGTTTGTGGATATTGGAGGAGGACTGGGCGTAGATTACGATGGCACGCGATCCTCGATGGGCGACAATTCGATGAACTATTCTATTCAAGAGTATGTCAATGATTCGGTTTCAGCTCTTGTGGATGTTTGTGTGAAAAACAATCTTCCGCAACCTAATATAATTACAGAAAGCGGACGTTCACTGACGGCTCATCATTCGGTTTTGATAATCGATGTGCTTGAGACCACCCAACTCCCTCAATGGAACGATTCGGATGTAGTGGGGGAAGACGCTCATGAACTGGCAAGAGAGTTATATACCATCTGGGACAAAATCAATCCCTCACGGGTTTTCGAAGACTGGCACGATGCTCTCCAAATCCGAGAGGAGGCACTTGAACTTTTTTCTCTTGGTCTGCTTGATCTCAAGACCCGGGCTCAAATAGAGAAACTTTTTTGGAGTGTGGCTCGGGATGTCAACGACATGACTCGCTCAATGAAACATCCACCAGAAGAGCTTAGGAAAGTAGCCAGAATGCTTCCGGAAAAATACTTTTGTAATTTCTCCCTCTTCCAATCTCTCCCGGATTCATGGGCAATCGACCAAATGTTTCCGATTATGCCAATTTCTCGGCTTGACGAGAAACCTACACGCAATTGCACTCTTCAGGATGTGACTTGTGACAGCGATGGTAAAATATCGCATTTTGTCTCGCCGCAGGGAGCTTCTCATTCTCTCCCCGTACATCCAGTAAAAACCGGCGAGCACTATTACATCGGAGTCTTTCTTGTGGGAGCATATCAGGAAATCTTAGGAGATTTGCATAATCTTTTCGGCGACACAGCTGCCGTCCACATTTCGCTTTCAAAAGATGGATATGAGATTGAACAAATTGTTGATGGCGAACCGGTGGCAGACGTGTTGGAATATGTGGAATATAGTCCAAAGAAATTGGTCCGTAATCTCGAAACGTGGGTGTCCGCCTGTATGAAACGAGGTGTCATTACTCCGGAAGAGGGGAGACAGTTCCTGAATAACTACCGTTCGGGTCTATATGGTATCACCTATCTTGAACGCGACTGATGCGCTTTTTTCTTCAATTGTCTTATAGTGGAGCCTCGTTTTGCGGCTGGCAACGGCAGCCGAATGCTCCAAGTGTGCAGCAAACTATAGAAGAAGCCCTCCAGACGATTCTTCGGCTTCCGATTCCGATTGTCGGAGCCGGCAGAACCGATACCGGAGTCAATGCCCGATGTATGTATGCTCATTTTGACCTTCCCGATGATGTATCTTTTTTTCTCCGGGAGACTGATTTTTCGGTGAAAGAACGAAAATTACTGACGGGTTTGAACCGTTTATGTGGTAGTGGCATCGCGTTCCATCGGCTTATTCCGGTCTCATCCACTGCGCATGCTCGTTTTGATGCTGTCAGGCGCACTTACAAATATTTTGTGACACTTAGGAAATCCCCTTTCCTTAATTCACTTGCATGGTGGTCTCCAACTTTGTTGGATATTGAAAAAATGAATGAAGCAGCTAACTTCCTTCTGCAGGTTAATGATTTCACTTCATTCGCCAAACTTCATTCGGATTCCAAAACCAACATTTGTCGAGTCGATGAAGCATCCTGGAGTCGGGAAGTCAGTAAAGTTACAGGAGAGGAAATGATTGTTTTTACCATCTCAGCTGATCGGTTTTTGCGAAACATGGTGCGAGCCGTTGTTGGTACGCTTGTTGAAGTTGGTCGAGGTAAAATTACTCCTGAGGATTTTAAAACCATTATTGGCTTGCGCGATCGTTGTGCGGCCGGAACTTCCATGCCCCCACAGGCGTTAACTCTTTGGGATGTCAAATATCCCTATCTGCCTTAGTTCAATTATAAATAAACAGACTGCAATGACAGAGCTCGAAAGAATTTCTTTGCTCAGAGAGGAACTGAATCGCCATAATTATAATTATTACGTGCTCAATGCTCCGGAGATTTCCGACAAAGAGTTTGACGTTATGATGCATGAACTTGAAGAGCTTGAAGCGGCGCATCCGGAAGGTTATGATCCGACATCGCCCACTCAGCGTGTGGGCTCAGATTTGGCGAAAGGGTTTGTTCATGTGGTACACGAACGACCTATGATGTCGTTGGCCAATACTTATTCGATTGAAGAAGTCGACGATTGGTTTAGTCGCGTGGAGAAAGCTCTCGACAGTAAAGATTTTACGGTGGTAGGGGAGATGAAGTTTGACGGGACATCCATTTCGATTACCTACGAAAATGGAATAATGGTTCGTGCGGTCACTCGTGGCGATGGCACTCAAGGAGATGATGTGACAGCCAATGTCAGGACTATTCGCAGCATTCCCTTGCGATTGCAACCGGGTAATTGGCCTGATCGATTTGAAATTCGCGGTGAAATTCTTATGCCTTGGGAGGTGTTTGAAAAACTCAATGCCGAACGTGCCTATAATGAAGAACCACTGTTTGCTAATCCGAGAAATGCAGCCTCGGGTACTTTAAAAACCCTTGATCCTAAAGAGGTGGCTCGCCGGCATCTGGATGCCCGGTTCTATGCTCTGTTGGCAGATGATCTTCCCGCTGATACACATTTTGAATGTATGGAAGAGGCTCGGAAGTGGGGATTCAAGGTTTCCAAATCAATGACGCTATTGCATTCGTTGGATGAAGTGGACGATTATATAGCTTTTTGGGAAAGGGAACGAAAGAAACTTCCGGTTGCCACCGATGGGCTTGTCTTTAAAGTCAATTCTTTGCGACAGCAACTTAATTTGGGATTTACAGCTAAGTCTCCGCGCTGGGCTGTTGCTTTTAAGTTTAATCCGGAGCGAGCCTGTACTCCTCTTCGTTTCGTATCGTTTGAAACCGGTCGCATGGGAATTGTCACTCCGGTTGCCAATCTTGAGCCGGTATTGCTGTCGGGCACAATAGTGAAACGTGCATCGCTTCACAACGATGATATAATCCAGGAGCTGGATATTCATGCCGGCGACTGGCTGTATGTGGAGAAGGGTGGTGAGATTATTCCCAAGATTGTGGGAGTGGATAGGTCGCACCGTAAGTCAGATGCGGAACCTATTTGTTTTGTGACAAATTGTCCGGAATGTGGAACTCCCTTGGTCAGAGTTGAGGGGGAAGCAGCGTGGCGCTGTCCTAATTCTTACGGATGTCGTCCGCAAATTACAGGGAAGATAGAACACTTTTGTGCTCGCCGGATGATGGATATAGACGGCATCGGAGAGGAAACGGCTGAATTGCTCTTTTCTGCCGGTTTGGTAGAACGGATTGCCGATTTATATGATCTGACGGAAGAAAAACTTGCACGTCTCGATCGAGTGGGAGAAAAGACAGCCCGCAGAATCATGGATGGTCTGGAAGCCTCTAAGTCAGTTCCCTTCGAACGGGTGGTATATGCTCTTTCCATTCCGAATGTAGGAGAGACAACAGCCAAGCGTTTGGCAATCGCTGTCGGAAGTATGGAAAATCTGCTGAAGATGAGCATTGAAGAGTTGACGGCTGTGCCGGATGTCGGTCCTATTATTGCTCGATGTATCTTTGACTATCTCCGCGATCCTATATGTGCTGAAAACATTGCCAGACTTACAGCAGCCGGTGTGCAAATGGCCGTGTCGGAAGATAAATTACAACCCAAAGGGGATGCGCTGGAAGGAAAAACAGTGGTTATTTCCGGCACTTTTGCCCATCATTCTCGCGATGATTATAAAGAAATGATAGAAAAAAACGGTGGGAAAAATTCCGGAAGTGTTTCGAAGAAAACGAGTTTTGTGCTGGGAGGAGAAAATATGGGTCCGGCAAAACTCGAAAAGTGTCGAGCCCTTGGAATACCGGTTATCAGTGAAGATGAATTTCTCTCTATGATAAATTCATGATAATGGCGACCACAGCGATGGGTTGTATAAGCGTTTACTTCATTCGCTTCAAAAGATTATAGGAGGGTAATATACCCAGTTCACCGGCTTTTCTCAAATCGGCGAAAGCTTCTTGCTTGTTTCCGATTCTGAGGTAGGAAAGTCCACGATTGAAATAAGCCTGGCCGAAATCAGGATTTATGGCGACTGCTTCCGAGAAGCATTGGATAGCTGAAGTGAAGTCATCGAGCGCATAGAAAATAAGTCCTTTATCGAACCAAGCGTAGATTAGTCTTGGATTAAGACGCAGAGCTGCGTCGAAGTCAGCAAGAGCTTCTACATAGGAGGATTGAATTTTTCGCGAGCTTAGGAAAGCATCGTCAGAGCCGTTAGAATCAGGAGAAACAGCTTTGTCGGCATTTGCTTTCATGATTTTACCGGCACCTCGTGCCATTAATGCTACGGTAAAGTCCGGATTTTCTTCGATTGCTTTATCAAAATCAGCAATGGCAGCGTCGAAATTTTTAAGAGAAAGATAAGCAATTCCACGGCCTAACCGATCGACCGGTCGCGGTTCACTCTTTTCCATGGAAAGGTTATAATCATCAATCAGAGCAAAAAGTCGGCTGATTTCTGTCTCTGACATCTGAGGATTTGAGTTTGACAGAAAGAGCGTTCGGGAAAGCCAGCGATTCCTATTTATTTCATCGAGTTCGCGGAAATAATTCGACTGATTGCGCAGAGCGTCTTTTGAATCGAAGTAAGAAAGGAAATATATAGGTTCGGGTTCCACCCGTACGTCTCGGTTTTGTACTTGTCCCTTTATTTTATCGCCGTATGAAAGACGGGATTCTGAAGAAGCACTAATTGTGACAAGCCGATTAAATCGGTCCATTACATCGATCTCAGATTCATTTTCATCTTGAAGAATCCCCCGGTCGTTTGATTGAGCTGCCGCAATAGTGGGACGATCAAGAGGGTTTTTGGTCGGATTTGAGACATATTTTTTTATAAGAGTTTCCGCATGGTAGACGTTTTCCATTGCTCCGCGATGGTCTCCTAATCCTTGTCGAGCTTCGGCTATGGCGTAAAAAGCGGGATAGAACTTCGGATAGCGTTGAGCGATGCTTTGGAAGTCGACAATTGCCTCTCGAAAATGTTTCCGATCCAGATTTATAAGCCCTCTATTGAAAAGTGCGTGGAAGTTGGAGGGATCTTGTTTTAAGACAGCAGAGAAGTCAAGAACAGCATGGTCGAGGTCGCGCACCTCATATCGAAGAAGACCGCGATTAAACAGAGCGGCCGAGTTTTCCGGGTCAAGCTGAAGAGCATAATTATAATCGCTCATTGCGCCGAAATAGTCATCGTTATTGTATCGAAGGAATGCCCGGTTGACATAAAACGATGTTTCCTGCGGACGGAGTTTAATTGCTTCGTCCATATCCATCATGGCTTCCGGCCATTGTTTTTGTTTAGATTCTATTTCGGCTCTCATCAATCTGGCATTGAGCAAGTTTTTTGAGATTTCAAGAGCTCGATTTATATCAGCCAATGCAGCAATAGTGTCTCCTTTGAGGGTGTTGAGACGTCCGCGAGCTTCATATCCTTCCTCAAATCCAGGGTAAACTTTCAATAGTTGGGAAAAAGTAGAGTCTGCCTGCGAAAAACGCTCACATTCGGTCTGGGCTACAGCTTTGTAGTAAAGGAAATATTTGTCAAAAGGATAATATTTCAAACCCGCATCATAATCTTCGATAGCTAAGGAGTCAAGGCCGAGGTTTTGCCGTGCAAAGCCTCTTAGTTTATATGCCTCGGACTTAAATTTATTTCGTTCCAAAGCGAGCGAACAGTCTTCTTCGGCTCCTCGATAATCTTCCAGATTTACTTTAGCAAGCGCTCGAAAATAATATGGGTCAGCTAAATAGGGTTTGGCCTTAATCGCTTGATTAAAATATTGAATGGCCAGCATGTAGTCTTCCATGGAGAGAACATTCCGGCCAATATTCATCACCTGGATTGCATCGACTTGAGCTGAGAGTAAGCCGGGATATAACCAAATCCAACAGAATAGACTCAAGCGAAGAGTGAGATGAAATATATATTTTAGTTTGTGATGTTTCATTAATAAATGATGATTCAAACAGGTGTCACTTCTACCGATTGAAAGGCGGAAGAGGGTGCTGATTCGTTATTTAGACACAAAAATAATTAAAATGTTTCATTGAAGAGAAAATAAGATATTAAAATTGTGAACCATACGGGGGCTGAGCAAGTTTTAACTTTGAAAGGGAAGGAACACTATAAAATATAAAATGCTTCTCTGCATATCAATCAAAGTTTATGGAAAGGATTTTAATAATTGGAGGAGGATTTGCTGGCTTGAATCTGGCAAAACACCTCGACAAGAACCAATATAAGGTGATGGTTTTGGATCGCCATAACTTTCACTGTTTTCCCCCGTTGTTTTATCAAGTTGCCTCATCGGGTTTGGATGCTTCCAACATCAGTTTCCCTTTTCGTCGAGAGTTTAAGAAACTGAAAAACGTTAGTTATCACATGGGCCATGTGAAAAACATAGACATAGAGAAGAAACAGGTCCGAACCAGTTATGAAACGTTGGACTACGATCGTTTGGTCATAGCTGCGGGCACCACTAATAATTTCTTCGGGATGCCTGATATGGAAAAAAAGGTATTCTGTATGAAAACGGTAGCGGAGGCTTCTCATACACGCGACGAGATTCTCGATCGATTGGAACGAGCTTCTATGGAAAAAGATCCTAAACGACGCAAGGAGTTACTTAGCTTTTTAGTAGTCGGAGGTGGTCCGTCGGGCGTAGAAATTGCAGGCGCGCTTGGCGAGATGAAGAAGGATATCCTCCCTCGGGAATATCCTGAGCTTGATCAGGATGATATGAATATAACATTAGTAGAAGGTGCGCCTCGGGTTTTAGGAGCGATGAGTGAGAAATGTTCCAGGAAAGCGGAGAAATATCTTCAGTCGCTAATGGTGAACGTTCGCACGGGCGTCATGCTTAAAAGTTATGAAGACAAGTATGTGACGTTTGGGGATGGAAGTCGCGAATATTGGGAGACTGTAATTTGGAACGCAGGTGTAAAAGGGGAACCCATGCCAGGCTTTCCGTCCGACTGTTTGGGTCGAGGAGGACGTATAATAGTTGATCGATTTAATCGGGTTGTCGGATTGGATGACAGTGTCTTTGCCATTGGAGATATAGCCCTTATGGTCACTAAAGCTTATCCCAACGGACATCCCCAAGTCGCTCAACCGGCAATTCAACAGGCTCGTTGCTTGGCTCATAATCTTAATAAGGGAGAATGGGAACGCGAATTTGAATATAATGACAAGGGCTCAATGGCTACTGTTGGGAAGAACCGAGCTGTGGTAGATCTGGGTCATACATTTTTTGCCGGATGGTTTGCCTGGATGATTTGGATGGCCATTCATCTTGTCTCGATTTTGGGGATGCGTAATCGAATTAATGTACTTCTCAATTGGGTATGGAACTATCTGACTTATAGCACTTCACTCCGCTTGCTGCTGCGTCCTTCAAAGTATCCCGAACGGCGCCACTGGGGTGATTGAAATTTTGGTTTGACGGAAATAAATGTTAATTTCGCAAGAAATTCCTGCTGCTTACGGAAAAAATAATGCTTTGGATAAATTTTTTTATGATTATGAAATTTAGAATTATATCTCTTGGTGTGGCAATAACTTCAATGTTTGGACTGATGAGTTGTAGTCTTTTTCAAGGAAACACCTCCTCATCAACCTCAACAAAACACGTTATTTTGCCTACTGACCGAGAGCAAATTCAAAAAGATAAAGAGGCCAAGACCTATACTCCGGAGGAACTTGCCAAAGGGATCGTTCGCGGTGATTGGGCAATCGAACGAGTTGGGAGAAAAGCTGTCGTAGGGGAAGAAACACCTTTCCTCAAATTTGTCCCGGCAGAAAAACGAGTATATGGTAATAATGGATGCAATGTAATAAATTCTACTTACACATATAATCCCGAAGATTCTACCTTGAGCTTCTCTAACATTGTGTCGACCATGAAAGCCTGTTCATTGTCGGGAATTACAGATATAGAAATAAATCAAGCGTTAGATGCTACTCGCTACTATTCGTGGGAGTTGAAAGATTCGCAATATTATCTCTATTTCTATGATAAGAATCATTTGGAAATAATGACGCTCATGCATCAGAATTTTCAGTTCCTCAATGGGACATGGGTTGTGACGGCAATCAATGAAAATCCGGTTGATGAGCCGGATATGAAAATTGTGATAGATGTCGATGAAGGAAAGTTGCATGGCAACACAGGATGTAATCTTCTCAATGGTGCGTTTACAACAGATATGGACACTCCCAACAGCATTTCTTTTCAGCGAATAGCTACTACTCGGATGGCATGTCCGGATTCAAGTCATGAGACGGAATTTGTGGTTGCTCTGGAAGAAGCCTCCTATGCGCGGCCAATCAGTCCGACGAAAGTCCTTTTGCTTCACGACAGCGGAAAAGTAGTACTCGAACTTGTACGCTCCTCCGACAATTAAGTCTGATGATAGATAAAACAGCCACGACATCTCTTGAATGTGAAGAGATGTCGTGGTCGTTTATAGAAGAGTAAAATTATCGTTTTACGTCATATCCTTGGTTTTTAAGATATTCAAGAATTCTATATTCCATTGCATGTCGATAGTAATTAAGAATATGATCACACCAATCGTTTTCAGTAGTGCCTCCTGATCGGGTTCGATTGTAGTGTTTCACCACTTCGTCATATTTCTCCAATTCATCCACCATCTCCTTCTCATCTTGTCGGTAACAATTCTTGTGGAAAACCAACGAGAGAGGTTGTTTAGGTTTTAAATCGGGATGTTCGCGAGGCACACCGAGGGCCAGCCCGCAAACCACGAATACACCCTTGGGGAGCTTAAGTAATTCAGCAACTTTTGCGGGGTCTACTGTTCGAAGATAACCCACACAATTACTACCGAGTCCGGCAGCTTGTGCTGCAATTACAGCGCTCATCATTGCCAAAGACGCATCGATAATTCCAATCGTCACCCCATCCATAGTGTCAGTAAACGGGGGCACTTCAAAACCTTTACGCTCAGCCAAACGAGTGATTTTATTATAATCCGAACAGAAGATTAGAAGCCGGTTACAAGTTTTCAGCTGCTTTTGGTTAGTAAGTTCGTAAAGCTTTTCTTTTAGCTCCTGGTCGGAAATATCGATTACGGAAAATTGCTGGCCATTGTAACTGGTGGGAGTGTTTTCGACAGCGCGATAAATAAACTCCATAGTCTCTTCCGGGATAGCTTCTCTTTCGTAGCGTCGCACACTTGTGCGCTCGAGAAGCGAGGTTTTAACGTCTTTCATTGTCGAGTATGTATTTGGTTAAAATTAATTACAAATCAAATTTCGGACGAGAGGGAGAGAAAAAGGCCGAAGCCTGCGTGATTGCGTAGGCTGCCGGCCTTATAAGGTCCACATCAAAGGATGCGATGAAACTCCGAATGACAGGATTTGAGTGCCTTTTCATCTTTGTAATCCGCCGTGTCGTAAAGACAACATCATAAGATGCGCGGCCCGCCATTGACAAAATAAGCTTGTCTCGGTATTTCGAATAGATTTGATGAGTTTCCCAATCAACTTTGATGCGGATATTGGTATGTTATAGAGAATCGAAAAATATTCTCTAAAGCTCTCGTGCTTTAATTCTACAACGCAAAGGTAAAGAAAAAAGTTTAGATTGCCAAACTATAGGTACTGATAAATTACTTTGTCCCATGTTTGTTTATTTTTTGTTAGAAGTGCGTGTAGAATAGGATAGGGATTAATTTATTTTGCTATGCACTTGAATTTAAACTTACGGCACCCATAAAAATCCGATTACACATTCAATCGAAAGGGAGGAATAAAATAAAATCCGTAAGCGTTGAAATCTCAACAACTTACGGATTTTACATGTGTCCGAGATGAGAATCGAACTCACACGGCCTAATGGCCACTACCCCCTCAAAG
>CAZNMC010000034.1:0-23591 GCA_964574285.1 uncultured Sangeribacter sp. | reverse complement strand
TCGCCGAGTTCTTCAAATTTATTGCCTAATTTTGCACTTGCAGGTAGAATCTACTAAGACGACGCATCGAAATGATGCGTCGTCAGTAAACAAATATCGATAAGGATGAATTAGTCGTCTTGTTGAGTAGCTTCGTATTCTTTCAAAAGTTTCTCTTGAACATCCCCAGGAACCAGTTCATAATTTGAGAATTTCATTGAGAATGAACTACGACCGCCAGTGATAGAAGAAAGGGACGTGGAATAGGACGCCATCTCTTTAAGAGGCACTTTCGCACTAAGTTTTTCAAGACCCTTTTCAGAATTCATTCCCATTATTATAGCACGCCGACCTTGAAGATCGCTCATGACATCTCCCATCACATCACCGGGAGTCAAGACATCGACATCATATACGGGCTCCAAAATCTTGGGATTAGCATTCCGGAATGCTTCTGAGAAAGCATTACGTCCTGCCAAACGGAATGAAATTTCATTAGAATCAACCGGGTGCATCTTTCCATCGTAGATCATCACTCGAACATCGCGGGCATAGGACCCGGTTAGAGGACCTTGTTCCATGCGATCCATCAAGCCTTTCACAATGGCCGGGATAAAGCGAGCATCAATTGCTCCGCCTACGATACAATTATATACCACAAGTTTGCCACCCCATTCCAATGGAATTTCCTGTTTGTCGCGAACATTAAGTTTGAATTCCTGACTACCGAACTTGTATGTATCAGGCTCGGGCATTCCTTCTGTATAGGGTTCAATGATAAGATGTACCTCACCAAATTGGCCTGAACCTCCGGACTGTTTTTTATGACGATAGTCGGCACGAGCAGCTTTGGTGATAGTCTCACGATAAGGAATCTTTTGTTCAATGAACTCTACAGGAAGCTTGTCATTGTTTTCAATGCGCCACTTAAGTGTACGCAGATGGAATTCGCCTTGACCTTTTACAAGAGTTTGCTTAAGCTCTTTGCTTTGTTCTACTATCCAAGTTGGATCTTCTTCATGCATTCGAGTCAGAATTGCTGAAAGTTTTTCAGAGTCACTTTCTGTAAGCGGACGAATTGCACGAGTATATTTGGGTTCGGGATACCGAATGAAATCAAACTGCCAATCCACACCTTTTTGATTAAGGGTGTTTCCTGTGCGAACATCTTTCAGTTTCACAGCCGCTCCTATATCGCCGGCTTTCAATTCGTCGATTGGAGTACGCAGTTGGCCGCAAACGGTGAAAATCTGAGCCAAACGTTCTTTACCTCCACGAGTGGAGTTGTCAAGGTCTGCTCCAGCTTTAAGTGTGCCGCTCATTACTTTGAAATAGCACACTTCACCGATATGTGGTTCCACAGAAGTTTTAAAGAAGAAAATTGAAACGGGGCCGTTGCTGTCAGGTTTAACTTCTTCTCCGGTTGTGGTTTCGGGGGCAGCCATATCATCCACAAACGGACATACATTGCCAAGGAATTCCATCATACGACGAACGCCCATATCTTTTATGGCACTAACGACAAAGACAGGATAAATAGACCGATCGATCAGTCCTTTGCGAATGCCGGTACGCATTTCGTCTTCAGAGAGATGTCCCTGCTCAAAATATTTATCCATCAGGGACTCATCGTTCTCAGCAGCTGCTTCTACGAGTGCGTTATGAAGTTCGTTGGCATGATCCAATTGATCGGCAGGAATTTCGGAAATAGTAGGCGCACCACCATCGGGACCCCATTCAAATTTCTTCATCAACAACACATCGATCATAGAATTGAAACCGGGACCGGATTGAATGGGATATTGAATGATTACGACCTTCGGACCGAATGTTTCGCGCATTTGTTCAATAACATTTTCAAAATCGGCTTTTTCACCATCGATTTGATTGAGGGCGAACATAACCGGTTTATGAAGTTGATCCGTTACGCGGAATATGTTTTGAGTGCCTACTTCAACTCCATTTTGGGCATTGACAAGAATGACACCGGTGTCGCAAACCCCAAGGGCCGTGTAAGCATTGCCTACGAAGTCATCAGCACCCGGACAATCGACAACATTGAGTTTCTTTCCATTGAACTCCGCATTAAAAACTGTGGAGAACACTGAATAGCCATATTCTTTCTCTACAGGAAAATAGTCTGAAACCGTAGTTCCTGCTTCAACAGTGCCGCGACGTTTTATAACTCCACACTCGAAAAGCATTGCCTCTGCGAGTGTGGTCTTACCAGCGCCCTTCGAACCGAGTAGAGCGATGTTTTTAATTTCCTTAGTATCGTAAATTTTCATTACAAAAAGGCTTTTTGAGGTGGATTGATAATGTCTGTTGGTTAGAGTCTTTCACGGCTATCATTAAATAGTCTTTTTGTGAAATCCGGTGCAATTTACAAAAAAATATTTTTTCCTCCTAAAAAAAAGTATATTTTTTTGACTTATTTTTTTCGATTTGATCCTTTTTCGAGATTTTTTTCTATTAAAATGTTCTTTTTTGACGGTTTTCATTATCTTTGTAATCACATGAGCGGATTATATGTTCATATTCCTTTCTGCAAATCCAAATGCGGATATTGTGCCTTCTATAGCCGGACGAATTCCTACGATAAAGTTGACTCCTTTTTAGTTGCTTTGGATAAGGAAGCCCAAATGCGTGCTATGGACTTAGAATCTCCTCCGGAAACCCTTTATATTGGAGGTGGGACTCCATCGCTTCTTTCTCCAAGTCAATTTTACAAATTAGTCTCTTCCCTTGAAAGACACTTCCGGTTTTCGGTTAATTCTATTCGTGAATTTACTCTTGAAGTTAATCCGGATGATGTCACCCCGGCCCTCATTTCGGCTTGGAGCGAATGTGGAGTCAATCGAGTCAGTATGGGTGTACAATCTTTGAATAAAAAAGAATTGGAGATAATAGGTCGACGCCATTCTCCTCAGAAAGCATTAGAATCGTATGAGCTCTTACGCCGGAAATTTACTAACATTTCATTGGATTTAATTTTTGGACTACCAACTCAATCGTTAGAATCGTGGGAAACATCAGTTAAGGAGATTATCAGTTGGATTCCCGAACACATTTCCGCATATTCTTTGTCTATCGAAGAACGCACCCGTTTCTCCAAGATGCTTTCAGACGGGGAAATTTCAGTTACTCCGGATGTAATTGCTTCTGACATGTATTCCTACTTATGTGGCGAATTATCAGTTGCCGGATATGACCATTATGAGATTTCAAATTATGCTCTACCGAGGAAAGAGGCTATTCATAATTCGGGATATTGGAGTGGGAAACCTTATGTGGGTTTAGGTCCGGGAGCATCCAGCTATAATGGACAAGACATCCGAAGGAATAATTTGGCAAATTTGGAAGGATATATTGACTATTTTCTTTCCGATAAAAAAGATAATTTATTTTTCGAACAAGAGTTTTTGACACAAAAAGAAAAGTTGGAAGAATATATTATGACACGGCTTCGCACTTCAAAGGGAATAATATTAAGTGAATTTCAAGGTTATTTTGGAAATGAAGAATTGCGAAAATTGCTTTCTAAAGCAAGAAAAGAAAATCATAACGTGGTCAAAATTTTAGATGGGAGTCTTTTTTTAACTGAAACTGGTTTTTTTGTTTCAGATGATGTTATTGTAAATCTTATGCCAGATTAAACTCATAGTATTAATTTATTCCCGGTACACGCCCGAATTTAATCAGTTTAGACATATAATAGGGTGTGCGGAAACTCGACACTAAAACACCCTTTGATGTGGAAGCATGAATAAAATTATTTTCATCCACCACTATTCCAACATGTGAGATCGTATTGGCATTTTTTCCAGTGGCAAAAAAGACTAAATCTCCAATCTTGACATCTTTTTCTCTAATTTCTTTACAAAACTCAGCTTGAGCAGCCGAATTGCGAGGAAGTTTAATTCCAACAACATCCAGATACACCTTCAAAACTAAACCGGAACAGTCAGTACCGTTCCCTTTGTCTTGACCTACATATTTATAAGGTGTACCTAACCATTCGAAAGACTCTTCTAATATTTTTTTTCTGATATCGGACAATTTATGGGTCTTCTCAACTGAAGAGACAGTCAATTGAGAAGGTGGGATGGAAGAATTATTATTTGAGCGGGTAGCTGAACACGAGGTCATCAACCACACATATAACGTTACTATCCCCCAAAAGGCGATTTTTAAACCCAATCCTTTTAAATACACTTGAATAAAAAATTATTACACAAAGGTACACAAAAAATATGAATTAATATATTGGTAGAATTTAATAAGGATATTAACCGAAAAAAATCATAACTTTGCAGTCAGATTAGATTTGAATTATAAATTCTTTACGATAATGAAATATCTATTCCGTATATATCAGTGGGCCATAGCAGCCCCAATACTGTTGATTATTACCATTTTAACAGCTATAATAACAATTTTTGGATCTTATCTTGGTAAATCTTCTTTTTGGGGCTATTGGCCCGCCCATTTTTGGTCAAAAATTGTCTGTTGCCTTTGGTTCATTCGGGTTGAGGTTAAAGGGAGAGAAAACATAAATCCCAAGCAATCTTATGTTTTCGTTGCCAATCATCAAGGAGCATTTGATATATGGACTATTTACGGCTATCTGAATCATAATTTCAAATGGCTGATGAAAAAAGAGTTGGAGAAGATTTTTTTGGTAGGATTCGCTTGCAAAAAAGCTGGGCATATTTTTGTGGATGACAACCATTTGGGTAGCATTCGTGAAACCATTTCCGAATCGGAAGAAACACTTCGTAATGGCATGTCTCTTGTAATTTTTCCTGAAGGAAGTCGCTCTTGGGATGGACATCTTGGAACATTCAAACGTGGGGCATTTATGCTTGCAGCAGAATTTCGCTTGCCAGTTGTTCCTCTTACCATTGACGGTGCATTTAAAGCAATGCCCCGTACCACCTACAATGTAACTCCCACAAAAATTATTTTAACAATTCATCCGCCAATTTATCCGGGAGATAACGGATTTAATACTCGTCGATTGATGGCAGAATGCAAGGAAACCATCGAACAAAGTCTTCCACCGGAATATCGAGAAGATTCCGAGAAGAAATAATGTAACTTTTTTGCAAAGAAATTGATTGGTTTGTCGCATATATTGGTCAGAAACGGAATTAGCCTTCTTTTATAATTTCAAAATTTGGCAAGTCGGAAATATTTGTTAACTTTGCACAAGAATAACAAAAGTGTGCATTTGGAATTTGACCGCATTAAAAATTGTTTTAAAGCATCAAGCTGAATGTCGACTTAGCTTTAATGGTAAAAAAAACTCGCGACAGATTTATTGAGGTAGCCCGACAACTTTTCGCTCGCAAAGGGGTGGAAAACACCACTATGCATGATATTGCCAGTGCCTCTGATAAAGGCCGTAGAACCATTTATACCTATTTCAAAAGTAAACGTGATATATTTAATGCTGTAATCGAACGAGAAACCGATCAGCTTCTTGAGAGATTGCAGGAAATAGTAAATCGAAAGATTTCACCAGAGCGTAAACTTGAGGAATATGTGGAATGTCGGTTTGAAACAATGAGGGAAATTGTGAGCCGAAACGGCTCTCTTAAAGCTGGTTTTTTTCGTGATGTCAGAAAAGTAGACCGCGCACGCAAACTAATTTCCAAAAAAGAAATTGCTCTTCTTTGCGACATTCTCAATGAAGGGAAAATATTAGGAGCATTTAAACTTGATGATTGTCAGCACATGGCCATTGTCATTATTCATGCCATTCACGGCCTGGATGTGCCATATATTCGCGATAATCTTATCGAACAGGGTATTTCAAAAGAGATGCTTAAGGATTACATCAGTCAATTAATTCTTAATGGAATACGCAAACGGTAAGACATTTAACTTATAAATTTAATACCCTATATTCTCACTAATTTTTTGAAAAACCACCCTTAGCCATGTATATCAATGCAATAGGACATTATATTCCCTCTCTAAGAATTGACAATTTTCATTTTGAAAATCTGAATGGATTGACGGATGAATGGATTGTGCAGCGAACAGGTATTCACACTCGGTCACGAGTAAAAGAAGGAGAGAATGTAGATTCAATGGCACTGGATGCAGTTATAGATGCACTTAATAAATTGCCATACGACATCAACGATGTAGATTTAATTGTTTCGGCATCCTATTGTGCTTATGACACTGTTGCGACTACCGGTCATAAAATCCAAAGGGAATATAAAATCGACAAAGCAAAAGTAGTTTATGCATCTTCGGCTTGTTCCTCGTTTATCAATGGACTGGAAATAATCGAGGGATATTTTGCATCCGGCAAAGCTACGAAAGCTTTATTAATATGCTCCGAACAGAATTCTTACTATGCAAATGAAAATGATCCAAAATGCGGACATTTATGGGGAGATGCAGCGGTCGTATATTTTATTTCTAAGGAAAGAATTACTTCGGAAGATCTAAAAATAACAACTGTGTTTACGGAGGGGCTGGGCCAAATCGGTAAAGGACCGGAAGGAGTAAAACTTCGTCCTAAAGAGGATGGGATTACCATGCCCGATGGGAGAGACGTATTCCTCTATGCCTGTCGATACATGGTATACGCTCTAAATAAAGCTCTTGAAAATTCAAATCTCCACATTTCAGAGATAGACAAATTCATTTGTCATCAGGCCAATAAGCGAATAGTGGCTCAGGTGGCCCATCAATTGGAAAAGCCTATGACTGATTTTCTGAATAATATAGAAGAACTTGGAAACACCGGCTCTGCTTCTGCTCCTTTAGTATTAGCTCAGAATATTGGTTCTTTATCTCCAGGCGCTAAAATTGCCCTGATGGTATTTGGTGGAGGGTACAGTTGTGGGTGTTTCATTATAGAAATCCCTCAAAAATAAAATTATTACAGACACTTCAGATAAAATCTAAATTATGAAACTGTTAGAAGGAAAAACGGCGCTTATAACCGGTGCTGCTCGTGGCATTGGTAAAGCAATAGCGCTTAAATTCGCTCAGGAAGGAGCTAATATTGCATTTACCGATCTTGTAATAGATGAAAATGGCAAAGAAACCGAAAAAGAAATTGAAGCCTACGGAGTAAAATGCAAAGGTTATGCCTCAAACGCAGCTGATTTTGCCCAAACTGCAGAAGTGGTAAAAGAAATAGTAGACGAATTCGGCCGAATTGATATTCTTGTAAATAATGCCGGCATTACAAAAGACGGTCTTATGATGAGAATGTCAGAACAACAATGGGATGCTGTGATTGCTGTAAATTTAAAATCTGCTTTCAATTTTATTCATGCAGTCGTACCGGTAATGATGCGCCAACGTGGCGGCTCAATAATTAATATGGCATCGGTTGTTGGTGTTCATGGCAATGCTGGGCAATCCAACTATGCCGCGTCAAAAGCCGGTTTAATTGCTTTGGCAAAAAGTATCGCTCAAGAAGTCGGTTCGCGTGGTATTCGTGCCAATGCGATTGCTCCTGGCTTCATAGAGACTGCTATGACTGCTGCATTGCCGGATGAAGTACGTGAAGATTGGAAGAAAAAAATTCCTCTTCGTCGCGGAGGCCAGGTGGAAGACATTGCCAATGTAGCCACTTTCCTTGCGTCCGATTTATCGGGGTATGTAACCGGACAGGTTATCCAAGTGGATGGTGGTATGAATATGTAATCACATAAATAATTCCGGACAAAGGTTTCTGCTTTCCAATTTGGAATGCGGAAACCTTTGCCGATTAAAAACGCCTTATGAAGAATCCAAATAAGTTTGTAGTAATAGTTGCGGGAGGAACCGGTCGTCGAGCAGGAGGTGAAATTCCAAAACAATTCCAAAGACTTTTGGGGTATCCTATGTTATGGTGGTCGCTAAAAGCATTTCATGACGAGAATGATTTGAATCGGTTGATTGTAGTGCTCCATCCAGATTTTTTTGACCAGTGGAAAACTCTTCAAGATGATCTTTTACCCGAAGAACATATACCGCATGAGGTTGTTGCCGGTGGGAGAACCCGCTGCGAGTCGGTTTTTAATGGAATTATGGCAATTCCGGAGGGGGAGAAAGGTTATGTGGCAATCCATGATGCAGCTCGACCTCTTGTCAACGAAGAATTAATCCGTCGAGGATGGATATCGGTTGAATCGAATGGTTTGGGAAGTATTCCTGTGGTCTCACTTTCAGACAGTATCCGAAAAATAACTATCGATGGTACTACTGCCGTTGATCGAAATGATTTTGTTGCTGTTCAGACCCCTCAAATTTTCCCAGTTGAATTAATAAGAGAAGCTTATATGAAAGCCGATTGTCTTTCATCAACTTTCACAGATGATGCTTCTGTCGCTGAGTTTTTTGGACATAAAATTCAGTTATTTGAAGGAGATGATGAAAATTTTAAAGTTACCCATCCATTCGATTTCGAAATTGCTAAACTCCTTCTTGCTAAACGTAAATAATTATTTCTCGTAATTATGTATCGCTTTGCTTCCCGTGACATAAAATATTTAAAAGGAGTTGGAGAGAGTCGGGCGAAGCTCCTTGATTCAGAATTGGAAATAAAGACTTTTCGCGATTTACTCTATTATTTCCCTTTTAAATACATTGACAGAACTCGATTTTATCAGATCGATGAACTGACTGCGGACATGTCGATGGTACAAATAAAAGGGTATTTTATTAGTTTTCGAATAGAGGGAGAAGGTGCAAAAAAAAGATTGATTGGCATATTCTCAGATGGAAAAAAAATGATGGAAGTTGTTTGGTTTTCCAAAATCAAACAATTATCAAGCCTTTATCGAACCGGAGAAGAATATACTATTTTTGGGAAGCCCAATCTATTTAGGAATGTATGGTCCATGGTTCATCCGGAAGTTGAAAAACCGGATAATATCAATTTTTTTTCAGGCTTGCGTGGAATTTATTCTTTAACAGAAAAATTACGCAATTGTCAATTTTCAGCCCGAACCATCAGCACTTTAGTACAAAATATCATTAAGTCTCCGATATTTGAAAATGTGGAGGAAACTCTGCCGGAAAGGGTAGTGGCCGGACTGCATCTCATGCCTTTACGAGATGCTCTAATTAATATGCATTTCCCAACTTCACAAGAAAACCTTCGCAAAGCCAAAGAACGGCTGAAATTTGAAGAACTATTTTATGTTGAGCTTCACATTTTACGCTTTGCCAGACAACGAAGCACTCAAATTCCCGGTTTGATCTTTCATACTGTCGGAAAGACATTTGACAAATTTTATTCAGAAGTACTACCCTTTGAATTGACAAGTGCTCAAAAAAGAGTGTTGAAAGAAATACGCAATGATATGCGAAAAGGGTGTCAAATGAATCGCTTGCTTCAAGGAGACGTGGGTTGTGGAAAAACATTGGTAGCGTTTATGAGTATGCTAATTTCGTATGGAAGTGGCTTCCAAAGTTGTCTTATGGCCCCAACTGAGATTTTGGCAACTCAACATTTCGAGACTCTCCGGGAATGGGGAAGCAAAATTGGAGTGCGTGTGGAATTATTGACCGGGAATACTCGGACTTCTACACGAAAAGAAATCCATTCCGGACTACTTGATGGCTCCATTCATATTCTTGTGGGGACTCATGCTTTAATTGAAGATCCGGTACGATTTAAAAATTTGGGATTAGCCGTAATTGACGAACAACATCGTTTTGGCGTAATGCAGCGTGCGAAACTGTGGAAAAAAAACACGATTGCGCCACATGTTCTTGTTATGACGGCGACTCCAATTCCACGAACACTTGCCATGACTGTATATGGCGACCTTGACGTATCAGTAATTGATGAGCTTCCACCGGGTCGAAAGCCGATTACAACCTTCCTTCGATTTGAGGAAGAACGCCAATCCGTTTATCGAATGATTGGGAAAGAGTTGAGTGCCGGGCGACAGATATATATTGTGTATCCCCTGATACATGAAAATGAAAAACTGTCACTTAAAAGCCTGGAAGAGGGTTATAAGAAAATTTGTGATGTATTTGATTCCTATAAAGTATGTTTTGTTCATGGACAAATGAAGCCGGCTGAAAAGGATTTTCAGATGAATATGTTTGTGCGTGGAGAAGCTCATATTATGGTTGCTACTACTGTTATAGAAGTTGGTGTTAATGTCCCCAATGCTTCTGTGATGATAATTGAAAATGCCGAGCGTTTCGGACTATCGCAACTACATCAATTGCGTGGTCGAGTGGGGAGAGGAGCAGATCAAAGCTATTGCATTTTAATGTCGAAACCATCCATCGGCAAAGACACTCGCAAACGCTTAACTATCATGACTGAATCAACTGATGGATTTCTGATTTCTGAAGCCGACATGAAACTTAGAGGCCCAGGAGATATGGAAGGAACACAGCAGAGTGGCCTGGCATTTAATCTTAAAGTGGCCGATTTAGCTCGAGACGGCCAAATTATCCAGATTGCAAGAGAAGAAGCTCAACGGATATTAGATGGAAATCCGGAATTAGTAATTGCCAAGTCAGACAGCACTCAATACATTGCAGTTCAAACAAATAATATCAACAAGTTATCCCTAAAAGACAAAAGCATTATTCAGCGGGAACTGGCATTGCGCTTCAGCCATACTTATGATTGGTCAAGAATCTCTTAACAAATTGAAGGATTAAAACGTTGTATTATTTGGAATACGTTTTTTCCCTTCAATTACAACCTCTATTCCTCTAAATTTCAGAAGAACAATGAGAGAAAAAGAATTTTTACCCAGAGTGGAATCAAAACTCGGGATTACTCAAATAAATGCTATGCAAAAAAAAATGATGCAACTGGCCACTGAGCCTCACGACATCATTTTGCTTTCACCGACTGGATCAGGTAAAACTCTTGCTTTTGTTCTTCCGGTTCTCAAATTGCTTAAGCCTTCGACGGGACGCCTTCAATGCATTGTAATTGCTCCTTCAAGGGAATTGGTGATGCAAATAGCAGCCATCATACGGGAAATGGCTGTCAATTTTAAAGTAACAGCTATTTATGGGGGGCATAATGTTGAGGATGAGGTTAACACTCTTTCCATCACTCCGGATATTATTGTGGCAACTCCCGGTCGACTGCTTGACCATATTAAGCGGGGCAACATAGATGTTGTACCTACTCGAATTTTAGTGCTGGATGAGTTTGATAAGTCTCTTGAATTAGGGTTTGAGACAGAAATGAAGAAAATTATAACCAGACTGAAAAACGTCAGTCGTTATATCCTGACATCTGCCACTGACATTCCGATACTACCCGATTTTTTGAAATTGACTGATCCGGTACAACTTAATTATCTTGATGACAATGAAGATTTAAGAAGTCGGCAGAGAGTACACAGAGTTAATTCGGCTGGAAATGACAAATTAGATTCACTTTTAGAATTGCTTCATAATATTATGGAGGGTTCAACACCCGAACGAACAATTATTTTTGCCAATCATAGAGAAAGTGCTGAAAGAATTGAGGCATTTCTACGACAAGCCGGAGTAGATTGTGTTTTATATCACGGTGCCTTAGAGCAACGGGATAGGGAAAAAGCTCTTGCAATGTTTAATAACAATTCCCGGCCGATCCTTATTGCCACGGATTTAGCAGCTCGGGGGCTGGATATTGAAAAAGTAGAAAAAATTATACACTATCATCAACCTCTGACCGAGGAAGCTTATATCCACAGAAACGGAAGAACCGCACGTGTTGATAAAGAGGGGGATATCTATTTGCTCATAGGTCCCCAAGAAGAGCTAAAACCATTTGTGAAAACAGATGATATTTTTGAAGTGGATTTCAATCGAAAATCTAATCTTCACAGACAAATGGACACTATTTACATTTCAGCTGGAAGAAAAGAAAAACTTTCTCGCGGAGATATAGTTGGTTTTTTAATAAAAGAAGGCGGCCTTACAGCCGAAGAAGTGGGGAAAATAAATGTTTTCGACCATTATTCTCTTGTAGCTGTCCCAGCCGAAAAAGCAAATGAATTATTAAAAAGAATTTCCCTAAAAAAGATTAAAGGAGAAAAACGAAAAATAGCTTTATCGAAATAAAATAATGAATGTATAAAACAAATAATTCATTTGGCCAAGAAGACAAAAATGTCGAACTTTGCATCAAATGGTTAAATAGTCGTTTTATAGAAAAGCGACCAAGTTTACAAAATAAATAAGGTAAAAAAGCTTAAGATAAATCTAACTCAACTACAGCTATGGACAAAGCTAAGAAATTCCTGACTTGCGATGGCAATCAGGCTGCCGCCCATATCAGCTACATGTTTACGGAAGTAGCTGCCATCTATCCCATCACCCCATCTTCAACTATGGCCGAATATGTCGATGATTGGTCGGCTGCCGGAAGAAAAAATATTTTTGGAGAAACGGTTTTGGTTCAAGAGATGCAAAGTGAAGCCGGAGCTGCCGGAGCAGTTCACGGGTCTCTACAAGCAGGCGCACTAACCACGACTTATACCGCGTCTCAGGGTCTGCTGCTCATGATTCCCAATATGTATAAAATTGCCGGAGAGTTGCTTCCCGGTGTCTTTCACGTTTCGGCGCGGACACTGGCATCTCATGCTCTAAGTATATTTGGAGATCATCAAGATGTAATGTCATGTCGGCAAACCGGATTTGCAATGCTCTGTGAAAGTTCAGTACAAGAAGTTATGGATCTTGCGGCTGTCGCCCATCTATCTGCAATCAAAGGCAGAATACCTTTTCTTAATTTCTTTGATGGATTTCGCACGTCGCATGAGATCCAAAAAATCGAAATGCTTGAAACCGAAGATCTCGCTCCGCTTCTTGATAGAGAAGCATTAGAGGAATTCCGCCAGCGTGCCCTTAACCCGGATGCACCCGTTATGAGAGGGATGGCTGAAAATCCTGATGTTTTCTTCCAACATCGTGAAGCTTCAAATTTATATTATGAAGCTATCCCTCAAATTGTGGAAGATTATATGAAGGAGATCAATCGGTTGACCGGTCGAAATTATGGTTTATTTGATTACTATGGTGATCCGGAAGCAGAAAATGTAATCATCGCCATGGGCTCGGTGACTGAAGCGATCAAAGAAACCATTGATTTTCTTCGAGACAAAGGAAAGAAAGTTGGTTTGGTAAGTGTGCATCTTTATCGCCCGTTCTCTGCCAAACACTTTTTAGCAGCACTACCTGAAACTACCAAAAGAATTGCCGTATTGGATCGTACAAAAGAACCGGGTGCAAATGGCGAACCTCTTTATTTAGATGTCAAAGACGTGTTATATGGCCGTCCAAATGCTCCTTTGGTTGTCGGAGGACGCTACGGTTTAAGTTCAAAAGATACTACGCCGGCTCAAATTATTGCTGTGTATGATAATCTTGAGCTTCCGGAACCTAAGAATGGCTTTACGATTGGAATCATTGACGATGTGACTTTCAAATCTCTTCCTGTAGGTCCAGAACTTCATTTGGGCGTTAATGGAATGTTTGCAGCCAAGTTTTACGGGCTTGGTGCAGATGGTACCGTTGGTGCTAACAAAAATTCTGTAAAAATAATTGGAGAAAATACCAATAAATATTGCCAGGCATATTTTTCGTATGATTCCAAGAAATCCGGAGGGTTCACTTGCTCACATCTTCGTTTTGGAGATCATCCGATTCGATCGACGTACTTGGTAAATACTCCGAATTTCGTAGCCTGTCACGTTCAGGCATACCTCCACATGTATGATGTCACCCGAGGACTACAAAAAAATGGTACATTCCTTCTCAATACCATTTGGGAAGGGGAGGAGCTTGTCAAAAATCTTCCAAATAGAATAAAGCGTTATTTAGCAGAACACGATATAACTCTTTATTATATCAATGCATCAAAAATTGCTCAGGAAATTGGTTTGGGAAATCGTACCAATACAATTCTTCAAAGTGCTTTTTTCAGGATTACGCAAGTTATCCCGGTGGAATTGGCAGTGGAACAAATGAAAAAGTTTATTGTCAAAAGCTACTCCAAAAAAGGTCAGAATATAGTGGATATGAACTATGCAGCTGTCGACAGAGGAGGAGAGTACCATAAACTTGAAATTGATCCGACATGGATAAATCTTAAGGATGAACCTATTAGTCCCACGAAAGAACCGGCATTTATAACAAATGTGGTGCATCCCATAAACTCACAAGATGGCGACTTATTACCCGTCAGCATTTTCAAAGATCGTGCGGATGGCACCTGGGAACCCGGCACGGCTGCTTTTGAAAAGCGAGGAGTTGCGGCTTTTGTTCCCGAATGGAATCATGAAAATTGTATTCAATGCAATAAATGCTCCTACGTTTGTCCTCATGCTGCAATTCGCCCCTTCCTACTTAATGAAGTAGAATACCAAGATGCCCCATTTAAAGAAAATCACTCGATTCCTGCGATTGGCAAGCAATTTACCGGTATGCGCTTTGTGCAACAAGTGGATGTGCTTGATTGTCTTGGGTGCGGAAACTGTGCCGACGTTTGTCCCGGTAAGAAAGGTGAGAAGGCACTCACTATGAAACATATAGAGAGTCAATATGATCAACAGACAAATTGGGATTATTGTCGGGCCAATGTTACCTCCAAGCAGAATTTGGTGGATGTTAGTCTCAATACTAAAAACAGTCAATTTGCCACTCCACTCTTTGAGTTTTCCGGTGCTTGCTCAGGTTGCGGAGAAACACCTTATTTGAAATTAATTACACAACTATTCGGAGATAGGGAAGTGGTGGCAAATGCAACGGGCTGTTCATCTATTTATTCCGGTTCAGTCCCATCCACTCCATATTGCACAAATTCCGAGGGGAAAGGTCCCGCCTGGGCTAATTCTCTCTTTGAAGATTTTTGTGAATTCGGCTTGGGAATGCATATAGCATATGAAAAGATGCGAGATCGCCTTATTTCTCTTTTGGAAGGAGTTGTCTCAAATTCAGATACTCCTGAAGAGTTTCGAGCCCTTGTAAAAGAATGGCTTGATAATAGAAATGAGGCCTCAAAATCTCGAGAGCTGGGAGATAAGATTACCTCCTATCTTAACAACAACTTTAATACCAGTGATTTAAATAAGGAAATTATTTCTCTTGATCGATATTTCACAAAACGCAGTCAATGGATTGTGGGAGGAGACGGAGCAAGCTATGATATTGGTTTTGGAGGTTTGGATCATGTTATTGCATCCGGCAAAAATGTAAACATTTTAGTTCTTGACACCGAAGTGTATTCCAATACCGGAGGACAGGCATCCAAATCCACACCCATTGGGGCAATTGCCAAATTTGCAGCTGCCGGTAAACGTATTCGCAAAAAAGACCTGGGCCTAATCGCCACTACTTATGGATATGTTTATGTGGCACAAGTGGCAATGGGGGCAGACAATGCTCAAACGCTAAAGGCGATGCGTGAAGCAGAAGCATACGATGGGCCGTCTTTGATAATTGCCTATTCACCCTGTATTAACCATGGATTGAAAGCTGGTATGGGTCACAGCCAAGAGGAAGAACGTTTGGCCGTCGAATGTGGATATTGGCAACTTTGGCGCTATAATCCGGCCCTTGAAAACGAAGGTAAAAATCCATTCTCCCTTGATTCTAAAGAACCCGATTGGTCTAAGTTTGCTGATTTCCTAAAAGGCGAAGTGCGTTTCGCATCTATCTTCAAGGCATTTCCGGATGTGGCTCAAGAATTGTTTGACGCATCCGAGGCAAATGCAAAATGGAGATATTCCAACTATGTGCGTCTTGCAAATCAACAATGGCCTTCAGATCCACTTTTGACTCCGGAAGAAGAAAAATTACGCACGGAATAATTGGTTTATTCCAATCACGTCTAACACCATAAGAAAAGACTGTCCTCCATTAATTTGTTGGACAGTCTTTTCTTATCATCGTTTTCTACCTAATATCGTTTTTCTTGTGGGGAATTGTTGAGACACACCTTAGAGCGGCTTAGGGTATTAAAATCCCGACTATATAATTTTACATCTCCGTAATTATATTCGATCCTTCATTATCTTTTCATGTCCTCGTGTCTATTTAACATAATACCTATTATGTATTCATTCACTAACTCCATTCCGCTCAAAAGAATTTAAGGAAAATTTATCTACTGCTTAAATACTTCTTTTAGATGATGAATATTTATATCTTAAACATAAGAATAAAGTGGACAATACTTTTTTATAAGGGAAACATTATAATTAAACAGGTGTCCATAATTTATATAATTACATTATACTTCTTTAAAAGATCAATTGGCTGATATGACATTTTAGATTTTCGAAGCCCTTCGTCACCTCCGTCATCTTCTCTGTTCACAAATTTAAGATGAGGATATTTCTCTAACATTCTTTTCGTAAATTCACGACAGACCATTTCATAGCTTCCATTGAACTTACGCGATGCTTTTTCAATATGTACGAATAACGTATCTCCTTTAACGTCTCCAAGTGAGAATCCAATCACTTCACCGTTTGACCGGAGTAAAATTCCTTCAAATTCTGTTTCTTTAGCTTTAAAAATCTCTAACATTTTATGCGTAAGGGCACTTTCGATTAACTCCATAGGTGCTCCATCTGCTTCTGAATCATAGATATCCATAAATTTGATAGCCTCTCCCACATTTAGACGTGTTAAATCTTCTACTTGAACATTCGGATGAGCTGCCATAAATTGATTAACATGATTGCGTTTCTTACTCATTTTTTTCCCCTTGAAAGTAGAAAGCAATTCAATGTCATATAAATAATCACTCCAATCAGTAAGTTCTGTAATTTCAGAGACTCCAAATTCTTTGAACTTATCGAGATATATTGACGGGACAGCGGAAAATACCAGTTTTATACTTTTCTCAGAGCAATATTCTTGCAGAAGACTAATTGAATCAATAATCGACATTTTCCCTATAGGAAGCGAAAAAGCCGGTAACGAGGTATTATCCTCCACCAATCCTTTTATAAACAGTGTGTCGTTGAAAATACAGTATTCATATTTAAAATAATCCACCCACATCAGTAAACCACCATACGAAAAATCGGTTGTCCTACTTTTTTCTTGTTTTAGATAGGGAATAATTTCGTCCATCGCTTCTATTGAAACCGGTCGAAACTTTAATGGGGATTTTTGATAGGAAAGACTTGTGGAACGCCCAGATCTAAACTGACTATAATTCAGATTAGATAAAGTG
This sequence comes from uncultured Sangeribacter sp., assembly GCA_964574285.1. Classification (GTDB taxonomy): domain Bacteria; phylum Bacteroidota; class Bacteroidia; order Bacteroidales; family Muribaculaceae; genus Lepagella. The sequence continues at coordinate 6,430 of CAZNMC010000034.1, read as the reverse complement.
GAACTTATGGAACTATATGTGGAATGCATATTAAACAATTTTATGGTCAGTAAATATCAATTATTCAGTGTTTACTTTCTCTATATTACAATTAATCTTTCTTTTAGGTTCATTACTGCCCACTCTTTTGTTCTTCTCTATTATATTATTCTTAATTCAATATGTTCCTACCCAACCTCCATGACTCATTAGGATGTATTTTCATCAATTTAGAGATTTTTAACGTAAATAAAACAATAAAATTGCATTTAAAGACAATAAAAATTTGGTTTGAGAATCTTTTTGTTGTAACTTTGTAAACCGAAAAATTATTACAACCTATCACCCAAAATTTATCTGCCTATAGCCCGACTCTACTCTAACATCAAAACAGAATAGACAAATGGTAAACTATCCCGGCATGGCCGACGATGCGTTGGTCAAGGCTTTCACGGAAGGCAGCAATGAGGCATTTGATACCTTGCTGAAACGCCATCAGGAGCGTATTTTTACTTATATATATAGAATAGTTAAAAATGAAGATGTAGCAAACGACATCTTCCAGGAGACTTTTGTAAAAGCCATCATGACCATTAAGCAAGGTCGTTATACTCAGAATGGTAAATTTCCGGCCTGGGTTTCCCGTATTGCTCACAACTTGATCATCGATTATTATCGCCAAGAAAAATCCGAAAATATTCAATCATCGGATATTCAAGAAGTTGATATTCTTAATCGAAAAGAACTATGCGAAGCCACTATCGAAGATAACATGGTGGCCGAACAGATCCGTAATGATGTCATTCATTTAGTTGAACAACTTCCTCCACTTCAAAAAGAAGTCTTAAAAATGCGCTACTATCAAAGTTTGTCATTTAAAGAAATAGCTGAATTGACCGGAGTAAGTATCAACACGGCTTTGGGCCGAATGCGCTATGCCATTATTAATCTTCGGCGGATTGCAGCAGAAAAGGAAATTGTTCTTACGGTTTAGAGGTAGAGCTTAAATAGTTTACTATCTCTATTCTTACATCTTAAATTATTTAAACGAGACATTGGCTGTCAATAACAGCATAATGTCTCGTTTATTAGTATTATTAGCTCGCCTATAAAATGAGAGTTAATTTTATTTCTAACGGATTTTTACTCTCCAGCTAACTTGGTCAAAACGGAATTATTTCGTAATTTTGCATTGAAGAACCCTGTGGGTTCTTCAATGCAAAATTAACAATAAAACATACTAAACATTTATAAACAAGAATTCAACATGTCGAAAGTAACAGTTGTAGGTGCCGGCAATGTAGGCGCAACCGCAGCCAATGTGATTGCTCTCCGCGAAGTAGCCGACGAAGTGGTAATGATAGATATTAAAGAAGGTGTGTCTGAAGGCAAAGCCATGGACATGATGCAGACTGCAAACCTTCTTGATATGAATACACGTATCAAAGGAGTGACTAACGACTACGAAGCAACAAAAGACAGCGATGTTGTTGTAATTACTTCCGGAATTCCCCGCAAACCCGGAATGACTCGTGAAGAGCTCATCGGTGTAAATGCAGGTATCGTGAAGCAGGTGACAGAAAGCGTACTCAAGTATAGCCCGAATGCAGTTATTGTGTGCGTTTCCAATCCCATGGATACCATGACCTATCTTATCCACAAGATTTCCGGTCTACCCAAAAATCGCATAATTGGCATGGGTGGTGCTCTCGACAGCTCTCGATTCAAATTCTACCTCTCAAAAGCTCTTGAGGCTAATCCCAATGAAGTGGAAGGATTTGTAATTGGTGGCCATGGCGACACAACGATGATTCCTATGAAGCGTTTTGCTACTTTGCGTGGAATCCCTGTTAGCAATTGGCTAAATAATGAAACAATTGATAAAGTGGTAGCTGATACAATGGTTGGCGGAGCTACACTTACAAAACTTCTTGGCACATCTGCCTGGTATGCTCCCGGAGCGGCTACAGCTGAAGTTGTGGAAGCCATTATCCATGATCAGAAAGCCATTATTCCTTGCTCAGCACTTGTAGAAGGCGAGTATGGCGAAAGTGGTCTTTGTATTGGAGTGCCCTGTGTGCTTGGTAAAGGTGGTATCGAAAAAATCATTGAACTTGATCTCAACGAAGAAGAAAAGGAGCTTTTTGCCAAGAGTGCAGCTGCTGTCCGCAAAACAAATGAAGCCCTCCCCTGCTAATCTCTGAATTAGCTATATTTCTAAGATTATAGAGACTGTTTAATTTTAAAGTTAAGCAGTCTCTAAATTATTACTTAAAATTAGGGACGTGAGAAAAATTCTCACGTCCCTAATTTATATGAAATCTTTATTCTTTTCTTTCTTAAAAGTAATTTAATATTACTATCGTAGCGGCAATCATTCAGTAATGATTCGACGCGCTCCTACATACCGAGGAACATAATAGCCTTCAAAATCACTAACTTTTACTCCTCTGATGCTTGCATGAATAAATTTAAAAGTTCCTTTCTCATTATCTGCACTAACTACTATTCCTACATGCCCAACATTCCGTCCACTACTACGAGATGTAAAGAATACTAAATCGCCTTTGCGAAGGTCATCTCGCTTAACGGGCACCCCCTGGGTGTATTGCATACGTGACGCAGGGGAAATATTATATCCGAACTGGCGATAAACATAGCTGGTAAAACCAGAACAATCAAATTGATTTGGACCTTTAGCCCCATGTACATATTTTTTCCCAATATGTTTATGTCCCTCTTTCAAAAGGTCAGCAATCATTTGAGATGATTCCAACGAAAGAGTGGGGAGAGCTGCTTCGCGTTTCTCAATATCAGATTTAATAAATTCATTGAGGACGCTTTTGTCCATTTTATATTTGGCATTTGCCAGTTGGGCTGCATGCGCTTTAGCATGTGCATTTTTTGCACTATTTGTCTGAGAATAACTATAAAGAGAAATCGTTGAAATTAAAAATGCTGTTAGGATATGTCGAATCTTCATGAGATAGGTTTTTTACTTTTTCTCCAACAAAATTAATAAAAAAATTTGCCGATTACAAGTTTATTGGTCCTCATTTTCAAACATTTAAATGTTTTTATGAAACGGCACACATCTCCAAAACCTGTGCAATAAATATATACTTAACTCATTTTGTTTCGTACAATTCTGTTTACTATCCCAAATTGAAAATTTAAAAATACAACCATTAAACTCTTAATTCTTAATTACTTGGAAAAGAAATTAATCTTCTTTACCATTTTAATATACTTTAGAGTTATACCTTCCACTATCTAATTTTATTTCTTCAAAATAATTTAACGCCCTCATGAACTTTAACATTCATAAGAGCGTTTAAATATCTTAGCGTAATTTTTTATCAATCAGAAAAATTTTGTCAGATCATTTTTATAGCAAACTACTATGATTTCTCCATTTAGATCTGTCACACTATAAATGGGATTCCCAAATTGATCCGGGAAAACCAGCATACTTTCATTTCCGGTGGAAATAGAGGCATAAATCTGGTCGCCATCATTTGCTGTCCATTCATTACCATTGCGGGCTATAGAAAGGGTTTTCTCCGAGTCGTTACTTATCTTATATTTTCCGGGAGATGGAACCGACAGCATTCCGGTTGTGGCAGTCTGAGATTGCAGCATAAAGGCGTTTAATCCGGGGGTATATTCGACCTTTATCCACCCGTTTTGAGCCTCACCAACTTGTTTGAAAATCATTCCGGGCGAAAGAATGACGTTAACCCCAGAAGTATTAGTCGTCGGATAAGATTTTACATTGGGCTGATCAAAGAGCCTACTTTCATTGCTGATGACCACATAGTTTTGGGCAAGCATAATATTACAAATGCTGACCAGGATTGCAGTAAATATAATTTTATACATTTTCTCAGTTTAAATTTTGTAAAAGAAAATATTCAACCACAAATGCTATAATGGTCAATATTCCAAAAATCAATGCAAAGAAATCGAGTCTACGGCCAATATAGGTATTAATTTTTCCTAAATAGATTGCCAACAGATGACTGAATACCATCATAAAAGCAAAAAAGAGATCGGCGAAAGCCCACCAAACGGGTCGCATCGAAAATGTGAAGCCTATTAAAAGAACGACCAACACTAAGGCAATCCATGCCAGAACCTTTGATTTAAGCATTGTGATTCACGGTGTGATTTAATTCGATGAAAGGTAAAATAATGTAATTCTAACGCACCAGTTTAATTCCATAAGGCTTTCCATCACTTCCTATTGCCAACATAAAATAGAAGCCAAGAGGATGAGCAGAAATATCGACATGGATTTCAGGGCGGTCTCCATACTTAAATGTTTCTATAAGGGCACCGGCAAGATTATATATTCTTGCTGCCCGAATAGGTTCGGGAAAACGAATATCAAAATGCCCTGCCCCAATAAATCTTACTTTAGGGTCAGAGGGATTTTCCGTTTCTTCAAGCTTTATGCGTGCTTTATTTTGAGCTTCCTTCTGTTCGGAAATAAAACTATCGTAAAACTCAAATGGCTCTTCTATGGGCTCCTTAATGTCTAAAGACATTGGCTTTCCGGTCATAGCTATCTGAGGGGATACAAAATACTCCGTAGCACCAAGCCGATAAAAAGCATTGTTTTGTCCATCAAGGTCTATTCGAAAGAAATTACCTTTCTGTCCATAGATGGTTCCAGTAGGAAAGCCTTTGTAAGTAGGAAAACCAAGAGCCACAAACCCATTTGATTTCAGCTCCTCCCCTATCGTTTCGTTCCATTGCGTTGGGGTATAAATATCCGAACTATAGCTTTCCGCATCGTAGGATGAGGCAAGCGAATGGACAATCTCCCGCACCTCTCCGGGTGTACGCTTTGGTTCATAAGAATGAAACGGCTCCTTTAAAATATAAGATATGTATTCTTTAGGATTCTGCCAGGCATGAATAGCTTCTTCCGGAACTTGATTATCTAATCGAATATACTCCACATCTCGTGCGAAGCCACTTAGAAGAGCTTTCAAACCAACTCCCAAATTATCAGGATCAAATGAATCCAACAAGCTAAAGCCAAGAATCGGGTAAGCCTTGTTATCGGCTGCAATTATCACAAATCCTCCCGAGGGATTATTAAACACATAGAAAGGGGTAAAAAGACGGTCGTGTGTCAATCGCTTGCCATTATATACATACTTAGGTTGGGCTACCGACCTCTTATTTACTTCGTTGAAAAATTCAACAGCAATTTTTTGAGCCTCCTTGCGCGACACGGATTCAGCAGTGGCCGAAAAACATCCGGCAACCATTCCAATAATTATTATGCTTACAATCCGTTTAAATATCATTAATAATTATAACGCTTGAAAAAGAGAAAAAGTATTATAGAAAAGTCTCAAAATCAAGTTTTAAAAATCGATTTTGAGACTTTTTTATAACAAGATGATACTTTATTCTTCAGCTGCAAGTATTTCAGCTTCTTCTACGCCTTCAGAAGGTTTAATATTTGGCAATTCAAGGCCAAGATGTTTTTTACGATCCACAACTTTAAGGTATAGTCCGATTAAAAGAGCCGCTACGCCGAGACATGCAAGCATAACCAAAGCCCATGTGTAGTTATAGCTGACAGAAGCAACCTCTTCAGTCATGGTGCCGGCAGCCACCTGAGCTTCAATATCAGTGTTGGTTGAAGTAAGTACTTTTCCAATCAACATCGGGAACAACCATAGACCAATATTCTGAATCCAAAAAATCAAGGCATAGGCCGAACCAATAATTTTGGAATCGACAAGTTTAGGCACACTTGGCCAAAGGGATGCCGGTACCAGGGAGAATGAGGCACCAAGCACCAAAATTGTAATATATGCCACCATAACTCCTCCCACCGGACTATTTTTAAATTGTGGAAGTATGAAAGCAAAGGTCAAGTGGCATGCTATAAGGAGTAAAGCACCGATTACAAGCATTGAAGCCGCTTTTCCTTTGTGGTCAACAAATTTACCAAGTATGGGAGTAATACCCACAGCCAAAAGTGGAAAGACTGCAAAAATAGCTCCGGCACTTTGCTTCATATAACCCATCCAGCAATATACAATCAAAGAGAGAATTGAAATGCCAAACATGAACACTTTCATGCTGTTCTTTTTCATGAAATTTCCTGCAAAAGCTGTAGCAGCCACAATCAGCATAATCACATACTGAATGTAGGTCACAGCATCCTGTCGCCAGAAAGAATCGGGCTCAAGATCAGTAAATGACAAGTTACATTGCAACATATTTACCGCATATTTCTGGAAGGGGAAAATTGCGGAATAATAAAGTACACAAAGAAGTGCTACAAGCCAAAAGCCAAGGCTGCTTAAAATCTTGCCAAGATCCTTTATTTGGAAAGGTTCTTCTTTTTCTTCTCCTTCGTGGGTTTGACTGTCAAGTTTTTTATCCATGAAGAAGTAAACGATAAACATTATCAGGGCGATCA
>CAZNMC010000033.1:0-23991 GCA_964574285.1 uncultured Sangeribacter sp. | reverse complement strand
AGGAATCGGGTAAGGGTATTATGCGATTATTTAAAATTTAAATGAAAGTGCCGTGGGCAAATAAGTCTATGGCCGTTATACAAAAAGAGGATGTGCCGAAACCTTCAAAGTCTTCGGCACATCCCGTATAAGAAATATCGTTAAACCCGGGAAGGGGTCAGCGACGGATATTAATCATATCTCCGCTTCATGAATTTATTTGGCGGAGTCAAGCTTTTCAAGGAGACGCTTGACAGCCCCGATCAGCTGGGCATCATGCCCGCGAAGCTCATCAGCGGGTGCGTTATAAATCAACACATCAGGATTGAGCTGTACGTTTTCAAGAGGCTTACCATTCATGTCGGCATTAGTCACCTGGGGAATTCCAAACACAATGGTGGGGTCAATTTGAGTTTCCCACCATACGGCTGTCATTGTACCCGGGACGGGGGCACCAACGAGTTCACCGATTCCGAGAGTCTTATAGGTGTAAGGTGTACCATGGGCATCGGAATAGTTTCCTTCGTTGACGAGCATCACGGATGGTTTATGCCATTGTGCGAAGGGTTCGGATCCAATCTTTCTCCCCCGTGGCATAAACTGGACATATTCCTTTCCGCTCAGGAGGATAGCAAGGTCGTTGTGGAGCCAACCGCCACCATTGAAACGGGTGTCGACGATGGCAGCCTCGCGATTGCGATATTTTCCGAGAAGTTCATCGTAAACAGTGCGATATGAAGGGCTGTTCATACCTTGCACATGGACATAAGCCAATCGACCACCACTGACTGAATCGACGATAGCCTGATTATGTTCGACCCAACGACGATAGAGCATGGATGAAAGGGCTCCGCTTGAAATAGGCTTTACAACGACTGCAGCGGTCTGCCCGTCGGATTTGCGCACTTCAAGACGGACTTTGCGTCCAGCTTTGCCAGCCAGCAAAGGATAGTAGTCTTTACCGGCTTCAATCTTTTGTCCGTCGATGGAAAGGATAATGTCACCAACGTTCACTCCGACCTTCTTCGCGCTCAATGGACTCTGAGGAAGAATTTCGGTGATTTTCAAACCGTCTCCGTCGTAAGATTCATCAAAGAAAGCGCCAAGATTTGCAGTGGGAAGCTGTGCGTAGCCGGCGGAGGTGGATGCCCCGGTGTGTGAAGCATTAAGCTCTCCAAGAATTTCGCTCATAAGAATAGCGAAATCACGATTATTGTCAATATATGGGAGGAATTCTTTATAGTGTTTTCCATAATATTCCCAATCGACTCCGTGAAGGTCGGCATCGTAAAATTTGTCGTTGACCTGCCGCAGCATGTGGTCAAAGATATATTCACGCTCCAACGAGGGCTTGCGGTCGTATTCGGCTTCAAACGCAATGGTTTCGATATCGCCTTTTGCCAAATTAACTTTCTGAACACCCTTGTTGGACAAGACGAAAAGATTTTCCCCTTTGGCATCGGCCTCCAGGCCACCGCTTACACCTTTGAGGAGGACTTTTGTTTCCCCTTTCTTGAGATCACGGACATGCAGATTATTACCACCTTCGGTAGCTACAGCCACATAGTAGAATTTGTCACCTTTTGGTGCAAGGAAGTAGTCACCGACGAAAGCAGAACTACCGGTCAGGCGAGAAGTGCGATACTTCCGATTGTCGAGATCGAATTCCATTGCTTTCTTTGGCTCTTTTTTTTCAGTTTTGGATTTCTTATCTCTTTTTTTTGCATCCTTCTTTTTTGCATCCTTCGAAGACTTTTCTGCTTCTTTGTTTGCACTGTCTTCCTCTTTTTTTGCCTTTTCGGCCATGGCAGCTTCCTCTTCAGTCATGCAGAAAGTATCCCATGTGTCGGGATTAAGTGCCATGAGCATTATATCGTCCTGGTTACCCCATGAGCCCTGACTCTTATAGCCATATTTCGCAGTTGCATAAGTGATGGCACCGCCATCGAGAGCCCATTTGGGATTGCCATCGGTAAACCCGGACTCGGTCAGGTCAACCACTTTTGAGCCGTCGGCTTTCACCAAGGCAATATCAGAATTGTTCCAACCGCCATCTCCAATATAGCTTGCAAGAAGCCATTCGCTATCGGGACTCCAGGCAAATTGCACGTCGCCATCTACATAGGAGTAATTGTATTTGCCATCGAGCGCAGTGTTGACCTTCTTGGTTTGTAAATCAATAACATTAAGCTCCGTACGGTCTTCAAGAAAAGCTACTTTTTTCCCATCGGGAGAGAATGCGGGTTGCTGAGCGGCGGTTGCACACTTATAGAGTGGTTCTTCAATAATTTCGGAAGCATAGGCAAAGCGTTTTTCAGCGGGGTCTTTGATTGAAGCAGTGAAAAGCTGCCAATAACCCTCGCGGTCGCTGTCGTAGACGAGCTTACGACCATCAGGAGAAAAAGCAACGGTTCTTTCTTGGGCCGGAGTATTGGTAATTCTGCGTGTTGTTTTATATTTTGTATCAGTCACATATACGTCACCACGCAACACGATGGCCACCTCGTCACCCGAGGGAGAGACTGCCATGCTTGAAGCACCGGCGTTCACATATTTCTTCACTAAGTCGCTGTCATATTCATCGGCAAGAATAGTGATGTTAAGTTTCTGAGGTTCATTACCTTCACTCATAGTATATATATCACCGTCCCAACTAAAGGCAAGAGTGCCATCGGAAGCGGCAGAAAGGGAGCGAACCGGATGGCGTTGGAACCGAGTGAGCTGCTGACGGTTTTTTCCATCGGCAGAAGACTTATAGACGTTAAGTGTTCCATCGGTTTCACTGATGTAGTAAAAGTTGTCGCCATCTGCTGCCCACACGGGATTAAGGTCGTGACCGTTGAAATCGGTCAGCTTTGCAAAATCCTTTCCGTCATACATCCAGATATCTGCGGTTCCTGAAGAGCGTTCATGTTTGCGCCAAACATTTTCAAATCCTTTTCGGTCTTGATAAAGGACTCTCCCTTTGGCATCGACGCTGGCAGCTTGAATTGGGAGCGACAGATAGAGTTGAGGACGCAGCCCGGGCTGCGAAATATCCAACACATAAGTTTGGGACAACCATGGTCCACGGCTTGTCTGCTGAGAAGGAGCTATTGAAGCCCCGAAGATCAACCGGTTGCCATCGAGAAAAGCGATTGGGGTTTCATGTCCACTGTGGGTGGTGAGACGAACAGGTGTCCCTCCCTGAGCATCCACGATATATATATCGTCGGATCCTTCCCGATTGCTTCTGAAGGCGATTCGTTTTCCATCCGGAGTCCACACGGGGGCTGAGTCATAGGCAGGATTAGAAGTGAGCTGAAAAGCCCGTCCACCAGCCACGGGAACAGTAAAGACATCCCCTTTATATGTGAAAGCTACGGTTTTGCCGTCTGGAGAAATAGTAACATCACGCAGCCAACGAGGCGTCTGCGTTTGATTGGCGACCGCTCCAAATGTTAGCACACCCATTGCTAAAGGGAGTAGTCTGCAAAGAGATTTTTTCATGATATGAGGTTTTTAATATGTAATCAATCGAACTGGGCAGAAAATCCTCAGAATGGTTTTTTAGGATTTTCCAAAGCAAAGTTACCTTTTTTTCTTGAAGGCGGCAAATTCAAAACATCTCATAGTCAATCGATGTGACCTGGAATTCGGTTCGACGGTTGATCTGGTCAGCAGCTTCCCGGTCGGCCTCTTCAAGAGAATTGATAAATTCTTCGTTAAGGACTGTTCCTTCGGGAAATTGAGGATATTCGCGATTGATGCGCTTGGTGACAGTCTTTGGTCTGCTTTCTCCATATCCTTGCCATTTGAGTCTTTCGGGCTGGATACCGGCAGAAATCAAATAGTCTACCACGCTTTTAGCGCGTCGATCCGAAAGAGTGTTATTGTAAGCTTCTGAACCATGACGGTCGGTGTGACTGCTCATTTCTATCGTGACATTGGGATTGTCGCGCAGCATCTGTGCCATCTCATCAAGGGCAGTCTTGGACTCAGGACGCAAGGAGGCTTTATCAAAATCATAAAAAATATTTTCCACAACCTGGGGTTTGGAGATTGAGGCTAAGATGAAGTCGACAGAATAATCAGCGTCTTCCTCGGCAGTGTCAGATTCAAATTCTTGCTTGACATTTAGATAGCCTTTTGCACCGGCCATCATGACGTATTTGACCCCACGCTCGAGTTTGAAGGAAAAGGAACCGTCGTCCCGAGCAATCTCTTTCTGATTGCTTCCGTCATCACCCACAATCCGGATAACGGCCTGAGGGACGGGTTCTTCATCCTTATCCATAACCCATCCGGAGATGGTCACTTTCAATTCTGGGAGCTCAAAGGAATAAATATGGTCATAACCTTTCCGGTCGCCTCGATTGGAACTTAAAAAGCCAGATTCACCCTGTCCGAATGTGATTCCAAAATCATCGCCAGAGGAATTCATGGGTAATCCCAGATTTTCTACGCTCCATCGGTCGCCAGTAGAATTCAGATATGCTTTAAATAGGTCGAGCCCCCCAAAACCTGGATGCCCATCAGAACTGAAATACAAGAGAGAATCAGTCCGGACATAGGGAAACATTTCGTCGCCGGGCGTATTGATTTGAGGTCCGAGGTTTTCCAAGGAGCCGATGCGTTCACCAATCGCCACGCGCCATATATCTTTACCACCATATCCACCTGGCATATCGGAACTGAAATAAAGATATTTACCATCCGGAGAGACAGCGGGATGTCCGACTGCCGAAATGGTGTCGGCAGTGATTTCATATTTTTGTGGAGCGCTCCATGAGGCATCGCTGCGCCGGGAAGTGTAGATTTCGACCGAAGTATTGGATGTTGGAGAACGGCGGGCTTTGGTAAGATACATCGTCTGTCCATCGGGAGTAAAACTTATTATTCCTTCATCCATGTCGCTATTCAGTTCCCCTTCGACAGGTTCGGGCTTTTGCCATTGTCCCCGTTCATTTTTTTTACTGACATATATATCACCCTTTTTCATGCCGGTAATTTCGGAGCGATGTTCTCCCATTGCCTTCTCGTTAGTAGAGGTGAAGTAAAGTTGGTCGAAATTTTTGTCGAGAAACATGGGAGCGAAATCGGCACGCCGGGAATTGAACAGCTTTGCATTTTTGACCACATAACGTGTTTTTGGGGCTTCTTTAGCCTGAATTGCAATTCGACATCCGTGCAGTCCCTCTTTAGCCAATTCGTCGTCGGGAGCATATTGCAAAAAGGTTTTGTAAGCATCCATTGCTGCGACATATTGTCCGTCGGCCTGAAGGGAGCGCCCCAAGTAAAACCAGGCCATGGAATCGGGATATTCATATCGAATGGCATTTCGATATGCTGAGGCAGCCTGCGCAGACTGGTTCATGCGTCGGTAGCAAGTACCAAGTCGATAAGCGACTTCCCCACGCAATGCCCGATCTTCGCGGCGGGTCAATTTACCGAAGACTTTGCGGTATGTTTTGGCTGCATCAAAAAACTCTCCGCGCTCGAGCTGCTCGTTGGCCGTGGAAAGTTTGGCCGTTTTGCATCCTGTCGTAATTGTGGCCAGCAAGACGACAAGCAATAAAATATATGAGGGAATTGAAACCGGTTTTTTCATCAGAATAATATAAAAGGGCTATAACCGGTCCTGAGAAGACAACCGGCTCTCATTGATTAACGTTGCTCTTCCCTCCTATATTGTCTATTTTCTTCATCGCTCTCTTCTTTCTCAAGCATTCAGGACAAGCCAAATTGTGTAGCCAATAAAGCAAGCTACCATCACTCCGCCTTCGATTCGACTGACTTTGCTTTTTCCTACGGCTGCACTGAAAATCCAAAGCAATACGGCTGCACCAATCAACATTCCGAAGTCTACCGAGGAGATAGCCCCTACCTTCAAAGGACGGATAGTGGCTGAAACCCCGACGATGAAAAACACATTGAAAAGCGACGACCCAACCACATTGCCTATGGCCATTGCCGGTTTTTTCTTTAAGGCGGCTATGACGGATGTGGCAAGTTCGGGGAGGGATGTTCCGGCAGCCACAATTGTAAGACCGATTACGGACTCACTTACTCCAAAGGATGCAGCAATCTCCGAGGCACCATCCACAAATCCTTGACCACCAAAAATCAGTCCTGCCAGTCCACCGATAATCCATATTATTGATTTCCAAAGTTTCATCTCTTTTACCGATCCGGAATCCGCGTCTTGTCCCGGCTGCGAGCTTTTGGCAATAGAGAAGGTGTAGTACATGAAAATTAAAAAGAACCCAAGCAAAAGCATTCCATCAGTGCGACTGACCAAATTAGATGAGGCCCCGTCAAAAAGCATATCCGATGAGCAAAACCAAAGGACCAGGGAGGAGAGAATGACGAGTGGTATTTCTTTCTTTTGAGTGGACTGTCCGACAGTGAGCGGCATAATCAATGCCGTACACCCCACTATCATTAAAATATTGAAGATATTAGAACCGATGACATTTCCAAGAGCCAGCTCTGAACTATCCTTTATTGCCGAAATAACTGAAATCACGAGTTCCGGAGCCGATGTCCCGAAAGCAACAATGGTCAGACCAATCACCAGGTCGGAGATATTAAATCGTTTGGCTAAGGCTGCGGCCCCATCGGTGAGTATGTTTGCACCGAACAATATCAGAGCCAATCCGCCCAAAAGAAGTATATAAGCCATAAGATTTAGTTTATGTTATGGATGGATTATGAGTAACTGAGTTAATTTTGAGGAAAGCAAAAACCGGATTTGCTTGAAATGATTCATGCTATCCGGTTTTTTTTAATTTGTATAGGGACACTGTATTAGACTCCGCGTCCGTGGCAATTCTTATATTTCTTTCCCGAGCCGCAAGGACAAGGATCATTTCGTCCTATTTTAGGTTGAGCTCTTACTGGCTGACGTTGCGGAGCTGGGCGATTTACACTCTGAGCTGCCTGGCGTTGAGCGGATTCACCCTCGTAGGTGTCCCGGGTAGTGGAATAATTGGCGTAAGGGTTCACATCCGGAGCAGCCGACATCTCCCTATGGATTGTAGCCTGGGCTTCACGAGCGGCTTCCTGGCGACGGCGTTCCTCCTCAGCGGCAGCTTTTGCTTCTTCATAGTCGGGGACAGCAAGCTTACCGCGCATCAATGTTGCGACAGCCTTTGAATTCATGTCCCAAAGCATCTTCTTCCAAAGCTCATAAGCTTCGAGCTTATAGATCACCAATGGATCTTTTTGCTCGTAAGAGGCATTTTGAACTGATTTGCGAAGTTCATCCATCTCTCGCAATTGTTCCTGCCATGCTTTGTCGATTGATGAAAGCAACACGGCCTTTTCCCATGCCTTGACCAGAGGTTTGCATGCATTATTATAGCATTCCTCAATATCGGCCCGAATATTAAACATTCGACGACCGTCGGTCACCGGCACACCGACCAGTCCGGTTGCCCCTCGTTCTTCGACAAATTCTTTGATATAGGGAGCGGCACCTTGTGCCATTTTCTCACGCTTTCGGCTCAAATTACTCATGGCTTCTTCGGCCAAGCGCTCTGCGAGCGCCGTGGAGTCGAGTTTTGGATATTCCTCGGCTGAAACGGGCGATTCGATTGCGAGCGAAGTGCGGACGTTTTCACAGAATTCCTCATAGCCGCCTTCGTAACCCTGAGCGGATATATCCTGTGCCACTTCGTAAATCATGTTTGCAATGTCTGTGCCGATGCGTTCTCCCTTAAGGGCATTCTGACGCCGTCCATAGACACCGCGACGCTGAGCATTCATCACATCGTCGTATTCCACCAAACGCTTACGGATACCGAAGTTGTTTTCTTCCACACGCTTCTGTGCGTTTTCAATACCTTTCGTAACCATTTTGGATTCGATCATGTCGCCTTCTTCAAATCCGAGACGGTCAAGAGTCTTGACAATACGCTCGTTTGCAAAAAGACGCATCACGGTGTCTTCAAAGGATACAAAGAAGACAGAACTACCGGGGTCGCCCTGACGTCCGGCACGACCGCGAAGCTGGCGGTCGACACGGCGGCTCTCATGGCGTTCGGTGCCGATGATGGCCAATCCACCGGCATCTTTCACCTCTTGAGGGAGCTTGATGTCTGTGCCACGACCGGCCATGTTGGTTGCAATAGTGACAGTGCCTTTTTTACCGGCCTGTGCCACAATATCGGCTTCTTTCTGATGGAGCTTAGCATTGAGCACCTGATGAGGAATCTTGCGAAGCTGAAGCATCTTGGACAGAAGTTCGGAAATTTCGACAGAAGTAGTACCGACAAGCACGGGGCGTCCTTGTTCAACCATGAGCTGGACTTCATCGATTACAGCGGCATATTTCTCCTTTTTTGTTCGATAGACCCGGTCGTTTTGGTCATTGCGAATAACGGGACGATTGGTCGGAATTTCGACCACTTCCAGCTTATATATATCATAGAACTCTCCGGCTTCGGTCATTGCCGTACCGGTCATGCCAGCCAATTTGCGATACATGCGGAAATAGTTCTGGAGGGTTATGGTGGCATAGGTCTGAGTTGCAGCTTCTACTTTCACTCCCTCCTTTGCTTCAATTGCCTGATGGAGTCCGTCGCTATATCTCCGTCCTTCCATGATACGGCCGGTCTGCTCATCGACGATTTTAATCTTGTTGTCGTCGATAACATATTCCACATCTTTGTCGAAGAGAGAATATGCCTTTAGCAACTGATTGACAGTGTGGACACGTTCGGCCTTAACTGAATAATCTTGCAAGAGCCGGTCTTTCTTCTCGGTTTTCTCTTCCGGGGTTAGGTCTTCATTGTCGACCTGCGAAAGCTGGGCAGCGATATCGGGGAGGACAAAGAACTCGGGGTCTTGAGTAGAGCCGGTCAGCACCTCAATTCCCTTGTCGGTCAGCTCAATGCTGTGGTTTTTTTCGTCGATAACAAAATAAAGCGGTTCTACAGCTTTAGGCATCTCGCGATTGTTATCCTGCATATATTTCCCTTCTACCTTCAGGAGCAATTGCTTGATTCCGTCTTCGGAGAGGTAGCGAATAAGGGGGTTATGTTTGGGCAGAGCTTTATAAGCGCGGAAAAGTGCAAGGCCGCCTTCTTCGAGGAGCTTGTCGGCTGTCAGAGGCTTATGACCCGGTTCGTCACGGTCGTGGTCATATTGAGCTATTTTAGCAGCGTCTCCACTCATGGCTGCCCCTATTTTCCCTTTGGCTTCAAGCAAAAGGTTTTGAGCGAGTTTACGCTGAGCGTTGACAACTTTTTCCACATTGGGCTTAAAGTCATTAAACATCTGGTCGTCGCCTTTTGGGACAGGACCTGAGATAATGAGAGGAGTACGGGCATCGTCGATCAGAACTGAGTCTACCTCATCGACAATGGCATAGTAGTGTTGGTCGCGCTGCACGAGATCGGATGGCAAGGTTGCCATATTGTCGCGCAGATAGTCAAAACCAAACTCGTTGTTTGTGCCGAAGGTGATGTCGCACTGATAAGCCCGACGACGCTCTTCGGAGTTGGGTTCAGTCTTGTCGATGCAATCGACCGTCAGTCCGTGGAACTGATAGAGTGGGCCCATCCATTCGGAGTCACGCTTGGCGAGATAGTCATTGACGGTGACGACGTGAACTCCTTCGCCGGTGAGGGCATTGAGGAAAACCGGCAACGTGGCAACCAATGTTTTACCCTCACCAGTAGCCATCTCGGCGATGTTGTTACTTGGTTTGTCGCCTTGCATGATGCCGTGAAGAACCATGCCGCCAATCAGCTGGACATCGTAATGGACCATGTCCCACTTCATCATGTTTCCTCCGGCCATCCATTCGTTGTGATAAATGGCTTTATCGCCGTCTATGGTGACAAAGTCTTTTCCCGCGGCCGCGAGTTCGCGATCGGCCTCGGTGGCCGTCACTTCAATATTGTCATTGTTGGCAAAACGTCGGGCCGTCTCTCTTACAACGGCAAACACCTCGGGAAGAACTTCATCGAGTTTGCGAGCATACATTTTGAAGCATTCCTCCCGAAGTTCATCTATCTCTTTCCAAAGGGGTTCGCGTTTGTCGTAGTCGAGGGTTTCGATTTCGGCACGCAACTCGGCCATGCGATCTTTGTAATTTTTTGCTTCCGAACGAATGTCGTCGCGAATGGTGGAAATGCGACCGCGGAGTTCATCGTTGGATATGTCTTGAATTTCGACGCCAATGGGATTAATTTCCTTACTGAGACGCTGCCACAAGGGTTTGACCGCCCGCTCACTTTGGTCGCCAAAAATCTTTTTTACTATATTACTGATTCCCATCTATATAGGTATGTATTGAGAGTGTTATTTTCAATTCAATGCATCAATCCGCAGCCAAAAACCACTAATTGACAATGCAAAGATAGCTAAAATAATTGAAATAAGCGATTTCGTCACATCGCAGGACCTTTTCGAATTCTAATCTGCAACCCGGGTCAAGCTGACTCAGAACAGCAGTGGTCGGCCTTGAGCGCCATTGGGAGAACGAATGCGCAGAATCTGAGTTACAGTTGGTGCAAGACGGTTGGCCTCCACGGGGGTATTCACAACCGTCGGTGGGAGTCCGGGACCAAAAATAAAAGCCGGCGTAGTGACCATCGAGTTCCTGACCGGATTGGTCTGGACCGGAAAGCGAGTATCATCAACGACATTCCACCCGGATTGAAACTCGACGTATAAATCACCGCTACGGCTCATATCGAGCATTCGGCGTAATTCTGTCCGGCGAGGAGTGGACTCGGAAAGAATATCGGAAGAGGTATGTACGGCACGGACTCCACTCATTTTACTGAGGAATTCCCGTGCAGCTTCAGTCACGGTATTTGGGTCGAGTTTGCGGCTTTCAATCAACCGGCTGTCAAGGGAAAGGTGAGGTCCAAAAAAGGAAGTTATGTAATCTCCGTTGCCAAAACGCGCGGAGAGAAACGCATTAAGAAGCGAGAGTGCTCTCTTTTTTGAAAACTCTCCTCCGGGAATTTTATATTTAGGGTCATCAATGGTGGCATCGTCGTAGTAGCCGGTCGATGTCACCCAAATCAAAGTGTTGTCAAGACCAGGCCCTTGATCGATAGCCTTGAAAAGGGATTCGAGTTGCTGATCAAGTCGAAGGTAAGTGTCTTCGAGTTCGAGTCTGTAATCACCGTCTTTGACGTATTTATATGGGGCAGCGGTGTAGGCCAGATTCAGCATGTCGATTGCATCTCCCCGCTCTCCAAGTTTAAGCTGACGAAGGTAATCGACTGCAATATCAGTCACTTCCCGGTTAGCAAGGGGAGAAACCGCCCAACGCCGATATGCTTCTCGATCACTGGTCGGGAAGGTATGGCGGAAGGGATAAAATTTCTTCTGTGCGGGAATCCCGGGATATTTATCGAGCGCCATCAGGGGCTCCCACTTCATGGTATCGAGGATAGAGCGTGGCGCAGCGCTACGATTTCGTAAAGCGACCGGAGAAGGCAAATCTTTGTACCAGGACGAAGTGGCCCATTTCCCGGATTCTTCATCGAGCCAAACGGCGGATGTGGCTACATGCCCACCCAAGGCAATGGCCTGCTGGGGATTGACAGCGATGCTGTAGATGGCACCAAGTCCTATCCCGTCAATTGCAATTTCATCACTAATCGTGGAAAGCAGCAGATTTTCGGGTGAGTAGACAGTCGCACCGGCTGCTCCAACAGAAGATAGCCAGGGACGCACAGTCTTTGAAGTCGACTCATAGACCTCGCTACCACAGACTCCGTTTGCAGCCGGATCGGCTCCGGTCACGGCCACTACCGTCGCACTGACGGGATCGTTTATGTCGGGTAGAAACTCTAAATCGCGAAAACAAACGCCCTTTTCAAACAACAGATTGAAACCTTTTTCTCCGAAATGTTTCCGCAAGTATTCGAGATAATCGGTGCGAAGTTGGTCTATTACAATACCGACCACGAGTCTGGGACGCGATGAATCTGCCATAAGCATACTGTTGATGCCTACAAGCGAACAAATTACGGTGGTCAGTATTTTTTTCATTTTTTAGATGTCGGGCGATTCCCTCTGGCGGAATTTCGGTTTGAAATTACGGGTTTGCGATTAGAGACCTCTCTTGCCACAGAACGTCTTCTACCCTTATTGAAAACGGATTTACCTCCAATTATTGCATAAACGGCTCCAAGAAGCACTGCCGACGCCATCAACGGGAAAAAAGCCGGGTTGGCACTCTGGGGCTGGAAAGGCCATAAAAGGAGAAGCAATCCCACAATAATCACATTATACCAATTCATGAATTTGGCAAGCCATCTCATTTTTGCGCTCCACACACTAATTGCTGTTAGGAATTGAAGAGGATTTAGCCAAAGGATAAGGATATTGGGAGACGTGGCCTCATGCTCGGAAGCGAACACGAGAAAAGCTATGAGACATCCGGTCAATCCACATAAGCCAAAGTAGACAGACCACCAGCTCTTGGTGATTATCTTTTTTCGCAAATCAACCAGTGCAACAATACCGCTTATGAGAAAAACTAAAATTGCAAAGGCCATAGGAGTTAGCCACCAGGGAGTCGGCGGGAGAGTAGCCGTCTGGGTTCCCTCGTAAAGCACACGGGTAGCTTTCACCATCGGGCGGCCGTCGGCAAAATGAGCGGATGCAGCCCGATGCATCATATCGAGGGGAACGAACATTTCCTCTGTCCCTCGCAATTTGTAATCCAATCCGGAACCTAAGGCCAAATCTATCCCGAATTGATACCAGGGATAATTGGCATGGAAAGCTCGCATTTCATGTCGGAAGGTGCCGTAATGCACACTATCGGGATAAATCACTTTGCTACCCAATGCTTCGTCTATACGATCGACTATTCGGGTGGCACAATTGTCTTTGACATAGTTATAACGATAAGTGCGATTCTGAGGTAGAGCTTCTTCGCGAAGCATGGAAAGCAGTCGAGAGGCTTCCGCTTGTGTAAGATTGAGGTCTTGCTCCACAACCCGACGCCCAGTCTGTCTGTACTCTGGCATGAACCAAACAAAGGGGTAAGAGGAGAGCATGTAATCTGTCTGGCCCTTTACGAAGCGATATAGGAAATTGGGAGCGGCAAAATCGAATGTGCCGTAGTTCCAGACGGAATCTATTCCTTCACCGCGAACCCGAATTGCCTCGTGACCGCAAAGTTCATAAACATCATCGCCAGGCCAGCAGGTTATTAAGCTGACAGTGATTGAATCGGATTGGACGTTAGTGGAAAAAGCCGATATTGCCGACGCAAAAATGAGCGTCGGCAATATTATAAGGAATCTTATCAATCTTGTTCCTTTCAAATCTTTTTAATTGTTATAGTTGCCGGCATTTCGGTTATGGCAACAAAAAGGTGAAAGGGATAAATCAATATTCGCAATTGTTTGGATAGCGGGGGAAGGGGATGACGTCACGAATGTTTTGCATTCCGGTGACAAACAGGACAAGACGTTCAAACCCGAGTCCAAAGCCAGAATGAGGCACAGTGCCGAAGCGACGTGTATCCAAGTACCAATCCATGCCGGTCAAGCCGAGTTCATCAACACGGTTCTGAAGTTTTTCAAGATTTTCTTCTCGCTGCGATCCTCCGATAATTTCTCCGATTTTCGGGAAGAGTACATCCATGGCCCGAACAGTTTTCCCGTCATCGTTGAGTTTCATATAGAACGCTTTGATTTCCTTGGGATAATCGGTCAGAATCACAGGTTTCTTGAAATGCTCTTCCACCAAATAGCGTTCATGTTCCGAAGCCAGGTCTACACCCCAGTATACCGGGAACTCAAATTTGCGACCGCTTTCTTCGAGGATTTTAATACCTTCGGTGTAAGGCAAGCGAACGAAATCATTGTGAACCACAAAGTTGAGACGATCACGCAAGTCTTTGTCGAAATGTTCGCTCAGGAAATCAATGTCGTCGGAGCAATGTTCGAGGGCATAGGAAATACAGAATTTGATAAATTCTTCAGCCAAATCCATGTTGTCTTCGATCTCATAGAAGGCCATTTCGGGCTCAATCATCCAAAACTCTGAGAGATGGCGCGGAGTGTTGGAATTTTCTGCACGGAAGGTAGGTCCGAAAGTATAGATTGCACCTAAGGCAGTAGCACCCAACTCTCCTTCAAGCTGGCCTGACACAGTCAGACTTGCCTGACGGCCGAAGAAATCTTGGGAATAGTCCGGTTTGCCGTCTTCGGTGCGAGGTGGCTCATTGATATCGAGTGTGGTCACCTGAAACATGGCGCCGGCACCTTCGCAATCTGAAGCTGTGATCAGTGGAGTGTGGAAATAATAGAATCCTTTGTCGTTAAAGAACTTATGAACCGCATAGGCCAAAGCATGGCGAATGCGTAATACTGCTCCGAATGTGTTGGTGCGCGGACGCAAGTGGGCTATTTCTCTCAAAAATTCCAACGAATGTCCTTTTTTCTGAAGAGGATACTTTTCGGGATTGGCCGTGCCGTATACTTCCAGACACTTCGCCTGAATCTCTACGTTTTGGCCTTTACCTTGAGAAGCTACCAGTTCCCCCTGAACATGAATGGATGCACCGGTTGTAATCTCCTTTAATTCATCGTCGGAAAAGCGCGACAGATCAAAGACGATTTGAATGTTCTTGATAGTGGTACCATCGTTGAGGGCAACGAATTGCACATGTTTGTTGCCTCGGCGAGTACGCACCCAACCTTTGACATCCACTTCAGTACCTATATATTTTTCTCCGTTTCGGAGAAGTTCCGATATTGTAGTTCTTTTTATCTTTTCCATTCCTATAATGAAATCTGAAACCGAAGCAGACGCTTTTACAGCGCCGTCTCCATCGTTAATCATTCAAATGAACCCATACGCAGGAAGTTAACTTCTTCCTGGGTCAGATAACGCCAACGGCCACGAGGAAGATTTTTCTTGGTCAGACCGGCAAAATACACACGATCTAACTTGGTGACGCGGTAGCCCAGATGTTCGAAAATGCGGCGCACGATGCGATTGCGACCGGAGTGAATTTCTATTCCGGCCTGATTCCTATCGCTTTCTGAAACATAGCTAATTGCATCAGCATGAATTTCACCGTCTTCCAATTCTATCCCGTCGGCAATACGCTGCATATCCTCTTCATTTATATCCTTGTCTGTCCAAACATGATAGATTTTCTTTTTGACAAACTTAGGATGAGTAAGTTTCGAGGCAAGATCGCCATCGTTGGTCAGAAGAAGCACACCGGTGGTGTTGCGATCCAAGCGTCCGACGGGATAAATCCGTTCCTGACACGCATTCTTGACAAGATCGAGGACAGTGGTGCGCCCATTCGGATCGTCGCTCGTAGTCACACAGTCCTTCGGTTTGTTGAGAAGCACGTAGCATTTCTTTTCCGGAGTGACAACTTTTCCGTCACATTCCACTACATCGCTACGCGAAATTTTAGTTCCGAGTTCTGTAGCGGGAGTGCCATTGACTGTCACTTTCCCGGCAAGGATATATTCATCGGCTTCACGGCGAGAACATATTCCCGCATTAGCCATATATTTGTTGAGACGAATCTGCTCGTTGGGATCAATATCGTCGAGCACATATTCTATCTGTTTGGGACGAGGAGTAAAGCGCATGGTCGGTTTCTGCTTGTTGCGGAAGCCTTGTTGATTGCGAACGCCCTGACGGTTTTGCTGATACCCCCCTTGACGATTCTGCTGATAATTATTCTGGCGGCTTTGATATCCCCCCTGACGATTTTGAGTATAACCGTTTTGATGAAAATCTCCTTCAGGGCGGCTCTGATTGTACCCTCCCTGACGATTTGGATTGTACCCTCCTTGACGGGGTTGATACCCCCCTTGACTATATCCATTTTGACGTGGCTGATATCCACCCTGGCGATTCTGATAACCACTTTGGCGCGGTTGATACCCACCCTGACGATTTTGCGTATATCCCCCGGGGCGATTCTGATGATACCCTCCTTGGCGCGATTGATATCCACCCTGGCGATTCTGATTGTAGCCTCCTTGACGGGGTTGATAACCCCCTTGACGATAGGTGGATCCTTCCTGTTCTTCCCCTCCGGTTTTACGTTCCGGAGCGGGGTTGAAACCTTGCGACTGCTGATGATATCCACCAGGTTGATAAGACGGACGATAACTGGAAGTATGCTGAGGATAACCTCCCTGACGAGGCTGGCTGTAGCCCGACGTGCGCGGCTGATAAGGACGCTCGCCTACCGGACGAGATTGATAGGGTCGCTGTTCGGCAGCATCACGCTGATGACCCGCTTCCGGATAATTCACTTTCTCATAACGAGGCGTTGCGTCGGTTGATTCGACACCTGAATTTATTTCGGTGCCTGCCCCAATTCGTGGGCGTTTGGGTTTCTTGTCTACATCCATGATTTAATGGTGTTTGAGTTTACCGGTAAAGAAAAAGCATCACTGCTTTTAAAGGCAACGTTTTCCTGAACAAAAATACATGTGCTTCAGTTGTCGGATCTCCCCATTACGATGTGGACACGCAAGTTCAAGAATACGCCGGCCAATTCTTAATTCACACTAAGCGATTGTTTCTACTATATTTATGTAATTAAACGATAGGTTCTTTTTGTGCCGGCACAGGATTTTGGATTGACACTGCCGGACTGAGTCGCAAATAAGTCGCATATCTTGAAGCGTCCCCGCTGCATATCCGCACGACTTTTCACAATGCAAAGATAATAACAAATATAATAATGTCAAACTTTTAATTGTAAAAAACTTTATTTCCAAACAGTTTCATCCTTTTTTAGGTACTCATGTTTGTTCTTTGGTGTCGCTTGCATTATCTTTGTATCCGCACTTACAAGACAATTTTTTCCTGTATCCAATTTTAAACTTCGACATAATGAACCGTATATATTCTTTTCTGCGCGAGTTGAGCCAAAACAACAATCGGGAATGGTTTTCACTCAACAAATCCCGATATCTGGAAGTGAAACAGCTGGTCGATGAACTGACATCTAAGTTTATCGCTGAGGTAGCGGTAGTCGATCCTGATGCGGCCATGCTATCTCCGGCCGATTGCACATATCGCATTTATCGTGACACCCGGTTTTCAACCGATAAAACACCCTATAAAACTCATATCGGCATTTTCGTTAATCCTCCCTTTGGCAAAAAAGGACTCACATGCGGGTATTATCTTCATCTCGAACCTGAAAACACCTTTTTCGCGGCCGGGACTATCGGACACCCGTCAAATATTTTGAAAGCTATCCGACAATCTATATTTGATGAAATAGATGAGTATCGAACGATCGTCGACGATCCGCAATTCCGGTCTTTACTCCCCGGGGTCGGCGACTCACCCCTCAAAACTGCCCCTAAAGGTTTTCCAAAAGACTGGGAGTTCATTGACTATCTCAAACCACGCAACTTTGTGGCTTCCGGACCGATTACTGAAAACTCCATTGTGGAGGCAACAGACCTCTGCGAATTACTTCGTCCTTATATCCGGCAGGCTTTTCGATTCAATCAGTTCATGAATTTCACCATTGAAGATTACATCTGAAGCTCCGGTTCTTCATTTCGGCTGATGGCTAGCTCTCTTCCCGGGTTCATTCCGGCAAGAGTTGCAAATAGTCAGAAGCAACCGCTTCGGGATAGTCCTTCAGGTCTGACTGACGTCCGCCCTTTGACGCATAGAGCTTAAATGCTTTTTCCATCTCTTCTTTGCTTTTGGGAAAACGACATAGCAACAAAACTTTTCGCATCGCATCTGTCTTTTCCCAATCGAGGCGTTCCTGTTCTAAGTCCACTCCACCTATTCCTTTGATGGTCAGCAGATCTTTCATCGTTCCTCCATACTCAAACCACAGGGCGATGGGAGCGTAAAACTGACCCCGTTCGAGTTTGGGATGAACCGACATAGCCCGACGACGCCATGCTGGCAACGCATTGTAAAACTGTCGCCATTCCCCCAATCGCTCTATCTCAGCCTTCAATACCCGAAAAGATTCTTGCCGTAGATCTTCCCGGCCAAGCTGTCGCCCAGCTTCCCCATAAATTCTTCCCAACTCAGTGCCTTCGCTCATTGCCAGGAAATTATCGGTATAAACCACATGTTCCATCACTTCCCGTGGCAATTCTCTCTCAATCTTCTTCGCCACATCTACCGCCTTCTCATACTTTTTCTCTCGCAAAAGCTGGCTCCCAAGGCGAAGTAGAGTCTGCCGAAGTCTTAGCATTATCACGGCACTCGTCGGCTCTATTGGATAGCGTCTATCCTTTATCCCAAATTCAAAACGTGGGATACCATCCATCACAATATCATAGAATTTCTCCGCATCAATGGAATCCCGAACCTCTCGCCGACCCGTATATCGCCGAGCCAGTCCCTCATCTACTGTATAGTCCGCCAATCCCACCATATTGTCTCGCGAGACCGGATTAAGCCAATAGACCGGGCGAGGATGGTTTGTCGATGCATTTGTCGATATAATATCCAGCGCTATCAACTCCCCGAACCCGATTATACTCTTTCGTTTGGCAAGGGACGAAACAGCCACTTTCACTTTCTCTCCTCCAGCTCCACCCGGCAGCAAAAGAGTGTCCGCATTCAGGCGAGGCAATTCCTTCCCCTTATTGGAATAAAGTTCACGCAACACCTCTCCCGCTTCTCGCGTGGAAGGGCTATTTCCGACAGCCCCATATAAAGTCATGATATAATTATCGTAGGCTATATCCGCTGCTGTTGCGGTCATCGGAAGTGGTGCTGATTCCCTGTCAGACATCATCAATTGTTTGACATACCATGGTGTGCTGAGATATATCAGATTCACCACTCTGACATCGGGACGGATGCGTTCCACCTCTCTCGCATACCAAAGCGGGAAAGTATAATTATCCCCATTCACAAACAAAATGGCATCTTTCTCTAAGTAAGCCAATGAATTGACTGCCATCGCTCTGCAAATCGTATCACGCCGGTTATGATCCTTAAAATTCGAAGCGCACAGCCACACCGGAAGCCCCAACACAGCTACTGAAGCTATTCCGGCTGTCACTATCCCCTTCCTTCCCTTTATCCGCCGACACCATTCTACAATTCCCATTGCGCCTACTCCTATCCATATTGCAAAAGCCATAAACGACCCTATATAAGAATAGTCCCTCTCCCTGGGTTCTCCCGGAGTCTGATTGACATATAGGACTATCACTACCCCCATCATTATAAAAAGAGAACCCACAATAGCGGCCGAGCGCCGTCCTTCACGGCCTGAACACAACTCCCGGCCCAAACCGATAAAACCGAGCAACAACGGCAGAAGAAAATACACATGGTGGCCCGGATTGTCGGATGAATGAGAAGCCGGAAGTAACTTTTGCGGACCGAGCATTGCATCGTCCACCACCGGGATTCCTGTCAAGAAATTGCCATTATCGGCCTCTCCCGTGGCATGGATATAATTTTGTCGGCCACTGAAATTCCACATTAAATATCGACCATACATATATCCTATCTGATATGCAAACAGATAACGCAAATTTTGCATATAGGTCGGCCGCTTCATCATTTTTTTCTCCCGCTCACCCGTCAAAACATTGAGCTTCCCTACGGCTCGGCCTGTCGAATCGATCACTTCCGAACCCCACACACTATCCATTGTGGATGCCGTCATCCCGCTCCATGCTTCATACGATTTCAAATCCGCAGCGTCTCTGCTCGTTATGCGCGGCAACCACATCTCAAGTTCGGGAGTGTAGCGGTATTCCGCTTTGCGACTCTCTATTAAATAAGCATCCTTCCCCTGTCTTACTCGGCCCGAAGAGAAGTCGTTATAAGCAAACTCCGTTGAATCCAATAGTGCACGGGAACGCAACGGGACAGCATCACCGATTGCCGGAGCATAACGCCGCGACCCCACTTTCCGCCATACTTCCGAATACGAAACTCGCTCCTTTTCCCCCTCTTTTACTATAGTCTCCGTTCTCAACACTTGCGAAAAAGGCGTATGACCTCGCAACAACGGCTTCGACCCGTATTGCTCTCGCGACAGATAACGCTTAAACGCGAATATATCGGTGGGAGCTCCCTCGTTGATGGGCGGATTGGCCGCTCCTCGGATTAAAATAACGCCATAAGATGCAAAACCCAACCAGACCATCCCTAAAGACCACATGGCAATTTCAAGTTTATGCCGCAGTCGTGGCCATCCCACATACACTACCACCCCCATTAGAGCCCCCCCGACTCCACCTAATATCACATTCCCTCCTAACACCAACAGTCCTGACAGCCACAAAGCTAACCCTGAAGCAATCGAACCCCAAAAACGCTTGTTTCCTCCAATCAGAGCATAGACAACCACAAAACTTAAAAGCGTCGTCCCGCCATAAATCACCACTCCAGAATGATACGGCAAATTAAAGTCATTGACGGAAACCAGCTCAAATAACCCGGCTATGTCCACGCTTCCCGGCATCAGCCCATACAACACCAACCCGATAAGAACCAACGCGACCACACAGCCCCAAAAACTTCGCCAGAAAGTTCCCCCGGAAGGACGACACCGGAACACATATATTAATGCCAACGTAGGCAACACCAACAGATTCAACTGATGCACCCCCAGCGATAGGCCCGCAATATATGCTGTCAGAATCAACAACCTGTCTCCCGCCGGAGTAAAAGCCACATCCCTCCATCTCAGCATCAGCCAGACGCAAAGCGCTGTGCAGAAAATAGAAAAAGCATACACTTCCGATTCCACGGCCGAAAACCACGCCGTGTCACACCATGCAAAAGCCAACGATCCGACAAGCGCCCCTATCAGGCGAGCAAAAAACAATCCCCTCGGCTCCTCATCTCTTCTGCGCATAAGCCGAAGCGAAATAAGGTAGACCAACATGACTGCCAACGCTGTCATCAATCCGCTCGTCAGATTTATCGTCAGCGCCACCATGCCAGGACTGGGGGCAAACAACGACGCCACTCGCGCCATCAGCATCCAAACCGGATTCCCGGGAGGATGTCCCACCTCCATTTGCGATCCAACCAATATATATTCCGGGCAATCCCAATAAGAAGCTGACTTATCAACACATATCCAATAAGTAATCAACGATGCTATCAACACAAACCATGCTCCGCATCGTTCGACCACTCTTCGCGCATGATCACCCTGCATCGCTGCAGCCACCCGCATCGATATGCTCTCGCCCCGATTCATGCAGCAAATTTACAACTTATTGCCGTAATTGGCAAAATTCCCATTTCTACCTTTTTTATTCCCGTTTAAAAAAAATTTCGTAATTTTGTACCATGTCTGACCAGCCATATATCGTTTCTGCGAGAAAATATCGTCCCGCCAACTTTCACTCCGTGGTAGGGCAAAAAGCTCTGACCAACACTCTAAAAAACGCCGTGACAACCGGTCGTGTCGCTCAAGCATACCTTTTCTGCGGCCCTCGGGGTGTCGGCAAAACATCTTGCGCTCGAATTTTTGCCAAGACTTTAAACTGCCAGAACCGAACCCCCGAAGGAGAAGCATGCGGCGTCTGCGACGCATGTAAATCCGTCGACCTCGGCAACTCCTTCAATTTGCTCGAACTTGATGCCGCATCCAACAATTCTGTCAACGACATTCGCGATATCATGGACCAGGTCAATATCCCTCCTCAAAATGCCCTCTATCGCGTCTTCATCATCGACGAGGTCCACATGCTTTCCTCCCAGGCCTTCAATGCTTTTCTCAAGACATTGGAAGAACCTCCCAAAAATGTCGTCTTTATTCTGGCCACAACCGAAAAGCATAAAATCCTACCGACAATCCTCAGTCGATGTCAGGTCTACGACTTCAAGCGAATCACAATCGACGACATGGTCGAGCATCTCCAATACGTCGCACAGCAAGAAAACATCACTGCCGATGAACAAGCCCTCGGCGTCATCGCTCAAAAAGCCGACGGCGCAATGCGCGATGCTCTTTCAATCTTCGACCAGGTGGCCGCCTCATGCATGGGCAATATCACCTACGATGACACAATCGCAAACCTCAACGTTCTCGACCATCAGACATACTTCCGGCTCGTAGAAGCCTTCATCCAAGGCGACATCCCGCAGGCTCTCATTATTTATAATGAAGTCCGCGACAAAGGATTCGACTCTTTGTTTTTCCTCACCGGACTCGCTTCTCATCTACGCAATCTAATGGTCGCTGCCGACCCTCGCACCATCGGACTGCTCGAAGTCAGCAAATCCGTGGCATCGCAATATGTCCAACAAGCTGCATCTCTTCCCGTACATTGGTACTATCACGCTCTCTCAATCCTCAACGATTGCGAAGTCCACTATCGTACCGCAGCCAACAAACAACTGGTGGTGGAACTCGCCCTCGTCAAAGTAAGCGCTCTCCGAAATGCCGAAGTAAAAGAAGCGGCTGCTCCCCGGCCGGCGACTCCTATGCCTGCCGCAAAACCCGTCAGTCCGACACAACCACAATCACAGCAACCTACACCTCTGTCCTCCGCTCGCCCTACTACTTCTCCTCAGCCTTCTCTCACTCCCCGGCCATCCATCAAACCACGGATCACCCCCAGAATATCCACTCCCAGAATATCATCCCCTTCCTCCTCCGGCGATAAAAACTCCGAAGCCCGCACACCAGCCGATTCTGACGAACCTCATCCCGCTGCCGGACCCACCCCTCTCAATATTTCTTCTGACAACCCAGTCAGCGAAGAAAAACTCAACGACGCCTGGCAACAATTCATCGTCTCCCATCCGGCTCAAAAAATCGTTGTCGCAACCATGCAGACATCCTTTCCACATCCCATCGAAGGAACCCAATATCAGATCGAGGTGGCAAACGCCGGTCAGAAAGCCCAGTTCGATGTCATAATGCCCGAGCTCATCGCTTTTCTGCGTGATAAAGTCGGTAACCATACTCTTTCCCTGCGCGTGGTCGTCCAGGACATATCCGGTTCTAACCGGAGGCTCACTCAAAGAGAATTTCTTACCAAAGCCGTTACAGAAAATAAAAACCTATCCAATCTTCTTAACTTCCTCGACGCTACTCTTTCCTGATTGTTCAATTCAAAACCTCGGAATTCAATTTCCTATAAAATCCCTCCTTCCGCCCAATAAAACCCAAATGCATTGTTAGAGTTTTTTCACTCTAATAACCCTCATTATACTACTTTTTAACTTAAATTTATCAAAAACAGGGCATTTATATATTTTTTAATACTTCGCTCCTGAAGTTTTTCTTTCTTTTTCTTTGCTATATGCAAAATTGTATTTACTTTTGAGCCGAATTTCGCCGTGACTCCCCGTTGCGGCAGCTTCGACAACCCTTGATTGCCACGCTTTATTCAAATTGCTGACGCATTTCTCGGGTGGCGATTCCAACTTTTGAACTCAACTAACAGAATAAATCTAAATTAATCATGGCAACTCCAACTGCTAAAAAACCCAACGGAAAACTGGGTGTGCTCGTAGTGGGACTCGGCGCAGTCACCACCACTTTCATGACCGGCGTATTCATGGCTCGCAAAGGCCTGGCTAAACCCGTCGGCTCCATGACACAATACGACAAAATCCGTGTCGGCCGTGGAAAAGACAAAAAGTACCTCCATTATAAAGACATCGTTCCTATCGCCGAACTCGACGACATCGTTTTTGGCGCTTGGGATGTTTTCCCTGCTAACGCTTACGAGTCCGCCCTTAATGCCGAAGTCCTCAAAGAAAAGGACATCGAACCCGTTAAAGACGAACTCATCGCAATCAAACCCATGAAAGCCGCTTTCGACCGCAACTATGCTAAGCGTCTCGACGGCGAAAACACTATGGGCGACATCTCTCGTTGGGAAATGGTCGAACGTCTCCGTCAGGACATCCGTAACTTCAAGAAAGAAACTGGCGTTGATCGCGTTGTTGTCCTTTGGGCTGCTTCAACTGAGGTGTATGTTCCCGTTAACGAAAAAGTTCACGGTTCCCTCAAAGCTCTCGAAGCTGCTATGAAGGCTGACGACAAGGAACACATCGCTCCATCAATGTGCTATGCTTACG
>CAZNMC010000032.1:0-25822 GCA_964574285.1 uncultured Sangeribacter sp. | reverse complement strand
TGTTAACAGACAATAGAACAATATCATTGAATGTTTAAATGTGTGTTTTAATATCCTACAACCATAGAGCATTGTGAAGATACCCAATAGGAACAGCAGACACCCAAAGTAAAATTCTTCATAATATGGATCAATGTATCTAAAGGAAAAGTTTGACATAGTTGGTAAAGATATACCAACTAAGAAAAGACCTATTAATCCTGCAAGCCATCCAAATATCGGATTTTTTATAAATGACATTATTCTTGTGGATGAGTTTCTAACCTTATATCCACAGTTGGGGCATTTCTTTGCAGTGTCAGACATCTGATGCCCACACTCAGGACAGTTTATAAGAGCCATATTTTATACAGTATGTAAGTGGCAACGGCAAGCATCGCTTGCCAGTACCACTTACGATTTTACTTTATAGGAAGGGTGATTGTACCATTTACAGTGAATGACTCATAACCTCTCATATCCTCAAATTTTGAATTGGAGAAAGAGATAGTTATATTCTTGCTGTCTTTCGCTTCTACCTTTACAGATGTGTTGGAAGTTGGCATACCAATGATGGCCTCATCGGTACTCCAAGAAAGCGTAAAGTTCTCATCAGTGAGGTATGACCCTTTTACAACATTCTCCCAATCGTAGATAGAGAAATTTAGTTCGTTGTCGTTGTTATAAACAAGACAGTTGTAAGAGTCGCCACTCACGTTGGTCATAGTGCTTGTAAACACGTGTTTTTTGCCATCAATGGTGAGTTCCATTTTCCCAGTTGTGGGGTCGTTAGGTTCGTCATTGTCATCGCCACAACTGGTAAGGGCAAATGACACTGTGGCAAAGAGAGCCACAAATAAAAAGTAAAAATACTTTTTCATATTGTTATTCCTCTGCATCTATGGCTCTACGATGCGTTTTATTTGTGAATAATTGAAAGGCACAAAAAGAAGTGGAGCCACATTTCACTCATTCATTGATGTGGGCCTAGGATTCCCATGAAATACAAACAAGTGATAGCAACTCCACTTTGACTGTATATCATAGGGGTATGACAATACAAGCCAAAGAGAGCGTACTTCCACCATCATTCCGTATTTCATTGTTGAAATTTCCTAGGTTTCATCAATGGAACGATGCGAAAACGCTTCTTTAATATGTCTGCAAACCTTAAAGGATTTGCGACTGCAAAGATAGCGATTTTATTTGGAAATACGCTCTGTTTATGGCTATTATTTAATAGCTGTATTAAAAATCTAAGAGGTCATAGGTTTCTAGCAACTCTTTTTCTCGTAGTCCAAGATAGATTTTGGTAATAGCGACACTTGAATGATTGAAAAGTTCTGATAGTTTTACAAGTGCCATCTGTGCGTTTTCACCACTTGATTCAAATACTTTTCTACCAAAAGCCTTCCTCAACGAATGGCAAGAAAAGTTGTCAATTTTGACGTTATAACGCTTTTTAATCTCTTTCAAACGCACGTTGATGCGCTGGGTAGTCATTACCATATTCTTGCGAGACAAGAAACAAAATTCATTGCTATTTTGGATTTCAAGAGCCTCATAACATTGTTGAATATGTTTCTGAAAATCTGAATTGATTTTTACCACCCTACGTTTCCCAGTCTTTTGTTCAGTTATTATAAATTTATCATCTTCTAAAAGCATAGCCCAAGTGAGTTTTCTCAAATCACTTACACGAATACCAAAGAAACAGCCACAACCTATAAACAAACTCATGCGGTAATCACCATCTTTGAATAATTTTCGGATGAGGTTTAACATTACGTTCCAATCAAGATAATCTGCTGTTGTATGACTGTTTCTAACGCTCATTTTCGTGGGTATTAACTATTAGTGAATGATTCTTTTATTGACCTCGTTATAAGTTGCTGATTTCTAATTTATATTCAAATTTATGTAGAAAGTGAATGTATTGGGGAGGATGACCTCCCCATATATTCTTAGAATACTTGTACTAAATTCTCCCAACGAAAACTTCTCCACTCACCAACCTCAACATCGAAATAAGCTGTTGTTTTATAGGTTTCACGGCTTATACCTCTACCATTAGTTTTTGCTTTTGCAATGTTGGATTGAGTTGTACCCCACGCCTCCCGATAGCTACCATCTTTCTTCTTGAATATGAAATGTGCTACACCATTTGCCAGTTTTACCTTTAGTGTGTCAATAAGCATAGCTTTCATTACGCCCATTTCATTGGAGTGTGTACGGGTAGCGATTACTGTGGCTCTGGTAGCGGTGGTGTTGTTGATTACGATAGCGTTTATCATATCCTTGAATCTTTAAGAGTTATTATTTCTGTTTGACAATGCAAAGTTATTACATATATTCAATACCTGCAACTTTAGCAAGCTAAAGAATCTTAAAATTATGACATTATTTTATTTGCTGTAATAATTGTGGTATCTTTGCACTTAAAATAATATATTATGCCCGCAACCTCAACACTTGAAAAAATTGAACGTACTGTAATTCACTTGGAAATAAGTGGAGAACATCATTATTTTGGGAGTATAGCAAATATGTATGAGTATTTCACCCCTCAACAACTTGGTATAAGTTATGGAGCATTAAGAAACTATGGTCTATCAGCAGAAAAACCTTATACGAATAGTAAATGTACCATCCGTAAAGGTCAGTTATTATCAAAATCAGGGGGCAGAGGTCGGAAGAAACAAACAGATTAACTTGCAAGTTTGGAATATATTTTATCTATGTATTCCTGTTGAAGGTCATAACTGATAATATCCCTTTCCCACTGGTGTATAATCCATTTTTCAATACTTGGTGTTAATTCTTCCCAGTGTTCAGAACTGATATATAGGTCTGTTCTTCCTATCAGATCGTTGAGGATAATCTTGAA
The DNA here is from genome assembly GCA_964574285.1 of uncultured Sangeribacter sp. Classification (GTDB taxonomy): domain Bacteria; phylum Bacteroidota; class Bacteroidia; order Bacteroidales; family Muribaculaceae; genus Lepagella. The sequence goes on along the minus strand of CAZNMC010000032.1, from coordinate 22,956 downwards.
TTGTTGAGGGTCTGATGGAGTCTTAACGTTATGCACTTTGGAAATATGGTAGTTCTGAATCATATCATCAGTTATATTATCCAGTAGTACATTCCAACCTCTACGTTCATGAGCCAGTGATGCTTCTGAGAGTTGAGATTTATAAACTTCAAGTTCTGCAGTTGGAATATGTTTCGTGGCTACTTCTAACAGACTCTCAATTTTTGAATATTTGTCTAGGGCATTGATATAATCAACCTCGTTGTTATAGTCAGTTATCTGTTCTTTAATCCTCTTATTATACTGCTCGTATAGTGGAGATTTCGTTATTTCGCTGTTACCTATAGTAATATTGTTATTTATTTTTATAATGTTATCTATAGTTGGAGTACAGTCTTGTACTATCAATTCACTATCTTGTTGGTACAGTTCTGTACTATCTTCAACTGATTGATAATACAATTCTGTACTATCAAAATCAACATCTGACTGATACGATTTTGTACTACCTTCAACTTTCTTTTTGTTTGTTCTCTTGGCTGATTCAATCATTGGTGAGTTTAAGAGTTCTTGTTTCGGTATGCCATTATACTCAGCTATTCTATCCCAGCAAATACGATAGTAGTTTGCTTGTTTCTTGCTCTTACTTGGAATAATATCAATGATATTCTTAGATTGGAGCGTCTGTAGCATTAGTCTTACATCTTGTAAATTCTTCTTTCTAAAAATATCAGCAAACTCACTCATAGGTTTGTAAAAACTTCCGTCCTCCTCAATCTTTTTAGTATGAGTCCAATAGCTTTCTTGTTGTATCAAAATAGATAACATTTTCCATAAATCGCTATCCAATACATATAATAGCTGTTCGGAAGCCATTATAAAGGGTATATTTCTATCCATAAAATCCAATTAATTGTTATTGTCATCTTTGGGTTTGTTAGGAATCGTTTTCCAATATTCTTTCATCCCATTACTTATATTCTCTCGGTGAGTAGTTGCTTTGCTTCTACCTTTTAATTTTTGACTTATCTTCTGCTTCGTAGCATCGTCTAACTCTCGGTACTGTCTTTTGTTATTATTCATGATTTCAATAGTATATAATTATTATTTTTACATATATACCATAAATATCAGTAAGTACAAAAAGATAGGTAAGTTTAGAAGAAATATTTTTCAGAATTTGGGAAAATTTTTTCGTACACGACACAGATTGCACTCTTTCAACCCCTACTAATAGTAAATACTGAAAGAACGGATACGGAGAAGTGAGTACACTGATAGCGTGGGTGTTATCTTAATCAACACCCACAAAAAAGATACTGAAAGTATTTTCCTAAAGCAATGATGAAGCGTTAGGCTGACAATCGTTTGGAATAATAGCTATTTAATACATCTTCCTCACAATCAAGATATTCACAGATGTCCTCCTTATCGTAATTAGTAAAACAATCTTGTTTCTCCCTGCGTGCAATATCTTCAAGCGAAAGTGCCTCTTTTTTAACAAAATCTGCAAAGTCCTCCTCAATAATCTTCTCAATTTCAACTTCAATATCGCAATCCTTCTCGCGTAAGGTTGATAAATGTAAAGCGCGAGTAAGTTTTCCAATTCGTGCCATAATTGGATTCAAACTATTGGAAACCTTGTATTTATGAATGATAAAATCAATAAGATAACGCTTTTTGATAAAGGTATCAAGAAAACCCATCCACCTCAACGATTTATAAAGTTTAATGGCTCTGATGGGGTCAGCTCCCTTAAATTCATATTTCCCCTTACTATTAGTGTACTCTGCAAGCGTTTTATTGGTTATGACCTTTGGATCAAAACATATAAATCTGCTAATCGTAGAGATAGAAAAGCCTTGCGTCTTGAACTTATTTACTGTCTTGATCACTAAATCTTCTTCCATCTGCTCAGAAGCATTTTCAATATAATCTCCCGATTTCCAGTTTTTTGAGCAACTGTTCAACTCAATGATATACTCATTGATATTACCTACTTCTTCACTGCTAACGATGAGGCAGTTGAAAGTAGTTTTAAGGTCTTTGTAGGCAGCTCCACTCTCTTTTATTAAGTTGAGGTGGCACAACTCAGAATAACGGTGTTGCCCCTCAATTATAGCATAGCCACCAATGGCTTCAGCCTTAGTTATAGGGCGTCTCGTAGTGGCATCTTTTAGTTTAACATCATCATCAAGTTCTTCAACTGGAATGACGGTAAGGGGCATTAGAATCCCTCTCTTTGCGATAGACTCACGAAGGGATTTATTACCAACTACACTACGATTGATTGAAAGGAACACGAATTTTACCGAAGAATCCGTAAGGTCAAAAGGTTTGAGAATCATACTTTTATTTAGTGGAGTTAGACCATCGTCAAGTATGAACGCCTGGTGTTGCCTATATATAATAGGTACGTCTCTCCCAACATGGGAGGAGGTTCACTCCATTTACCTCAATTCAAAATTACGAAAAGTTGTTGAGATGAGGAAATATTTTTAGTTAATAAGTGTAATCAATCAAAAAACTCCCTCGCCATATCAACATATTCATTTTTATTTACACAGATATATTTTCTGAAATTTTCTTCGGTCGTATGCCCAGTGAAGTTCATTACCAATCGTGCATCTTTGCATCGTAAGTAAAGGTTAGTGGCAAACGATCGGCGTGCTGTATGGCTACTGATTAATTCATATTTTTTCTTTTCCTCAATTACGATTCTACCACCGACATTTTTCTTGATAAAAATGATTTGGTCTATCCCTGCTAATTTGCCTATTTTTTGAAGTTGGGCGTTGAATTTACCCTTTTCTCTTGGTATGGGGAATTTCCCTTTATACTTGTTATATATTTCAATAACGGTTGAGGTAAGGGGTACTAATACAGTTGCTCCTGTTTTGTGGGTATGTACCTCAACAGTTTTATTAACTAAATCCCAGTTGGATTTATTCAGTGAAGATAAATCTCCATATCTGATACCAATATGAGCTGCAAGTATGAAAATATCTCTTGTTTCTTCATACTTTGCGTTAGGATGGAGTTTTACTATTTCCTCAAAATTTAATTCATAGATAGCCTTAAGTTCAGCCTCATTCAGATATATGTGCTGAACATCTGCCCCTTTGCTTTTCCAGTTGTGAAATGATTTATCAGTGATGAGGTTTTCTTCTTCTGCTTGTTTCAGCCATATTTTCATAACCGAAAATGTAGCAGCTACTGTATTTGCAGAGTATTCTTCAACACTAAGCATCCAGTGTTCCATATCTGCCTCAAAATTCTTGTTGAAAACTGAGAATGATGATGCTACCCAATGTTTGTAGCTGAAAAATCGTTCAACTCTCTTCAATACAATTTTATGGTGTCCAACGGTTTTATCTTCAATAATCTTACTGGTTCTCCTAATCACTTTTTTAGGCATTTCGTCAACTACCTTATGAAAGTATTCCAGTGGAGTGATATTTTTCTTTTCTTCTTCCTCTGTCTCCACCCCTTTGATTTTTTCAATAGCTTGTTTAAAGGTTGCAACGATACCATATTTTTCAGTTGTGCCAGCACGTTCTACCTGCATTTCGTAATCTGCAAGATAATTGGCATCCATCATCGTTGAAACGTAATGCTCAAATTGTTTTAAGAACTTGTTAATACGTTTCATTTCTCGCTGTTGGAGTTGTGTCTGCTTTGATGATATCAGCACAGTGTTTGTTTCTGCATCCCAATACTCAGGAATAATTTTGTACCCTAAACTGATTTTCTTTCTCTTTCCTCCAAGTGTAAACATAACATATAGTAAAGCAGGTTGGGTCTTATCTGCTTCACTTTTCAGAGCGTAATTCAGCTTTATATTTTTCTTTGCCATTATAATAAGGGTATCGCTATTGTACTGGCTAAATTACTCAAAAAAATTGTATCTAGCAAGCGTAGGGTACAATTTTAGGGTACGATTTTCCAAAGCAGGTTAAAAAAGCAACCACTTAGCAATCAGTGGTGTTTGCGCTAAGTGGCTGATTTATATGAATTAAAATAAAATTAATTCTGAGTGTCAGAGTGGGTTTATTATTCCCACTCGATAGTGGATGGTGGCTTTGAGGAAATGTCGTAGACAACACGATTTACACCTCTAACCTTGCGAATTATCGAATTCGATACTTCAGCAAGAAACTCATGAGGGAGTGGAGTCCAGGTAGCTGTCATTCCATCCGTAGAATTGACTGCTCTGAGTGCTACGACACTTTCATAAGTGCGTTCATCCCCCATCACTCCGACACTTCTGATTGGTGTCAAAATTGTGCCTGCTTGCCACACCTTATCATATAATCCCCAATCACGTAAACCTTGAATATAAATATGGTCAGCTTCCTGAAGGATACGCACTTTCTCGGGAGTAACTTCTCCTAAAATCCTCACCCCCAGACCGGGACCGGGAAAAGGATGGCGCCCTATAAGCTTTGGAGAGATGCCCAATTCGCGCCCCACACGTCTTACTTCATCTTTGAAAAGAAGACGCAACGGCTCTACCAACTTAAGATTCATTTTTTCAGGTAGACCCCCTACATTGTGATGACTCTTTATTACCATACCGGTAATGGACAAAGACTCAATCACATCGGGATAGATAGTCCCCTGAGCAAGCCACTTAATGTCCTTGAGCATTCGGGCTTCGCGATCAAATATATCAATAAAACCTTTTCCTATGACTTTTCTCTTCTGTTCCGGATCGGTGATTCCTTTAAGAGCATCATAGAAGTGGTTTTTTGCATCTATTCCCAACACATTGAGACCCATCCCTTCATAGTCGGAAAGGACATCTTCAAATTCGCGATAACGCAACAAACCATTGTCGACGAATATACAAGTCAGCCGGTTGCCAATAGCTTTATTTAGAAGCACAGCAGCTACCGTGGAATCCACGCCACCGGAAAGAGCCAACACCACTTTATCATCGCCCAGTTTTTCTCGAAGTGAAGCAACTGTTGATTCAATGAATGAGGCCGGAGTCCAATCCTGATGTGAACCACACACACCTACTACAAAATTGCCAAGAATTTTCAAACCGTCTTCGGAATGATAGACCTCCGGGTGGAATTGAACTCCCCAAGTCTGTTCCTCACCAATTCGAAAAGCCGCATTTATAACATCAGCCGTCGAACCGACGTTGATGAAATTTTCTGGAGTAGTAGTAATGGAATCCCCATGGCTCATCCACACCACTGAATGATCTCTTACACCCTTCATCAGTGGATCGGCTGAATCATGCCAAACCAACTCGGCTTTTCCATATTCACGAGAATCTGCCGACTCAACAGTCCCACCACAGGATTTAGCCAAATATTGAGCGCCATAACAGATCCCAAGTAGCGGATAGCGTCCACGGATGTCAGACAGATCAATTTGCAAAGCTTTAGGGTCATTAACCGAATATGGGCTACCGGACAGAATGACTCCGATTATACTCGGGTCCTCGGAGGGGAATTTATTGTAGGGATAAATCTCACAATAAGTGTTCAGTTCGCGTATTCTCCGGGCTATCAATTGGGTATATTGCGAGCCAAAATCGAGAATTATGATTTTTTCCTGCATTTAAATTTATGAGGTTATTAGGTTATATAGTCAAAGAAATTTATTTCATGCTATCAAGCTTGGAAGCATCCCCAACAAACCATACAAGGTCACCGGGACACAAGATTGTTGACGAATCGGGTTGCACATATTCACCGTTTTCTCGGAGTATCTTAACGATCATAGCATAATAATCGCGTCGAATATGAGTTTTTCCCAAAGGCTTACCTACAAGCGGCGAAGTCGGAGTCAACCGTATACTTCGAAGCACCACCTCCGGCTGCTTTCCAGTAGTTTCCCGAATGGCGACAGCCTCATCTCGCTCCAAATCATCATTCAAGCGTTTTATCTGATCGTCTGTTCCTATAATACCAAGGATATCTCCCGGAAAGATTCGCTCATCTTTTGATGGAAGCACCATCGTCTTTTGTCCCCGCTGAATACTGGACACACTCACGCCATAATCCGAACGAAGGCCCGAATCAATGAGTCGATCTCCTACAAAGGGAGAATACGGACCTACTTCAACATAAGCCTGGTGCATATCGTCGACCAAATTATTGTTAAGGCCAAGACGTGTATTCTCGCGTATATTCAAATTATCAATAAAGCGCTGCTCCATGGCAGTATATCTCGCTTTAAGCTTTCGCGATGCAAAGACAATTATGAAAAGGAAACAAATGGCACCGGCAATCCATCCGACAGTAGAACCGTAAGAAAGGGTGAGGAAATATACGATAAAAAGAAGAGTCACGATGTAGCGCACAATCAGCATCACAATTGTCGGCACATCATAAGTCGGAGAATTTCCGTCTTCCATCGGAACGGAAACCGAGGAGAAACTCATCGCACCCAGGAAAGGCGACATGACTACAAGTGTAGCGACTGTGGCCGTCAATCTCCCCCATTCATCCATAAATTTGTCCAGCAAAGGGAAAAGGAACATTCGACTTAGCATAATAATAGCCACCAGAATAACTGAATAAAGTATAAGGCGCCCCATATTATGGGCGATTACCTGTTTCCACTGACTCCTGGCTTCTCCGGCATCAATTTCTTGTTTGGAATAGCGAGAAATAAGAAAATCAAGTCCCTTTGGAAGGTGTCGGGCCACAAAGTTATAGGCCGGGTCGGCAAAACGGATAAAGTAGGGAGTCGTGAAGATTGTTATTACAGAGACAGCAACTATGATGGGATAAAGCGATGATTCCAGCACACCCAATCCCATACCAAGGGAAGCTATGATGAAGGAAAACTCACCGACTTGAGTGAGGGTAAATCCACTTTCAATTGCGACTTTGAGAGTTTGGCCCCCAACGAGCATACCGATTGTGCCAAATAAAATCATTCCGACAATCACCACAACCGCCAACAGAAGAATTTCGCTCCAATATGTCCCAAGCACAGATGGGTCGACCATCATGCCAACGGAAATAAAGAAAACGGCTCCAAAGAGATTTTTAACCGGTTGGACTACCTTTTCCATTCTTTCGGCTGCCATGGTTCCCGCCAAAATTGAGCCCATCACAAAAGCACCAAGTTCCAGTGAAAATCCACAGACGACAGAAAAAATAGCCATTGAGAAACAGAGTCCCATGCTGACAATCAGCAAAGTCTCATCGTTGAGGTAACCGCGAAGACGATTAAGTCCCGACGGGAGCAAATACACACCCACCAAAAACCAAATTATCAAGAAAAAGGCTAATTTGCCGACGCTGAAAAGCAATTCGCTCCCTTCAATATTCCCCACAGCCACTGACGACAGTAAGACAAGCATCAAGACGGCAAAGAGGTCTTCGATGATGAGCACCGCCAATACAAGAGAGGCAAATTTCTTCTGTCTCAAACCTAAATCTGTCAATGCCTTGAGAATGATCGTTGTCGAGGACATGGAGATCATTCCTCCTAAAAAGAGACAATTGATAAAGTCGAGCTTCAGTAGCTTTCCCACCCCAAATCCGGCTAACACCATGCCGGTTATGATTATTAAAGCTGTTATAATCGCAGACGATCCGGATCTCACCAATTTTTTGAATGAAAACTCCAACCCCAAGGTAAACATAAGAACAACAATACCTAAATCGGCCCAGAATTCAATATTTTCCAAACTGGAAATCGAAGGAAGATAGGCAAATTTGGGTCCGGCAATAAACCCGGCCAAAATATATCCCAACACTACGGGCTGCTTCAATTTTTTGAAGACAAGCGTAACGATTGCTCCAAGAAGCAAAACCCAAGCAAGATCGGCAATCAGGCCATTCGTATGGTTTTCTTCCGAAGAGGAGGAATTGTCCGACGGGTTTATTTCAGTAAAAACTTTTTGCTCCAGTTGTGTGGTAGTTTGCTGAGCGAATGATTCAAAGGCATTGGCAACTGGAAGGGAGAATGCAAGTGAAATGCTACGGCCAAGAGTTTTTCCGGTCATTTATCGATTTGACTTGAAAGGGTTAAAAGCTTTGTAGGTGCAACACTTCTCATTTCTTGAAGAAGCGGAAGCAAGTCGGTATAGGAATGGGCAAGAACCACGAAATTTATTTCAGTGGTTCCATGTTGGTAATCGTATTCAATAAAAAAAGTGGAAAGATGAACACCATTGCATTCGAGCACTTTTCTGTATGGAGCGATATCGGTAATTATTTCTGAAATAGTGATAGAAATGGCACGAGGTTCCTGACCGAGCCGGCGACGGCGCTCATATTGCTCAAATGTCACCAGGGTCAACATAATCAGCAATGTGGCTCCAAGTGAACAAAGATACATCCCGATTCCAACCGCCATACCAATAATAGCGGTCATCCAAATTCCGGCAGCCGTTGTCAACCCACGAACCGCACCCTTAAGATGAATCATGGCTCCACCTCCAATAAAGCCGATTCCGGTTATGACTTGAGCGGCAATTCTCCCCGGGTCACCATTTTTAAGGCCTAAATATACTTGTGGGACATAGATGGAGAGAAGCATGGCCAAACAGGCACCCATTGAAATGAGGGCAAACGTACGGATTCCAGCAATCTGACCTTTGCGTTTTCTCTCCGCCCCGACAATCATACCCAATCCCATGCTGAGCAAAAGCCGAAACATACAATTGGTCATGTTCACTTCAAGAGAATTTATCTGGTCGATAAATGTCTGCCAAACCTCCATCATGATGCAAAGTTACAAAAAAATCCGGAATCATTGGTAAATCCGCCTGGTCTTCCTCTCATCTGCGTAGCTTAATTTAACTTTAAGGGGTAGTATAATTTTTAGCATACAAGAATTTAATATATATGTACGTTTATTGGATGCATCATCTTATTTTCTCAACTCAATTTTCGTAATCTATTTTTTTCTTTCCAGTAAGAAAGGGGAAGCAACAAATTTGTCCTGTTTAGGATTTTATTGGTCTAATTTCCGCAAACAATTAACCGAATATTAATTTTTACTATCTTTGCTTCCGGATAATTTTAAAGTGATGATTCTCTAAATTCATCAATAACGAAAGATTCTTCTACTCATTTGCACCCTTTCCCAAAGAATAAATAATATCATTTGATAAACACATGAAACGAAAGTTATTTTCCATTATCGCAGCTATTGCATCGGTTTTATTACCGACCCAATATGCGGCATCCGAAACGGTCTCACCCCCGATTGGTTACGGAATTTTAGCCTTCAGCAGCGACCAGCCCGGGCTTTCCAACCATTTGGTGTCGTTTCCACTTGAAGAAACCAATACTACACCGCTCTACACGTCGGTCGTAGGGTTTTCACAGACATCCACTGCCGGTGCTTATGCTTCAGATGGCTATTATCTGGCAGCCAGTACTCTCAGTGGGAGCAAGGAAGTTCCGTCGGCTCTGATTCGGATGGATATCCAGAAAGGCACCTGGAGTAAGGTAGGAGATCTTACCGGTTTCTCCTCACTCATCAATGATATGACTTTCGATCATTCAACTTCAACGATGTATATGGTTTCGGTACTTGATGAAACCGTTTCAGGTCTTTTCACGGTGGATTTGAAAACAGCCGCTACAAAGAAAATCGCATCTCTTGACCGTCGTTTCTTCACATTAGCGGCTTCTTGGGACGGACAACTCTACGGAGTCAGTTTTGCCGGAGAATTTTGTAAAATAGACAAGACAAGTGGGCAAATAACAGTCGTCGGACCGACCGGTTTTCTGCCAACTATGTTTCAGTCGATGGAATTTGATCACCAGACAAAAACTCTTTGGTGGGCTGCCACAGCTACCTTCATCAGTCAATCCGGAGTCATTCAATACGATGAATGTTTTATGGCCAAAATTGACCCTGCCACAGGGGTTGCCACCAAAGGTAGATCTTTTGGAGATGATCAACTGGCCGGGCTTTATATACCGTATATTGTCGTAGCAAACGGTGCCCCTCAAGCGGTTCAAAACCTTAAAGTCACGCCTGCAGAGAATGGTGTCAATTCGGCTCTAATAAGTTGGACCAATCCAACCCTTACCTTCAATGGAGAGCCTATTAAAGCTCTTACGAAGGCAGAAGTGATGCGCGATGGCCAAAAAATTGGGGAAGTCACTCAACTTTCTCCCGGAGGGAATTCACAATTCACCGACAATATCGAATCCTCTTCAGGTGCCATGCACACCTATACCGTTCGAGCCTGGACGACAGCCGGAGAAGGACTACCCTCATCGGCTGACGCCTTTGTCGGCACAGATATTCCAGCCTCCATAACTGATTTAAAAACTACTCGTATCACATCTAACTCGATGCGTCTCACATGGAGTCCGGTCACTACGGGTTCTCATGGAGGATGGACTGATGTCGCCAACATTCGCTACAAGGTTGTCAGGAATCCCGGCAACGTTACGGTTGCACCATCTCTATCGGATTGCGAATGGATAGAAGAGAATATCGAAGAGCCAGGTAGCTATACTTATACTGTGACGGCCTATAACGGAGCCGGAGAATCTGATCCCGTTGTGTCGGATCCGATTGCTCTCGGCCCGGAAAGCGCATTTCCACATACAGATAATTTCACGGAGGAAGAGTTTGAGAAATGGACAGTTGTAGATTCGAACAACGATAAGACAAGTTGGCAATATTACAATATATCATGGGCCCACGCTTCGGGAGCCTATATCATGTGTTCGCAGGCGTCGGCCGATGATTGGTTGATCAGTCTTCCGTTTGAATTTGATGGAGATGCAACATATAAAATCACTTTCTCCTATCTATCGAACGGCACCCATAAGATGGATGTGAATCTTCTCAATAACTATAACATCCAAAATCCCGCCATACAGTGTGGCCAAATTGAATTCCCGAAGGGTTTCCAAATAAATGAGACGACCTTCAATTTCAATACCTCGCAGGGCGGTTCCTATAATTTGGCATTCCACGCCACAACTCCGTCGGGCAATAGTTATTTGCTCATCGATAAGATAGTGATTGAAAAATTAGTTGACAATAACCTGGCAGCAACCGGAATTTCCGGCAATTCAAAACCGAACGAGGGAAATACGTATTCTTATGGTGTCTCGGTTGAAAATCGTGGCAAAAATCCTTTCTCCGATTTCAAAGTAGATTTAATTGACCAAGATGGAAATACGGTCGGTACGTCTGCAGTAACCGAACCTTTGGCATCCGGGGGAGCTGCCATATATTATGTCAATCTCACAGTTAACTCCTCCATTAAATCTCTGCGGGGCAAAATCAACAGCGCCAAGGACCAAATAGAGGCGGATAACCTAACTGAACCAATGGCAATTACCGTAATGCCTCAGGGTACGCCTGAAGATATCACTTTAGGTCAGGAAAAGGGCACAACACGCGACATCCCGTTTAACTTTTACGGGAAATACAGTGTGGCTCAACAAATTTACTCCGCAAAAGAAATTGGGGTATCAAAAGGCAGAATCATAGCTATCAGTTGGCCTTACAATGCAAGCACTTACACCAATCCTCCCACCGGAGTAGGACTGAAAGTCTATATGGCCAATACTTCACAAACCTCTTCCAAAGAATGGATACCACAGACCGATCTGAAACTTGTCTACGATGGTCAGGTAGAAATGCAACAAGGGAATCACATTCTCTCCCTCCAACTCGGAGAAGCCTTTGATTATTCGGGCGAGAATCTGGTTGTTGTCACCGAGCATTCTTTGGAAAATGCAGGCGCTGTTTACTATTCGGGGGTTTATTGGCCCTATTATACCAGCCCGATAAGTGGCAATGCTGCTTTGTGCTATTCATCCGATTCTCCGATAACTTACGGGGCAGTTAACGGCAGTTTGTCCTCTTATGGCAACAGTGTGGTGACACTCAGCCTGCAGACCGGAGGAGCAAATGTCTCCGGCATAGTTAAGGATGCTGAGGGCAAACCGATGGAGGGAGTGACAGTAAGAATTGAGGAAATCAAAGCGACCACTACTTCAGATGCGTCCGGCACGTATAGTTTCTCCTTCGTGCCCAATGGTTCTTATACAGTGACGGCTAATCTTTTGGGCTATGCTACGGATGAGAAAAAGAACGTAGTAGTGGATGACCGCGATGTCGTTTTGGATCTCAATATCTCCAAGCTACCCACGGCCAACATTTCCGGTCGAGTTTTGACACCGGAGGGAAAACCGATTGGCAGCGCTACGGTAAATCTCACAGGCTATCTGCCTTTCTCAACTAAGACAGCGACCGATGGCACATTCTCCTTCTCCAACATTGTTTGTCAAAAGAGCAACCTCGTTATAACCAAAGACTGGTTCACATCGATTTTAAAAGATTTTGATTTCTCAACGGATATCAATCTTGGAGACCTCACTTGTGGATATGCACATTACCAAGTAGGACAACCGAACGTAGAAACTACCCGGTCTGCAGCTTCTATCACTTGGGACACTCCAGATAAATCTACTCTTTTCAGATATGACAGCGGGGTGCAGACAAGTCAATATGGCCTGACCGACAATTTAGGTAAAGCCATTATGGGAACAATATTCCCCACTCCCATGGAAATTGATTCCATCTGCTGGCAAACCACGTTTGAAGGTGGTCCACACAACACAGTGAATCTTTATATTTTCGACCTCGATAAAGAAGGTAAGCCGACCGGCAATCTGCTGTATAGTGAACGCTCCATTTGGAACACCGATGACGAATGGACTGTCTATAAACCTACGACTCCTATTTCAGCGCCCAACGGTTGTCTCATTACACTCAATTATCCTGGGTTCCTGGGCATCGGACTGGATGATGCGGGTCGCGAATATCCTTTCTGTAAGAATACTTACTATTTTTCAACCGATTTCGACTCCGGGGAATTTGCCTGCCTGGATCAAACGGGACTTACAGCTAATCTTATGCTTCGGGCGTCGGGACGTGTTTATCCTGCGGAGAATGACCCTATCCACAATATTGGTGAAACTCGAGAAGACCTTCCCGAATGGTATGCTTACAATGTTTGGCGGGCAGCCGGCACAGAGCCTAAAACATCTGATTGGACTCTACTGACTGCCTCTCCCGTAAAATCGGCCACTTTCACAGACTCCGGATGGGATACGCTGACTCCGGGTGTCTACCGCTACGCCGTTGCACCGGTCTATCCGGATGGTTCAATGTCGTCACGCACTGTTTCGCGCTTTGTACTTCGCAACGTATATACCACTTTGAATATCGAAGCAGCCACGAACGCGCACAGTGCAAATGCTTCCGGAGCAAAGGTGGCTATTGTCAATACGGATAAATCTGAAAAATATGAAGCCGTTATTGGAGAAGATGGAAAGGCCCGTATAGAAGGAATCTGGAAAGATCAATATACTTTGACAATGACTCTTCCCGGATATGAAACTTATACCCAAAGTCTCGATCTCAGCAATACGGATGAATTCACTACTCCGAAGATGGTTTTGCGAGAAATTATCGCTACTCCTGTCAATTTGAATGTAACTCAGACTGGTGACGACAAGTTCCTTTTCACCTGGAATGAAAGCGGTGAAATCACGGAAGGATTTGAAAAAGGCTACACTATGTTCGCAGCTCCCGACAACGGTCGGATTCCCTGGACCACACTTGATCGGGACGGAGCACGCACCTATGCAGAAGCAGACTTCGATTTCCCCGGTCGCACTCAAGCCATGTCGTATATCGTCTTTAACCCGAAACTCACCACTCCGTCGATGTATGAACAACGTTCGGCTTCTCATCCCCATACAGGTAATAATCAACTCGCTTGCTTTGCGTCACGATATGGAAATGACGACTGGCTGATGACTCCACGTCTGACTTATCACACCCCCTTCTCTATCAGTTTTTGGGCGAAAGGATATTCTCAGACTTATGGTGAGACATTCATGGTTGGCTATTCGACGGTAAGTGCTGATCCTGCCACATTCAGATGGTTCCCGGACGAAGTGGAGGTAACGAAACAGCAATGGACAAAATATGAATATACTATACCGGCGGAAGCTGTCTACGTCGTGATTCGCGCAACATCGGCTGATGGATTCACCCTCTTTATCGATGACATCCAGATCAGTTCTGGTAGCGGCATGGAAATGAATGTTGACATTACCGGACCGGAAGTCAGCTATGAAGTCAGCCTTGATGGAAATCCGGTGAAAATGACCGACACTCAATCGCATCTGTTCGAAAATGTTGCGGGAGGGACTCACACCGCTTCTGTGAAGGCAGTTTATGCTTCAGGCAAATCAGAAAATGCTTCTATCGTGTTCGGACAAGGCGGGATTGGCGATGTAATGTCAGAATCTCTCGCTATCTATCCCAATCCGGCCCATGGATTCACCAATGTATCGGGTCGCTTTACAGGCGCTCGACTCTATGCACTATCGGGATCACTTCTTCGCACATACAGAGGCGACTCCCCTCAACTCGATCTGTCGGGAATCAACTCCGGACTGTATTTACTTGAAGTGGCCACTCCTTTCGGCAGCCGGACTTTCCGATTGGTGGTAAAATAGGTTGATGAGCCATAAGTGTCAAGAGAATCATGGTTAAACAAAACTGACTTAATTGATTGGATTCTATCCCTGCGTTCATTTTTGTGTACGCAGGGATTTTTTTTTAATTTTGCATATTCCCGAACCCGAAGTGTTATCTTCCATCAGGATTTTGAACCGGCCTGTCTCTTTTCAAGCCTATAAACCATGAAAAAAAGTCTGACCCTGCTCTTGACGATTTTGAGTGCTGTCGCTTTCAATGCTACCTCTCAGTTAATACCGGTCCCTGACCAAAAACAATTTGTTGATTCTCTACGCAACGAATTTGACAATGGGCCCTATTTTGGCTTATATAAGGACAACTATTTTACGGTTGGCACCACTTTGCTTCCGGGACAGCCACCTTCCAGAACCAATTCAGATGTAAAATTTCAAATTTCCATCGCTCAGCGTCTGACCAAAGCGACATTACCATGGCATACGTTTCTCTTTCTGATGTACACGCAAAAGACATTTTGGAATGTATTTGAGAAATCGCTTCCCATGCGAGATTTGAACTTCAATCCCGGAATAGGACTCTCAAAACCATTTTTCAACAAAGACCGATATGTTGGGAAACTCACTCTTCTTCTCGAACACGAAAGTAACGGTCGAGATGGAGATGCAAGTCGAAGTTGGAATCGAATTTCTTTTTCGGGGTCTGCTCTTATCGATGAGTGGCTTATGGTGCACGCCAAATTTTGGATTCCGATTATTGACGGTCAAAACAATCGAGACATTTTGAAATATTCCGGTATTTTTCAAAGCGGGGTGGTAGTGACAACTCCCAACAAAAAATTTGGTTTCGGGCTTACATTAATCAAGCGTGGCAATTGGAAACTTGACTTCAATACTATTTTTGAATTTAACTGGCTTTATCACCGCAAAAGCAATCAATATTTTTTCGTGCAGTATTACAATGGATACGGAGAATCATTGTTGGACTACAACGTGTTTCACTCACGTCTTCGAGCCGGAATTGTCATTAAGCCAAAATTCTTTTCAGAGTTTTAAAATCCGACCTTCTTAAAAACCATCCAATCTCGACATGGAACTCATTTCAATTCTTCTGCTCGTGGGTGCGACTCTATCGATGTTATGCATGCTTGCCTTATCAGTGCCGGGAGTGAAGCGTCTTCGACGCTTGGCTAATGAGCAGAAGGAAACCGACCACACTATGCCGTTAACACCGGAAAAATGTCCGTCGGTAACAGTCGTGGTCTACGATTTTGCCCGCACCGAGGATATTGAGCCATATTTGGAAAGTCTATGTGGTCAGACATGGAGCAACTATTCCATTGTAATTGTTTCGGATTTAACGGCCGCCGAAGCAATGGCACTTCGCGAAAGATTTGGTAACAGATACTCCAACGTACACTTCACGTTTATCCCACCTGGCTCCCATAATCTTTCCCGCAGAAAACTCGCTTTCACTATAGGCATCAAGGCTGCCAAATCGGATTATGTGCTCACTACTGTATCAAATTGCCACATCTCATCCGAACGCTGGCTCGAACTGATGATGAGACCGGTTACTGAGAATCCGTCTAAACAAATTTGTATGGGACTCAGTCGACCTGACTTTACTCAAATGAAAAAGCATTTTCCTCGTTTTAAAGAATTCGATTTTACCGTGCGAACGCTGCAATGGATGTCAGCAGCAATTGCCGGTCGAGCAGTTCGAAGTGATGGATTCAACTTATTGTTCAAGCGCAGTCTGTTCTTCGACCATAATGGGTATGCCTCGTCAGCCTTTCTCAATCCGGGCGACGACGATCTCTTCATAACCGAAATCGCTACTCCGACCAACACTGCAGTTCAAATCGCACCCGAAACAATTCTGATTCAAGATTGGAAGGATGCGGCAAACAAAGCTTTCATCGAAAATAAAGACAGGAATAATTTTACTATCCGTTTTCTCCCATCAAAACCTTTCGTTAAGACTACAGCTATTTTCGTGACTCAATGGCTTACACCACTGTTGGCGACAGGAGCTATTTTAACTGCCGGACCGGAATGGCTTCCGATTATGGCCATCGGGATAGGTATTATCGTTCTTCTTTGGCTTGCAGACATTTTACTCTATCGGACAGTCGCTTCCACTATAAGATCAACTCCTCTTATTTGGCAGACCGTTCCATTCATGCTTTGGCGGATACCGTCAAACCTAAAATTTCGATTTCGGCACCGATCCACTCGCCATCTTCATTTCACATGGCACAGACTGTGACTTATATCCGGAGTCGATACCAGGGACTTACCTCACACCCAGCGACCTTTTCTGAGAAATTAAATTTCTTCAAATTCAAATCAAATTACGACTGAACCGATAAAACGATAGTTGTATAATTAAAATAAAATTATTACCTTTGCAGCCGAAAAATGAGATACTCCCTAATCGGCAAACTATTTCGGAGGAATCATTTCAACCAATTTTAAATTCGGTCTGGTAGCTCAGCTGGATAGAGCAACAGCCTTCTAAGCTGTGGGTCCTGGGTTCGAATCCCAGCCGGATCACAAGAAAGGTAACCTTTTCACTGCAAAACGCTGGAAATAAAATGATTTTCAGCGTTTATCTTTTTCTTGAGGACAAAATAATACGTCCTTCAGTACTCCATGTGGAGTAAATATTGATGTTAAGAATAAAGGGATTTTGAGAAGAATTTCTTAACTTTGCTCTATCGGACCTATATCCTGACGAATAATATTGAAATGCAGGCATGAAATTTTCATGTACCCAAAAGTAACTTATTTAGTTTTTTAGAATTGTATTTTTCCTATGACTCATAGAAATTTAATATACTATGTGACTGTCTTGTCATTTCTTCTTTTTTCTGCATCAGCAAACGCAATGACAGGAAAATGGCGTGGCGAACTTAAAATGGGAGCCATGAGTCTTCCTCTTGTATTTAATTTTCAGGAAGAAAGGTCCGGAGAAACCATAGCAACCATGGATTCACCTCACCAAAACGCTTATGGCATTCCCCTGGAAATTGCCTATCTTTCTTTGGACAGTTTATACTTAGAATGTAAGAAAATCGGGGCATCCTTTTCCGGTAAAATTAATGGAACTCAAATTAATGGAATTTTCTCTCAGTCGGGCTTCAGGTTTCCTCTTACCCTTAGTCCAGAAAAGCCTATTTCGAGCCGTCGGCCCCAAACTCCTAAACCTCCTTTTCCTTATGTGGAAAAAGACACTTCATTTTTATCTTTTGACGGCACACGTCTCTGCGGGACATTGACAATCCCCACTGTCATGAAAGAGGGCGAGACTCCCATTATAGTAATGCTGACGGGAAGCGGACCACAAAATCGGGATGAGGAGATTTTCGAGCATCGCCCTTTTGCGGTCATCTCGGATTTTTTAGCACGAAATGATATAGCCTCTTTTCGGTTTGACGACCGAGGAGTGGCCTCTTCTGAAGGCAACTATACCCAAGCGACTATTGGAACTTTCAAAGAAGATGCCCAAGGTGCGTTTCGCTTTATAAAGGGTCTTTCAGAATTTGGAAAAAAAGGTATTTTGGGACATTCCGAAGGAGGAACATTAGCTGTGATGATCGCTCCGGAAGAAAAACCGGATTTTATCATTTCGTTAGCAGGGATGGTAGTTCCGGCCAAAGAAGCACTGCTGGCTCAAAACACCCGGTTATTGGATCGGGCCGGAATGTCGGGCAATCAACGAGAAGATTCCAAAAAACTTATTGCCATGATGTTTGATGAAATAACCCGGCAATCCGAGTCAGGCACTTCTGCGCCGATTGACATTGATCTTATTTGTAAATCTAATTCTCTCAATGTGCCTACGCTGGTTTTAGAATCTGTGAAACGTAATCTTTCAATCCGAAACGGCTATTTTGACAGTTTGGTAAGTCTTGATCCGACAGAATCGCTGAAAAAAGTGGGTTGCAAGATTTTAGCCCTCAACGGCACCAAAGACACTCAAGTTGATTCAGAAGCCAACTTAAACGCCTTTGAAAAATGGGTTAGGGATGTCGAAGTAAAGAAACTGGATGGTCTAAACCATCTTTTTCAACACGCAAATACCGGAGAAACAGAGGAATACAATACAATCAAGGAAACCATATCGCCGGAAATCCTTGAAATTATTCGCGATTTCATCAGCCGTCAATAATCCCCTTTATCGATTGCAGCAAGGTCTACAAACTCATTTTAAAGGTAGATAGGAGATTAGGGTTGAGAATTATTTTGTAAATTTGCACCGTCAAACCGGCAGGGTGCTTAAACTTTTTCACATCGGCCGGGATGCACTTATCACCTCCAAATATGATTACTCCCGAACAGCTCAAAGACGCCCAAAAACGAACCGACGCCCTCAACCACTATCTTGACATTGAATCGAAAAAAATTGAGGTAGAGGAGGAGGAGCTCCGCACTCATGTGGCGGACTTTTGGGACGACCGTGACAAAGCGGAAGCCCAAATGCGAAAAATAAAAGAACTGCATTTCTGGATTGACAGTTACACAGCTCTGACCAAACAAATTGAAGAACTCCAACTTGCCCTGGACTTTCTGAAGGAAGGCTTGGTCACTGAAGAGGAAATTGATGCGCAATATGCAGCGTTAATAGCTGACATAGAGAAACTGGAACTCCGAAATATGCTCCGACGCGAGGAAGACAAACTTGGAGTGGTTTTGAGAATTAATTCCGGTGCAGGAGGAACGGAAAGCCAAGATTGGGCTCAAATGCTGATGCGTCTCTATCTTCGCTGGGCTGAAAGCCATAACTACAAGACTTCAATAGCTCAGCTTTTAGAGGGAGATGACGCAGGCATTAAATCGGTGACGATCAATATCGAAGGGGATTACGCTTACGGCTATCTCAAGAGTGAAAACGGTGTCCACCGTTTGGTCAGAGTCAGTCCCTATAACGCGCAGGGGAAACGCATGACGTCATTTGCCTCTGTCTTTGTCACTCCGCTCGTAGATGACACTATTGAAATACATGTGGATCCAGCAGCTATCAGCTGGGATACTTTCCGATCCGGGGGAGCCGGCGGACAGAATGTGAATAAAGTGGAGTCCGGTGTAAGACTACGTTATCAATTCAAAGATCCCTATACGGGAGAAGAGGAAGAAATTCTCATCGAAAACACCGAAACCCGCGACCAACCCAAAAATAAAGAGAATGCTATGCGGCAACTTAGATCCATACTCTATGATAAAGAGTTGCAACATCGCATGATGGAACAGGCCAAAGTCGAAGCCGGCAAAAAGAAAATTGAATGGGGAAGTCAGATTCGAAGCTATGTTTTTGACGACAGAAGAGTAAAGGATCACCGAACGAACTATCAAACGTCAGACGTCAACGGGGTTATGGACGGTAACATTGATAATTTCATTAAAGCATATTTAATGGAATTTGCCGCTTCACTTGAGGGATGAGATTTGGGTATTGAGACCCAGTTCATAAAAGATAGAAGGCACAAAAAATAACGGACTCCACTTAGTCAATTTTGGAGTCCGTTATTTTTTGTATTCTCAACACCGGCATAACCCCTGAAATTATTCTGCATACATTGCCTCGATCTCGCGGGCATATCTCTTAGCCACTACCGGTCGTCGAACTTTCATCGTATTTGTCACTTCTCCGTTCATCACCGAAAAATGGTTGGGTAGAAGTGTAATACGCTTAATGCGTTCATAGGAAGCCATGTCTTTTTGGGTTTCATCAATTTGTTTCATGATCAGCTTATTGGTTCGCGGATCAGCAAGCAATGATTCAATTGACTCATAGTTAATTCCTTCCCGAGAGGCCCAGGCTTTTATCTGGGAAAGATTAGGCACCACGAGAGCCGTGACAAATTTTCTTTGGTCACCTATAACAGCTACTTCATCAATATATTTATTTTCGGCCAACCGACTTTCAAGAGCTTGGGGGGCAATGTATTTCCCGTTTGAAGTCTTGAAGAGATCTTTTACTCTCTCTGTGAGTACCAAAGAGCCATCTGCAGTTAGGTAGCCAGCATCTCCGGTTCGAAAAAATCCATCCGACGTAAAGGCTTCTTCATTAGCTTTCGGATTCTTGAAGTAACCGGGAGTGACAGTGGGAGCTTTTACGAGAATTTCACCTTCGGGGGAGATTTTTACTTCGATTCCGGAAAGAGGTTTCCCCACGGTTCCAATGGTATAATGTGATTCACCAAAGCAACTCACGGTGGCAGTTGTCTCGCTTAGGCCATAACCGATTTTGACATCAATTCCTACTGAACGCATAAACTCGCAAATGCGATCGCTTAAGGGAGCTCCGGCTGTGGGAAACATATTTGGCTCGGGAATACCAATAGCGTTTTTAAGTCGCGAAAAAATACGTCGATCCCAAAATTGATATTCCTTTTCCAACAAAGTGGGCGTCTTAAGCCCAAGTCTTGCATAGTGCAAGTTGCGTTTTTTCCCTACCTTAAGAGCCCGCTTGATAATCATGCGCTGAAAAGAGCTCATGGATGCTATTTTTTCTTTAACTCCGGCATACACTTTTTCCCAAAAGCGTGGTACACAGCACATCACATTGGGATGGACCTTATGAATAGTGTCTTGAATCAAACGAGGATCATAATTGATGGCAATTTTAATTCCCTTTGTCAGGCAAAAGAACGACCATGCTTTTTCCAAAATATGCGACATGGGGAGAAAGGCCATCGATAGGTCTTCATCACTAACCATTGTGAGAGTTTTCAAATGTATCTCCATAGCCGCATCGTAGTTTGCATGGCTTATTACGACTCCCTTGGGCTCTCCAGTGGTTCCGGAGGTATATATCAGGGTAGCAGGGTCATCAGGTAAGCCATTGGCTATCCTTCTTTTAACCTTTTCAGCTATTTCCGGGGTCGCCTCTATGCCAATCTTGAGAAATTCTTCCCATGAAATAGAAATCTTGTCATCATCTTGGCGGTCTTCTTCCTCTGTGAAAAACCCAATAATCTTCTTTATACTTCCCGGATGTTTTTTCCAATACCCATAAGCAAGATCATATTGATATTTATCACCAACAAGAATTATACGAGCTTCTCCATTTGAAACGATGAAATCGAATTGATCTTGAGAACTACCCGAATAAATGGGAATGGCAACCAAACGATTATTAAATGCGCCGAATTCTGCGATCAGAATCTGAGGGGCGTTTTGACTACACACGGCTATAGCATCTTTCTCCTGAAGGCCAAGAGCAGCAAAAGCTTTAGCAGCAGTATCAATTTGCTTTTTGAAGTCTTGCCAGGAAACCGAAAGCCATTCACCTTCAGGAATTCGAGAGAAGCGGAACGCCTCACGCGAAGAATAGCGAATAGCCTGCTCTTCGATCATTTGAACTAATCTGTTCATTTTCGAGATATTAATTTATAGCGAAAGTCACTGAATGAAAGCTGAAATCAAAGGTAATAATTTTTCTTGACATTCAGACGCTCATCAAGCTCTAAAACCCAAGGAGAACCGGTTGGAATCTCAAGATCCATCACTTCCTGGGGACTCAGATGTAAAAGCATCATAGCCAATCCCCGGAGTGAATTACCATGAGCCGAAACAAGCACAGTGCCGTAAAGTCTGACAGCGGGTGCAATCAGCTCCTCCCAACAGGAACGTACACGTGTGATGGTGGTTTGAAGCGACTCGGTAAGGGGCAATTCATCTATCGAAAGGGTTGAATATTTTTCTTCTGTAGCCGGCGAACGAGGGTCGGACGGATCCAGTGCGGGAGGAGTCACATCGAAGCTGCGTCTCCAAATACGGACTTGTTCATCGCCGAATTTTTCTGCCGTATCAGCTTTATTAAGACCTTGCAGAGCCCCATAATGCCGTTCGTTTAAATGCCAATCCTTGACGACAGGCAGCCAGTCCCGATTCATTTCTTCGAGGGCAATCTGAAGAGTATGTATGGCTCGGCGCAAATAAGAAGTGAAACAATATTGCGGGTGCAAATCTGCCTGAAGGATTTTACGTCCGGCTTGGCGAGCTTCCCGACGACCTTCCTCGGAAAGTTCCACATCTGTCCATCCCGTGAATCGATTTTCAAGGTTCCATTGGCTCTGACCGTGTCGAAGAAGAATGATTTTTTTCATAAGAAATTTCAAGTTAAAATGACACTTCAAGTAAGTGGTTATTAAAATACAACACTCTCCAAAGAAATTTTTCTCACTGATCGTATAGAAACTTAAAATAAAATTTATCCAATTTACGCAAAAACTGTCCTAAATAAGACAAACTCCTCTCAATCAACTGACGACTAATAAAAAGAGAATGATAAATCAGAAAAATTATAACAAAAAAGCACTAAAACATTTAATAAAATATTGGATAATTAAAATATTTATTGTAATTTTGCAATGGATTCAAGGGACCTCTTCATACAAACTGGTTTCTCAATCTACCCCACTGCGGCAGTAGCTCAGTTGGCAGAGCATCAGCTTCCCAAGCTGAGGGTCGCGAGTTCGAGCCTCGTTTGCCGCTC
>CAZNMC010000031.1:0-26031 GCA_964574285.1 uncultured Sangeribacter sp. | reverse complement strand
AAACATATCGCGTGTTTTAGCTCGTCGGGCAACAGATCTTTTATCCCGGTATGCGATATAGCGTTTTGCCACATCCTTTCGAGCCGATTTCATCAGCTCAATTTCCACGCGATCCTGAATTTCTTCCACTGTCATTCGCTCATTTCCCGTCATGCCGATTCTATCGGTAATTTTTTGAATCAGACCTTCATCTTCTCCAATTTCAGTAGTGAGCATAGCTTTACGGATGGCCGCTTTAATTTTCTCTTCGTTGTAGCCGACTAAGCGACCATCTCTCTTTATGACAACTTGGATCATTCTATAATTATATTTGTCAGTGGGGATATATGGTCTAAAAGCAAATTTAGATTGAACAAAATTATATAGATATAGTCAAATAAGCAAAATTTTAGACAAAAAAATAATCAGATTTTTATTTTTTTGACAACTTTTTGAGTGCCTTAAAAAGATAAAAATCTGATTATCAATATTGTATTAAAAGAATTTGGGAAACTTCTTAATTAAATTTTAAAATGAAATTATATAAAAATCCATAGAGAAGTTATTCTTCACTATTTTGTTCGGTAGGTTGTAATGGCTCAGAGGAAGGAACAGTTTCTCTAACCTCAGGAACATCATCACTCTCACTATTTTGGTTTAGAGTTGAATCCGATGTTTCCGGTTTTGGTTTGACAGTTGATACAGGAGCAACATAATTATTTGGTTCAGGTTTTACTCCATCGGGCAGAGAAGTAATGGAGGGGATATTGTTGCCTTCTCGCTTATTAACTGCCATATCTGATGGAGAAGGATTAACAATTATTGGCATTCCGACTTTAGCATATTTTACCAAATCAAGAATATTTTCATTTGTCAATCGAATACACCCATGACTGACTCGCTTGCCAATACTCCATGGTGACCCTGTTCCATGAATACCTATTTGAGTGGTATTAGGACATTTTAAGCGAATGAATCGCGGTCCAAATTGTCCGCGAACCGGACTTGTCTCACCCCAATCATTTGTATATAACCAATCCGTGCTATCGTAAATGCCTTCAGCAGAAAAAAAACCATCTGGAGTGCGACTGTCAGCTTTCTTCATTTTGGTCCCATAATTTTTAGCACAGGCCATTCCATATTGCTTTACTACCTCTCCATATTTATTATAGAGTATCACCTTCATTATTGATTTGTCGACAATAATGAAATAGTCATACTTATTATTTAATAGTTTAGTAGCGTACGATAAACTTTCTCGAGCCATCCGAGGTAGTATACCCTTGGAATATTTTTCCCATTCTGGCGTCGACTTCATATATTGAATGGCATCTTCTGCCGAACCAAAAGATAAAGGCGTAGTGTCGTTTAGCATTTCTTGACTTTTTTTGATACTATCGGAATTATCTATGGAGAGACTTTCTTCCTCCGTTGTATCATTGGAAGTATGCGTTCTTGGACCGCATGCAGTAAAGAGAGTACAAGCTAAAAGACAGAAATACAGTAGTTTCATTAAGACAAAGCCTAAAAAAGATATGAATTAATTATTAAATTACAAGAGATGAGGATATTGTAGTTTTGCTATTGCAAAATTACAAATTATTAACCATATATACAAGAGAGAGCAGATAAAGGGATAATTGAGTTTGGAAAGCTGATAAATCAATATTAATTTTGTAATAATATTATTCTTCCATAAAAACGATGCAGAAACATCTGAAAAAATTATTTTTTGATAGATTTAAAGTTGAGCCGGCCAATATTGTTCGATTGCCGCAAGCTGGTGGAGATAGAATTTATTCCAGGATTTTTCATCCTGATTCTGATATTACTGTAATTGGAGCTCACGGCACCGATATAAGGGAAAATCATTCATTCATAAATTTTTCAAAAATTTTTTTACAAGAAGGAATTCTGGTGCCCAAAATATATTCCATTGATCCCAGTGAATTATATTATTTAATGGAAGATTTAGGTGATACTCCTCTTTTGAAAGTGTTGCATACTCATCAAGGACGAATTGTCTCAGAGATTGCTCTTAAAAAATTGGCTCAACTTCAGACCATTTCTCCAGAAAAATGGGAAAAAGCTGCCATGTTTCCACGTTTCGGTTCTCGACAAGCGGCTTGGGACTTGAATTATTTTAAATATAACTTTTTAAAACCAATAGGTATTGATTTCAATGAGGAGGCATTGGAAAAAGATTTCGATGCTATTCGACACTGCATCGAAAATTGGCCTGAAACCCAATCAGGATTTATGTATCGTGATTTTCAGAGTCGAAATATCATAGTAAAAAATAATTTACCATATTTTATTGATTATCAAGGGGGGCGTAAAGGTCCAACTTTATATGATGCCGTTTCTTTTCTTTGGCAAGCTAAGGCAAAATTCTCCTATGAGGAACGGTTAGAATTACTTAATATTTACGCTGAAGAATTTGCAAGATTGCGAGGAATACAAAAGCATGAAGTCATAAAGCCCTATCCATTTATTGCACTCTTTAGAACACTTCAGGTCCTGGGAGCCTATGGATTCAGAGGTTTAATTCAGAAGCGTGCCCATTTCATAGAAAGCATTCCTCATGCGATAGAGAATCTTGTAGAATTAAAAAAAGAAGATATTTGTGAAGAATATCCTGAAATTTGTAGGATTATTGAAGGATTGGCTGCTGATGAGCGATTTAAACTTCCTCCTCATAATGAAAAATTAACTGTGACTGTTTTTAGTTTTTCTTATAAAAAAGGTTATCCTGAAGATTTATCCGGAAATGGGGGCGGTTTTATGTTTGACTGTCGAGCAATGCATAATCCGGGACGATATGAAGAGTATAAGCTTTTGACTGGGAGAGACCGGGCAGTAATTGAATTTTTGGAAAAGAGGGGAGAAGTACAGCGATTTCTTGGATCTGCCCACGAATTAACTGATTCTGCTGTGATTCGCTACATCCAAAGAGGGTTCAGTTCTTTGCAGATTGGATTTGGTTGCACCGGAGGCCAACATCGTTCAGTGTATTGTGCAGAAAAAACGGCTGAACATTTGAAAAATGAATTCCCACAAATCATAGTTAAATTAATTCATCGGGAGCAGGGAATCGCTCAAACTTTTCAAAACGGATAATTATGAAAGCATTTATTTTGGCTGCCGGACTTGGGACGAGACTCAAGCCATGGACCGAACGACACCCGAAAGCACTTGTGCCGGTTGGAGGAGTACCAATGCTGGAACGAGTCATTCTTAAATTGAAAGCACACGGATTTGACAATATTACAATTAATATTCATCATTTTGACAATCAAATTAGAGACTTCCTCAGTTCCAAAGAATATGGAGTTAAGATAAATCTTAGTGATGAATCAAATTTACTTCTCGACACCGGGGGAGGTATTATACATGCACGACAATTTTTATGTCAAGATACCGAACCCTTTTTAGTTCACAATGTGGATATCCTGACGGATGCTAATTTGGAGCAATTGATGCTGGATCACAAAGCGCTGAAAGGAGATGCTACATTACTTGTAAGTGAGCGTAAATCTTCGCGACAGTTAGTTTTTTATCCAGATATGCACCTTAAAGGATGGATTAATATTAATACGCAAGAGTGCCGACCTAAGGATGTTTCAATATCTCCTGAGGATCGGAATTATTCTTTTAGCGGAATTCATGTGCTAAATCCAAGTATAGTTGGAGAAATGATTAACATCTTTCAGGAGATGCCGTTCCCAATTATGGACTATTATCTTTCTATCAAGCGGACGGCTGAAATTCAAGGAGTCAATCGTCCAATTAATCTTTTTGATATTGGGAAGAATGAGACTCTCAGAAAAGTAAATCTATTATTAAAAGAGGAACTGGAACTCTGATATTTTATTTGCAATCTTATAGGAGATAACATTTAACCTGGCCAACTGGCAACTGTCCGACCAACATTAGAGGGATATGTTTAGAATCGGTTGAAATCCATGTGTCCATATCTGTACTTGATTTCTTTTTTCCACCCGTAGTAAAATTAAACCGGATATGATAAGCTTCTCGGGTAGTCCCGTTACGCATTTTAACAGACGTTTTACCCAAGCTTTTTACAGAGATGGTTTCTGCTTTCGAACCTGAGAAAACCGTAGCTTTTATCATTCTGCCATTATCCAGATTATCATAGTTAATCAATCTTAAATAATAGAAAATAGAAAGCATATCATATACCGCTCCCTGTGCTGATAATGTCTTTTGCGAGGAGGAAATCTTTCCCTTTTTTTCCCTATAACGAGAACAATTGCCCGTGACTGTATTCCCGGAATAAATGTATTTTATCACGTCTTTTCCATACTTTCCTCCTTCATGGGAAATCTTTTGATAAGAGACCGGCTGAAATCCATCTATTCGTACGGTAGACAATAATGTATCGCGAACCATAAAAAACCTATCAGCCCATGGCTTGGTTTTAGCCGCTAATGTAATATGATAGTTGGAACCAGATTGTCGGAGAGTGAGCGTTGCTTCTCCGGCATCTTTATGAATCATACCCCATTTATAAGAAATAACATAGTGAAGCGTCTCATCACTAAATTTCTGTACTGCAAGGAGTTGAGATAAGACACTTCCCACCCATACTAATAAAAAAACTGTAATAATTCGCTTATTTGGAGATAAGAAAAATTTCTGCATGTCCGTCATAGAATTAAGAAGAAAAAGACGTATAATGTCTTCACTCCAAAAAAGATTTTCTAATTAGACGTATGAATCAGTCTTTGGTTTAGTGGAGTAATAGGATAAGATTATCGGGCCAAAGAAATATTACATGAAATTCCATAGTTGGAATTAGAAGTGGGGAAAGAGGAATTGCTCACCAAAGGAGTATTTACTTGGTGATCAAAGAAGGCGGAGATAGTCACTCGTTTGCTGACGACATAGCTTGCTGTAAAATTAATTGAAAGAGTCTGAGTCCCCGAAGTCGCTTGAGTATAAGCTGATTCAATTTTACGGATTAGAGCTTGGTTAGTTGACCAGGAGAGATCAAAATTTAATGATAGATCATTATTCACTCCTCCTTGTTGACCACCAAACTTAAGCACTTTGTTAAAGTTTGCAATTTTATAGCCGGCTCCGACAGTAAGTTGGCGACTATTGGCTTCAACAATCTGGCCTGCTGACGAATTAAGTGTCAATGTCCTTGAATCGCGATACTCACAATTAATCGACAAGTCATTTTGGAGAGTCATATTTAAACCTATAAGTGGTGCAAACTTCTCTGTGATGGCTACTGAAGTAATATTATAAGGAGAAGACGGAATTGGCATTTTTGTTTGCTCATCCAAAATAAAACCACATTCCCCATCTACTCCGATCCAATTAAGATAACTTCCATATGACCCTACTGAATACGTACATTGATACGCATGAGTAACGGTAAATGTTTTAAAGATGTTTTTCATGTTGCCCATCTCTTTAAAGCCATCATAAGTTACTCGCCAATTGGGTCGCATGGAACTTAAGCCGGGGAAATGCTGAAGTGTAATGGTATTTATGTTTTGACCGGAATAAGCCGCTAAAAATGCGGGAATTAAAACATCAGAACTTGTTGATGAAGGAGTGCCGTTGTTGGGATTATAGACAGACCCTGCCAAAACATTACCTTCCATAAAGCCTCCTTCAGGATAATGAAGTCCATGATACTGATTCTCCACTCGAGCACTTGCTACCGGAATGTTTTCCAAGAATTTTGAGAAGGCAGCTGAAGCATATCCGTCATCAGCGTTGCTATTTTTGAGAGCAGTCGCAAAAGCCCAATGAGTGCGGGTGTAAGAACCAGTTCGGGCAGTAGGCATATCACTATACATAAACTGCACCTGCCGAGTTCTATTATCCGTCAGATTAGACGTTAATAATATCTTCAAGCCTCTTATGGGCTCCAGATTAAGCTCAAAATTAAATTCGGTAGTCTTATTCCAAATGGCCGGAGAAGTTAAGTCATTACCGGTCAGCAGCCATCCTCTGTCCAAAGCGCGATTCACATAATCTTCATTATAAAACCCGAAAGCAAAATCAAGTCCAGGAGCCATTGGACCGGCTGACCGAGTTTGTCCAAAAGCATTACCAACGTTGGGTGCGAACTGAGGAAGAGTCATTGAATGTGTGGATCTCCAGCGGAAAGATACACTGCGAGGCATCATCAGGAAGCGGAGTGTATAATCCCCAACTTCCTTCATTATGTTTTTCTTCTCAGCTTTCTTATTTTCCCTAACTGTAATTTTGATTTGCTCGATTCCTCTCGTAAGAATCTCGATAGTATTTTCATCAATAACTTTTGTCTCAACCTTAAAGGGTTTGTTGCCTGACATTGCGACAAGACGCACCTTGTCCGTTTTAAGATTATGTTTGACCAAAGTTGAAGTGTCAGGCGAGAGCATAATGGCTCGCTCAAATTTTTTTTCAGATTTTTTATCTTTACTATTCTTGTTATTATTCCGATTACGTGCTGATCCGGAAAAACGACGATTAATTGTCTGAAGATATTTAGACTTATTAAAAAGTGTCTCAAAATTTAATCTGGCATCTGCATTCCAACTTGATTGGTTCTGAATCGAATTGCCCATATTTATCTCATCGACAGTGGCCCCTCGATCCCAGCGATATGTAGAATTATAAGTTATATTTCCACTCAAATAATCAAGGAAAGGAATCTTGGAGAAAGGAGCTCTATAGGATGCTGTGAAAGTCTGATTATAGTTCCACGGAGTACCCAAATGACGGATCGAATTTAAAACCGTGTCTTTCCAGTCTCTATATCTATCCGGGAAAAGTCGCTTGTTGACAGCGCCGATGCTTTCTTCTATTCGGGCTACCGTGTTGGAAGCAAACGATACATTTAAAGATTGCGTAAGATTCCATGTCAAATTAAGTTGACGATCCCATAGGAAATTTTTGCTAACTTGGACTGGAAGTTGGAAGTCTACATCTATTTCACTTCTTGTTTGCTGTTCGTAGTAGTACCGAGTTATATTGGTATA
Source organism: uncultured Sangeribacter sp. (assembly GCA_964574285.1). Taxonomy (GTDB): domain Bacteria; phylum Bacteroidota; class Bacteroidia; order Bacteroidales; family Muribaculaceae; genus Lepagella. The sequence continues at coordinate 19,045 of CAZNMC010000031.1, read as the reverse complement.
GAATGTCAATGAATTAAACATCCATCGCAAACCCCAATCTTTAAGAAATTTGGCAAATTTTCCCTTACCCTTAATTTTGGAGAAGGGCTTCCAATCTTTAATGAAAGGAGCGTAGGAATATTGTAACGACCCACGGTAATCATTAGTATTTTCATATTCCGTCGTCGGATCCACATTCTTCTGACGATTAAAAGAGAATGAAATCTGGAAATTTGCCGGATCCCATGGCATGGGATTCTTACTTTTGACATCAAATCTAAAATTACTTAGAGAGAAACTCTCGACACTCTTGGTCGTCACTGCATAATTCCGAATGGAATCTTTCTCTTGTTTTGTTGAGGCTGCATTCAGAGCATCCTTTAGGAGCATATCCTGATCAAGAGGATTATACTTCGGTGTTATAGTTTCAGTTGACTTGGAATAGTAGACTGGAGCTGATAGCTTCAACTTTTCAGGCACTAACCTTCCTACATCGCCTTGAACTGCAATATTGTATTGTTTATAGGTATCTAGACGCCGAGCCGCAAGTCCCTGATCAACTCCTCCAAATCCATCGGTTTCAGTGTGACCGGAGAAATTGATTGTCGCAATGTCTGAGAGTGCCAGATTCACATTCGCCTTGGCTGCCCATCCTCCACTTTCATTGAAGTCCGTTACCTTTAATTCATTAACCCAAATACATCCATCTTTGACAGAATTAGATTTATTGCGTATACCGATCAACATAACCCTGACATCGGAGAGAGATGGATTGCCCAATACCGAAATCGTATTGTTTTCATCCGACGGGTCACGACGTGAGAAAACTTGCGCATAACCTACTCCGGTGGTTCCCGCACTTTTCTCTCGGTTACGTTCTGCTTTTAAATCGGTAAACGCTTCCAATGAAAGATTCAAATAATTGGATGCAGGCCAAACGAGTTGACGGTCAGCCGACGACATATTGTTGTATGGACCCGCCGGAGTAACCTCCAATGGGATTTCGTATTCATAATAATTACTCTTCACGTCCGAGCCCAAGCGAATGAAAAGAGCAAGATCGCCATTCTTTAGATTAGTCTTTTCATCAATTAAAGCTTCTGCATGATTCCACATCTGTAGACGGCGATACACTCGTAGGTCAAGTTGAGTGTTTTTATAAATTCCTCTAGCATCACCGGGTTGAAGACCGGTCACAGTCATGGCAAGGGACTGCTCATTGAGTTGAGTGGCCTGAGACTGCCCTGGATCTTGGATTCGATTTACACCCGGAGGAAGCACATAGTTGACCGGGGTGCGACCTGAATTTTCTTCGATATTAACAATCGACATGTCGAGTTCGCCTTCTGCCGGAGAGTCATTTCTATTGTTAAGATTAAAATTGTAATTTCGCCATTCTCCTCTAACTAACTCCAGGGTCGCAAATCTCAAGTGAGTCACTTCGCGAAAGCCGGTCATAAACATACGGGCAAAGCGGATCGAAGAGAAGTCATTGATTCCTCCAATAACTTTATCAGGTTGAGAAAGGGGTATTTTAAATTGATACCAAACTACTGTTTTTGGCCCTGCCGGTGTGGTCACTCGACTTTCCTGACGATCCGATATATAGTTTTTACCCACCTGAAGATCTTCGGGTCGAATGGAAACCTTATATTGAAAATAGCGCTCGTATTCGTTGAGAGTATTATCCTGATTAATATCCTCTACATCAGGGACGGTCCGGGCAGATTGATAATAAGGGTTGTCGCTTTGATCCGGAGAAAGGGAGTTGCCTTCCACTCCGTTGTAATGTTTGTAACGTTCAATCACACCGGCTTGATGCTCGTCATAATATGGTGAACGGAAGAAATGATAATTATCGCCTGCCGGATCATTAAAAGGAGAGAACGGACTATCCTGCATTTCAGAGATAGTAGCCGGTGAAAGTTTATTACGAAGCTGATCCAGATAGTTGCTGTATGTAGCGAAATTAAATTCATCGGCATTCGGAAGACCATCAAGACCTACGTCTTGCATCGGCCGGGCATTTTCTGAATTTTCGAAGGCATATGTAAGCGAATTTTGTCGGCTTACCCGTCCCCATGATGTTTCCGTGATAAATCTGTTATCTCCATCGATGGGAATACCATTTTCGTAACTCTTCATTCCGTCTTTGAGAATATCTTCAGAAATATCACCAAAATTTATGTAAAGATCTCCTCCTTCAGTATTAGGATTATTTTCATCAAGGAATGGGTCGAGCATCCAAAATTGCAGATACTCCACATTGGAGTTCTCAAAATTCGTATTGTCTATTTTGCGCATGATACCACCCCAGCGCTTTTCCGGATTGAGAAGCGTCCCATCTGAAGCAATATTTTCTGCATCCAAATTATAAGGACCTCTTTCTTTGGGATAGAAGGAAAGATTTAGTGTCTGGATATAATCTGCTTCACCGTATGACAAATCTCTATTGGGAAAAATCTCATTGATCGTAACTTCCCTGACATAGGGATTTGACATTTGTTCGACATCATTTTTTAGATATCCCGGCACCATCGACGAATTCTTTTGGGTGAACATTCGATCGATATAATACCATGCGAGTAAGGCACGATTTTTACCATAATCGATATTATCCGAGAGTTGACCCTCTGGGAAGAGTGCTGTTCCAGACTTTTCTGACGGAGTAGAAGATAGAAACCATGAATATGGCGAACGAAGGTCAACACCTGTCTGAGTGGTTTCAAAATCGTCAATATAGCTTGACCCTTTATTGGACCCGCTTTTTTGTTTATGTGGGATGAGTTGGGCGAACTCTGCCGTTACATTTATGGAAGAGGGAGCAGTCGCATTGATAGTTGGCACTTTATTAAGCAAATTTGTCAGCCACATGAATTGTTTGTTCCAACTCAAATTGACTCCCCACATAGTATTATTGATTACTTCATCCCCAATATTCACTTTCTCAGTGAGTGCCTTTTCTGAAAAATGGAGTAAAGTCCCTCCGACAGTTAAGTCTTTATTGAATCGATATTGAGCATCGAATCCAAGCAGTGTTTTACGCTGCATGGAGAAAAGAGACTGATTTTCAAGAGTCACGCTGACATTCGTGCCGGCATCAATTATACTTTGATTAGTGATGGTAACTATTCCCATCGAGTAGTCAACAGTGTAGTCACTGTTTTCCACGAGAGTAACTCCCCCTGCAGTCACTACAACTGACCCCCTTGGAACATTCATGGCATTGAGCCGAATAGTCGCCCCTGAAGAAGCTTGGTATTCTCCGACAAGTGAATATTTATTTTTGTCAGCAAATTGGCGTGCTACAACTAATGTTGAATCATAAAGCTCCGGATATATATAAGCCGCCGCAATCGCCGGATTACCAATTTTCTTCTCCAGATGAGCGCCAAACGGCTCCGCTACAGGAAAGATAATCTTTCCAGATGACGATTGAACTGTATAGCCTTCCACATAATCGAAAAATCCGTCCGAATTTGATTCTTGATTAGAATCCAGCCTATCAAGATTCATCACTTGAAGAAGGGGTTGATTAGCAATAGATCCGACTGGAAGATAGTTAATTTCTGTTCCGGTCGTATCACTTAAGAATTTTATGTTTAGTTTGAAATTCTTACTTTGAAGTTGATAGGCCCCAAGTGCATAAACATTTTTCATCATCAGCTTCCACATGGGAAGTTTGGTGGAAATTGTGGTGCCTCGGAGCATTTTCAAGTAAAGCGATTGGTCGGTAGAAGTAACATCAGAGGAAAATTCCCCAACTTGATACACTTTACCTTGATACGTGTATTCATAAGCTACTGCCAATACTTCATCAGTGTTGAGAGCGGCTTTTAATGAAATATATCCTAAGGTAGAATTGAGAGTATATTCGGAAGAATTAAGAAGACGAGCACTCTCCACTTTTTCAAAATCCTGTCCTCCAATAATTCCAATACTTTGCAAAGGCTCAAGTACCTGGGTTACTTGATTTATATTGCGAGCCCCGGGATATTGTTCCTTTATAATCGTAAGCAGATTGTTAGATTGATTGGATGGGACAGGTACAGAGGGATTAGGCTGCCAAAAGTTATTAGCCATGCGAGTGTTTTCTCCCAAATCCATAAACCCAACAAAATTTCGACTTTCGTTGAAATTGCTTTGCTTGTTAGTTACCCACACTTCTATCCTTGTGATATTAATCCCGGAAGTCACATGGGGCAACTTGGAAGCAAAATTGTCATAATTATCATAGAAATATTGCGACAGGAAGAAATGTCGGTTGGCATCGTAGTTATCCGCTTTGATCGAGAATTTAGTGGATTGAACGCCACCCTGTGTGGTGATGGTTTGAGACTCACTATTTTGTTGGGAGACCAACCCCGTCAAAGTCAATTTCCCAAATTGTAGTTTGGCTTTCGCTCCGAAAAGAGCCGTTCCACCGCGAATCAGAGAGGAACCCGTAGTCATTGAAACATTTCCAGCTTCAATACTCTTGATAATTTCGTCTTCCTTCCCTTCATATGATAACTTAAGATTCTTAGAATCAAAATCAAAGGTCGCATCGGTGTTGTAACTCATATTAAACTTGAGTTTGTCACCGACCGATGCATTGATATTGGCTTGAATCTTCTGATCGAAATCAAAAAAAGTTTTTCGTCTCGACTTGAGTGATAAAGCTGGATTGTCAGTCTTGTTACTCTTGATTCCCATTGAAAGTTGAATTGAGCCAGAAGTAGTCAATCTCACTCCTCCGGGTCCAAATATTTTCTCTAACGGACCAAGAGCAAAATTCATATCGAAAATATTAAAGGCTTCCTTTTCCTTCTTTTCGAATATTTCTGAATTTTTTTCTTGGAAATAATCATACATTTCCTGACGATTGACCAATTCATGATATTGGGAGGCCGTCATTAAATATGGAGTAACTATTTCCCGATCGCCAAGCTGCGTACGAATCCAATACATCCCCGTTGCCGGATCATATTCCGCTGTTGTCTTAATATTTTGCGGGTCCCGAAGATCTGCCACAAATTCTCGTCCGGCATAATCATCATAACCTTGAGGGATGGTGGTCTGGACCGGAGATGGCATTAACAAGCTATCAGGAATCTTTGTCTTATCAAGATAGGGAGTAGGAGGGGGAGGGGGAGGATTCAATTGACTGCCAACAGACTGTGCCGGACTAAGGACAACACCTCCCATAGCCCCGCATACCGCAGCCAAACATATGACTAATAACCGACTAAAATCTCCCCTTCGTCTCATGAAAAGATACGTGTCAGACTAAAAAATTATTTCTGAATTCCTTAAAGCATTTTTAATGCTTGCTTTATCGCCTCTTCCGCAGAGAGATCTATTGCAGTGGAATAAACGCGGTCTAAAGCTTTTCGACTTTGAGGTACAGAAAATCCCAACATGACAAGTGCCGACAAAGCATCATCATAAGATTGAGCTGACACTGGTGTACTCGAAATAAACGTTGAATCGCTGTTTTTTATTTTATCTTTTAAATCGACTATGATTCTTTGAGCGGTTCGTCCTCCAATTCCCTTAACTGTTTTTAAAGCTGAGTCTGATTCGGAAGCAATTGCGTTACAAAGCTGATCGAGAGTTAAGGATGAAAGAATTAATCTTGCAGTGTTTGGACCTACACCGCTGACACCAATGAGCATTCGGAAAATTGTCCGACTGTCTTTATCTAAAAATCCAAACAATACATGAGCATCATCACGTATCGATTCATGAATATAAAATTTTGCAGTCTTTTCTTCCAATAATTTGGAATAGTCAATTAATGTGATATTTACTTCATATCCGATTCCACTACATTCAACAACTGCAATTGCCGGATTAATTTCTGAAATCGTACCCTTAATATAATCAATCATCAGAATCGTCTAAGTAGTTTAGTTTTCAATAATCAAAACGGAAAGAAAATGCTTTTATTGAATTTTAAAGAAACTCACTTCAGTTGCTATCATCTTTTTTTAGTAATTTCGCACTTATGTTAGGAAATTTTCATTCAACACTTTTGGATGCAGCCGTCGACGAACTGTCGAAGTTGCCCGGAATTGGAAGAAAGACAGCTCTCAGGTTGGCTCTCCATCTTTTGCGAAAAGAAGAAGAGGCCGCCTTTAATCTTGGAGAAGCTATAATCCGAATGCGTCGTGAGGTGCGCTATTGTCCGCGTTGCCATAACATTACGGAAGAACCACTTTGTCCTATTTGTTCAAATAGTCGGAGAGATCCAAAAATTGTGTGTGTAGTCGAAAATGTTAAAGATGTAATTACTATAGAATCCACCCATGAACACAAAGGTCTATATCATGTGTTAGGGGGGCTCATTTCTCCAATCGATGGAATAGGGCCAAGTGATATTGAAATCGATTCACTGGTTAAACGTGTTGAAGAAGAGCGAATTGAAGAAGTGATTTTAGCTCTTAGTCCGACCATGGAAGGAGATACAACCAGCTTCTACATTTATCGTCGACTTGAGAATCTTCCGGTTACCATCACTGTTTTGGCACGCGGTTTAAGTATCGGAAATGAGTTGGAGTTTACCGATGAGCTTACACTTGGGCGCTCAATTATCAATCGGATTCCATTCTTTAATAAATCCTCGGACTGACTCAATGAATTGGTTTAATACTTCAAGAATCAGACTAAGAGCTGTCGTGCCGGAAGATGCGCAGTTTATGTCTCATGTGGAATGTGACCCATTAAATTTTGCTTTCAACGGATATACTGCTCCCTTGTCCGAACGACAACTTATAGAATATGCTCTCAATTATGATGCGGACCCTTTCCGCGCCTGTCAGCTTAGACTGATTGCAGAATCCCAAGCCACACAAGAAAGACTCGGTATTCTTGATTTCATTGAAATTAGCGCCAAAGATAGCCATGCTTTTGTCGGAGTATATGTCGTTGATACCTTTCGACGCCAAGGATTGGGAACAGAATTACTTTCGATGGCCGCGAAATATGCATCCAATTTACTTCGCATTACTATTTTGGGTGCTAAAATTGTAGAAGATAACATCGCAAGTCGTCGATTATTTACAAAAGCCGGATATGAAGAAAACGGACGGCTGCCGGAATGGGTATTTTCTCCGGTCAGCCGTCGTGCGGTAGATTTACTATTTTTCAGTCGTCGTTGTTTGGAAGAAGAATAAATTTAATCAAAGACAGAATCCCAATCTTTCCAAATGGGATCATAACCATTTCTTCTAATCGATTTTTCCACATCCCTTGGACAACGGTCGTCAGAAACTTCAAATTGCTCAAGAGCCTCCGGAGTGGAGCAATAACCACCTGGTTCCGTTTGACTACCAGCACTCATTGAAGTTACTCCCAGAGTCATGATATTGTCTCGATAGGTAGCCGCTTCACGCGTTGAGTAAGAAATATCGACATCATGATCAAAGATGCGAAATGCAAATGTCAATTTTGCCAATTCTCTGTCATTTATAATACTGATAGGCTGAAAACCACTTTCTGAGGGGCGCATTCTAGGGAAGTTGACTGAGAATCTTGAACGCCAATATCGTTGCTGAAGATAACGCAGATGACGGGCTAACATGACCACATCTCCTCTCCAGTCTTCCAAACCCAAGAGAGCTCCCATACCAATTTTATGAACTCCTGCTTCTCCCATTCTGTCAAAGCCGTTCAGGCGCCAATCAAAATGACTTTTCATCCCCCGCGGATGATATTTCTTATAGGCTTCTCGATGATATGTCTCCTGAAAGCACACCACCCCGTTTAGACCCGATTGAGTCAAACGATAATAGTCCGCAGCTCTCATTGGTTGCACTTCAATAGTGAGATTGTGAAAATAGGGTCTGACGGTGTGCAAAACATTCTCCAGGTAATCAATTCCACATACTGAGGGATATTCTCCGGCAACAATTAAAAGGTTCTCAAAAGGTCCAAGTTTGCGAATTGCTTTACATTCCTTCTCAATTTGCTCCATTGTCAAAACTGTGCGAGCAAAAGGATTGTCGTGATTAAAACCACAATATACACACTTATTCGTGCATGCATTGGAAACATACATGGGAATATAAAGCGAAATAGTTTTCCCAAATCGTTCACGGGTGAAATATTGACTTAGTTGAGCCATCTCTTCCAAGAATTTGTCCGCAGATTTGGAAATCAATATTGCAAATTCATCAGGAGTCAATGGCTTTTGATTTCGTCTTGCCTTGGATATTACCCGACGGACATCCTCTTCAGTCGCACTTTCAACCAGACGAATTGTGTCTTCCCAGGAATATGAATCTATTACATCGGCAAAACCTCGACCAAAAATATTCTTTGAATCCGGATCTGAGTGAAACTGACGCTTTATGGGCTGCATTTTTTTATCAGAAGGATCAAGTATAGCTGAGTTGTTCATTTTTAGTCTTTCTCACAAACATCAGCTATATTCTGGGATATTCTCATTGCGCAGAAGTTCGGACCACACATGGTGCAAAATTTGTCATCTGCTTCCGGTGCATCTCGACGACTGTCAAGATAAAATCTTTTTGCTTTTTCAGGATCCAGTGACAAATTGAATTGATCTTTCCAACGAAAATCATAGCGAGCTTTCGAGAGAGCATCATCACGAACGTTTGCTCCCGGAAATCCTTTGCAAAGATCGGCTGCATGGGCTGCAATTTTATAGGTAATCACTCCCTCTCTAACGTCTTCAAGTGTAGGAAGTGCAAGATGTTCTTTAGGAGTTACATAGCAAATCATTGCCGTACCAAGACTCCCAATGATGGCTGCACCAATTGCAGAAGTAATATGGTCATAGGCCGGAGCAATATCAGTGGTCAAAGGACCAAGTGTATAAAACGGGGCATTGTGACAAGCTTTCTTTTGACGCTCCATATTTTCGGGAATTTTCTGCATGGGGACATGGCCCGGGCCTTCAATAAGAACCTGCACATCATGATTCCAGGCAATTTCTGTCAGTTCTCCCAATACGTCTAATTCAAGAAATTGAGCTCTGTCGTTGGCATCGTGAGTAGAACCGGGTCGCATTCCATCGCCTAATGACACAGCAACATCATATTTATTTAAAATCTCACAGATCTCTTCAAAATGGGTATAGAGAAAGCTTTCTTGATTGTGAAGCACACACCATTGAGTCATAATCGACCCTCCTCGGCTCACACATCCCGTCAAGCGACTTCCTACGAGATTTGCATGTTCACGCAAAACACCGGCATGAATAGTGAAATAATCAACTCCTTGTTCACATTGTTCGATTAGGGTGTCGCGATAAATTTCCCAGGTGAGTTTACTTACGTCACCATTGACTTTTTCTAACGCTTGATAAATGGGAACTGTTCCGACCGGCACACAACAATTTCGGATAATCCATTCGCGCGTTTCGTGTATATGTTCTCCGGTCGAAAGATCCATCAGTGTATCTCCACCCCAATAGCAACTCCAAACAGCTTTGGCGACCTCTTCTTCGATGCCGGATGAAAGCGCGGAATTACCGATATTTGTGTTTAACTTTACAGCAAATTTAGACCCAATTATCATTGGTTCAGCTTCCGGATGATTTATATTGGATGCTATGACGGCTCTACCGGTTGCAACCTCTTGACGTACAAATTCTGGAGTGATATAGCTTTCAATTCCCAAAGCCTCGTTATTAAGATTTTCTCGGATTGCTACATATTCCATTTCGGGAGTAATAATTCCTTTTTTTGCATAGTGCATCTGAGTGACGCGATGTCCTTCTTTGGCAACTCGTGGGTTGTGTGACACCGGAAAGCGTAAGGAATCAAGCGATCGGTCTGCTTTTCGACTCTTACCATAGAGACTCGTAATATCAGGAAGTTCTATGGTATCGTTACGGTCCAGTTTCCACTTCATTCTATCGCGTGGGAGTCCTCGATTAATGTCAATATCAATATTTGGATCTGTATAGGGTCCACTTGTATCATACACCACCACGGGAGAATTCGGGTGCTCTATGCGCTTTCCGTCAATTATTTCTACAGTAGGATAGAGGTTAATTTGTCTCATTCCAACACGAAGATCGGGAAATAACTTCCCCTTCATGTAAATTTTTTCAGAATGAGGATATGAGGAGACATCAATATTTTCAATTTTCATGATTCTATAGGTTAAAATTTGTATTAATAGTTTTATTCCAAAAAGGAAGTAAGAGGAGAAGATGCTTGCGCAGTCTGACTGACCATTCCTAACCCGGCATTGAACGCTTTTCGTCCTGCTTGGACTGCAAGATGGAATGCCTTAGCCATTTCCACTGGATCGTCGGCTATAGCTATTGCTGTATTGACTAACACTGCATCAGCTCCCATTTCCATGGCCGCAGAGGCATGGGAGGGTGCCCCTAATCCGGCATCGATTACAACCGGTATGCGACTTTGCTCAATGATTATCTCAAGAAGGTCGCGAGTTACCAAGCCTTTATTTGTGCCAATAGGGGCTCCTAAAGGCATGACTGCAGCTGAACCTACCTCTTCAAGGAGTTTACATAGAACCGGATCGGCCTGGATATAAGGAAGAACGATAAAACCAAGTTTAACAAGTTCTTCCGTTGCCTTTAATGTCTCAATTGGATCGGGCATGAGATACTTGGGATCGGGATGAATCTCAAGCTTAATGAAATTTGTGTGGAAGATTTCACGACTCATTTGAGCTGCTAAAACGGCTTCTTGGGCATTACGAACTCCCGAAGTATTGGGCAGTAATTGAACATTCTCCCTATTGATGTGAGTCAACATATCATCTGTTGCCTCATTCATCATATTCACACGTTTCATTGCAACAGTGACCATCTGCGTCTCAGATGCAATGACGGCCTGCTGCATAAGTTCGGGCGAAGGGAATTTCCCCGTACCTACAAAGAGCCGAGATGAAAACTCTCGATCTCCAATTTTAAGTATGTCGTTCATTGTAATGATGTTGGTTAGTTCTATACTTGTCAAATGGCATCGGAAGCCTTAGGCTCAAAAGGAGAAAGGGCTTTGAGGAATCTCTTAGTTTCTTCAACCATATCATCTGCAAATGCAATTGCACCGCTTACTGCTATCCCATTGACTCCACTTTTCATCAGAGGGACTACATCCTCATAAGTTATTCCACCGACGGCTACGCGAGCAATTTCAATTTCCTTTTCTTCCATTTCTCTGCATAAAGCTGCAATCCCATCAAGTCCCAGTTGTGGAGCTAATTTCTCTTTTGTTTTCGTGAAAGCATATGGACCCATTCCAAGATAGTCTATGTCCAAAGCTCGCACAGCAAGAATATCCTCAAATGTGTTTACTGTAACCCCAATAATGGCTGCCGGACCCAATTCCAGTCGTGCCTTCGATGGAAGCATATCCGTTTTACCAAGATGCACACCACTAAGTTCCAACTCTTTGCAAAGTTCCACTCTATCATTAAGGATTATAAAGGCTTCTTTCTCGGCACATAGTGGCATAATTTGGTCTACAACTTTTCGAATTTCATCATCGGAAGCTTCCTTCATTCTAATTTGAATCCACTTGCATCCTCCTTCGAGTACAGCTTTAATTTGCTCAACAACCGAGCGAGGGCTTTGAGTATTAGTTATGTATTGTAACATAATTTTTAAATTTCAATATATTTTGTATTATTTCCTTTATATCCCGACTTTGATTCCAAATGTATCCCAACATGGCAGCTCCGGCAAAACCGAGCGATTTGAGATACAAAAATCGTTCCGGAGTAATACCTCCTAATGCTATAACATTTTTACCCCTTAGTTTGTCAGCTTTCTCAAGGAAATTAGCTTTAGCTGAATATCCGACTTTGGAAATGGAATCATAAATGGGAGACAGGGTACAATACTCATCCGGACTATGATTTGCTTCTATCTCTTCTATTGAATGGCATGACCGACTCATTCTACCCATGTATTTACTTGGGGGAGTAGACCAGCGAAAATTAAGATGAATTCCACCAAGGTGATATTCATTACATAAATTAAAATGTGAATGAATTTTGATTCGAGGATGTAATCTCTTTTCGATGGATGAAAGTATCTGACGCATTTCTTCTTCAGAAGCATCGGGTTTACGAAGATGTACGAAATCAATAGCGTCACTATCAAGGAGGGACTCAATCATCTTCACTTCGTTAGAAATTTGACGCGGAGAAGTAATAGCAATGGTCAGAAAGTCTCTCATCCTCCAAATGCAGCTGAAATAATAGTTAAGGCATCTCCATCATTCAGATAAGTTGTTTCCCAGTCTGTAGCTTTACACAAACGTCCATGTAAAGCAATAGCAGTGCCATTCACTGGTATATTTCTTTCTTCCAATACTTGTTTTATGGTTAATGCATTTGAATCGAAATTAACCGGTTGAGAATTAATAGTAATAGTCATAACATTTTATTTTGTTTATATCCTATATGATTTGATTATGGAAAAAGATAGAGAGGTCCTTGTCCTTCTCCCATAAAGTAAGATTTTCCCTTGTCAATTGCTTCCGTCAAAAATATTTTAGCACATCGAATTGCCTCTTCAAGTTCGTATCCTTTTGCCAGGAAAGATGCAATAGCCGAAGACAGCACACAGCCTGTCCCGTGCGTATTTGTTGAGTTTATTCGAGAGGAGTGAAAATACTTAATGCCCGAAGAAGTGATCAAAATATCTGTAGATGAGTATGAATCTATGGAATGTCCACCTTTAAGCAATACTGCCCTGGCATTACATCGCGATGGAAGGTCTTCAAGACTCGGAAGCACTCCATCGCACAAATATGTTGCTTCGGGAATATTGGGAGTAATTAGAGTTGCCATCGGGAACAATTTTTCTTTCATGGTTCGTGCCGAATCACTAACCGGGGCAACTAATGGATGGCCGGAAGAAGATATCAATACCGGATCCACTATCAATGGAACATTTGGGAAATTGGAAAGTGTTTTGGCTACCGACTCTATCACCGTATCCGAAACCAACATTCCCGTTTTAATTGCCATTGGAATACCATCCTCAAAAGCAGCACTTATTTGCTTGGATATTATATCCACGTTCAGAGGTTGAATAGCAATTACTCCCTGACTGTTTTGGGCCGTCACAGCGGTGACAGCGGTTTTACAATAGACACCAAGCAGGGTTGCTGTCTTAAGATCAGCCTGGATGCCGGCTCCGCCAAAACTGTCGGAACCAGCTATGGATAAAATGCACTTGTACGTCTGTCGGAAGTTTCCCATCAGAATCGGTTTATAAAATTGACTTACAATTTTATTTATAGGGGAAACTCCTTGAATCCAGATTGGCTTTCTCTCCCTGCGTCGGCATTATCCGTATCAGGTTCGAAGGGTATAATCTCAGCCATTTCACTCCTATCAGCTGAATAGGAGTTGGGGCACCCCTGATTGATATGTTGTAAGTTATCGCAAAGTTAATTTAAACTTGCGAAACAACCAAATTGACATCTTATTTTAGTTGTCCGAGTCCTTGACGGAGGATTGGTAAATCTCCTTCCGTACAATCGATAATCGTGGATGGTTGGGTTTTACCTTCTTCTCCCAACAGGAAATAATCGATATCTCCAGCGTAACGGTCAGCAATAAGTTCGGGTTCGCGAGCCTCATCTTCATCCGAGTAATCTATTGAAGCATTTAAAATAGGATTTCCCAATGCTTTGGCGATTGCAAGAGCTGACTCAGAATCCGGGATTCGAATACCCACAGTCTTTCGACCCTTAAACACTTTTGGAAGTTTGGACACAGAGCGTAAGATAAATGTAAACGGACCGGGTGTATTGTGTTTAATTAAGCGGAATGCATCATTTTCTATCCGAGCATACTCAGCTGCCTGTGAGATGTCGCTACACACAATTGATAAAACATTCTTTTCGGGATTTACTCTCTTAATTTTGCATACCCTTTCAATGGCTTTCGGATTCAGGGCATCGCAGGCAATACCATATAGAGTATCGGTAGGCCAAATGATTACGTTTCCTTCCTTTAAAAGATTTGCAACTTTACGTGCCACTGTTTCTGAGATTCCGTTGGAATAAAGTTTTATTGTTTCCATTTTCGAGGAGTTTTACTGCGAGCTTCGGAGGTGTCGGATTGAGTATGACGTTGATGTTTTATTAGCTCTGTTGAATTTAGAATATTTTGCCACGCGACGTATGCAGCCGGAGCAATTGATGAAATGGGATTTAAGTAAGTTAAGGCAATCCAAATAGCCAGCAGGGTATTTTTTTGACCAAGTCCTTGACGGCAACTAACAGCGTCTCCATACCTTCTTCCTACCCATTCTCCTACCCGGAATTGTAATAGACATGCACCTAAGGCACCTAAGGCCAAAACAATCATAGTTGGTCCGGTCGAAGCAGTCCAATAGCTAATGGCAAAACTGACTGAACTTCCAACAACAATAAATAGCGAAACAGCCCAAATATAAAATGACAAATCCTGGCGTTCTAACATCCATTGATGAACTTTTGGCAGATATCTGTCAAGTGCAAGCGCTATCAAAATGGGGAGTACTAGAAGAGGAAAAACGTTTCGACAAATGATAAAAAAACTTTGAACAAAAGTCATTTCCGGATGGTTGCCCACACCCGCCAAAATTAAGGGTCCGACCACAGCTACAAACAGATTACACAAAAGTGAATAAGTGGCTAACAGGGTTATACTACCTCCCAACATTCCCGTAATCACAGGAGCGGCTGTTGCTGTGGGAATAAAAATACAGATAAACACTCCTTGAGGTATTGTATGATCCCAAGGCAAGAGTGTAAAGTATGCTATACCGGCTAAGACCATCTGTACCGCCAACAGTAGCCATTGTATTTTCTTGGGTTTAAATTCAGATGGTTTAACTCGGCAGTAAGTGATTACTAACATTAAGAAGATAAGATACGGTGATAGAAAAGTAAGGTATCCCATCCATTTATAAAATAAAACGCCCGCCCCCATAGCTATTGGGAGCATTAACGTTTTGATTTTAGCTTTTGTAAGAGGCATTTAGTTTAATCGAAAAATAGGATTATTGTAAGTGAGCCAACATCCCGACCAAAGCATCAAATGTAGCTTTGGGTGCATCTTCCCAAAAGTTTACATATTGATTAAAATTGTCCCCGCTTCTCGGACAATCACTAATCACTCTTAAAATTACACAAGGAATTCTTTGGGACATGCATGTCTGCATAATAGATGCGGATTCCATATCTACGGCAAGCGCATCGGGAAAATGATTACATATTTCCTCAATTTGTTTGAGACTGTCGATAAATTTATCCCCACTGCAAATCAAACCTTTGCGTACTTTAGGAAATCCTTTTTCAGCAGCTTCCACTGCTTTTTGATCACTTTCCATTCGAAGTGGAAATCCATCGGCAGCTCCGTATTCTGTCCCCGGTCCACACCAAACATCGTGATAGGCCACTTCCGTTCCAACCACAACGTCCAAAGGATGACTGTCGATAGCCGCTCCACCGGCCACCCCGGAATTGACTACTAAATCCGGATGCTCGGAAAAAATAAGCTCCAGGGTAGTCAAGGCTGAATTTACTTTTCCAATCCCACATTGACCTACTATTACGTTATGACGACCAATTTTCCCCTTTACAAAGTTTTTTCCATGGATTTCCACGGGCTGCTGGTCGCTTACCAACGGGAGTAAGAGTTCAAACTCTTTTCGCATCGCGACAAGTATCAATATCTTCATTTCTCTTCTTTGCTATCAGTTTTAACGTTTTAAAGTATTACCTTCATAAAAGTTTATAAATGCTTGATTGACAAGTCTATTTCCTCCAGGAGTGGGATAATCACCACTAAAGTACCAATCGCCTGAATGGGATGGAATAGCTCGGTGCAATCCCTCAATAGTCTGATAGACTATCTTGACTTCTGCTTGCACGGAGGAAGGAGTAAGCATTTGAGCTATTTTATCTGAAATTTGACAATCAGTAAATGGAGCATATATTTCCTTTACATAATTTACAATTTCTTCCTTTGGTAAGCCTTCCTGTTTCTTACATTTAGTATAGACTTCATCAATCAAATTCTGTTGGCCGGTTTCCTTCAAAAGTTCCATAGCCGCTCTAAATGCTATAAATTCTCCCAGGCGCGACATATCAATCCCATAACAGTCGGGGAAACGCACTTGCGGAGAAGAGCTTACGATTACTATTTTACGTGGATGCAACCGATCAAGAATAGAAATAATTGACTGACGCAAGGTCGTCCCTCTCACTATGCTGTCATCTATTACAACCAACGTATCTTTCCCGGGATGTACAGTCCCATAAGTAATATCATAGACATGCGCAGCCATATCATCGCGAGAAGCCCCTTCTGCAATAAACGTACGAAGTTTTATATCCTTGATTGCAACTTTCTCAGTTCTGACTGAGCGTTCGATTATTCGACGGATACTTTCTTCGTTAAAATTATGAGCAGCAATCAAACTCTTTATCTCTTCTACTTTCTTGGATTCTAAAGCTTGCTCTAATCCTTCTACTAAACCCAAGTATGCCACTTCCGCAGTGTTTGGAATAAACGATACGACCGTATTTTCGAAGTCATAATCTATTTCTTCCAAAATTTGACCAACTAACTGATGTCCTAACTCTTTGCGTTCACGATAGATGTCGGCATCAGAACCACGGGAGAAATAGATGCGCTCAAACGAACACTGCTTAGGTTCAAGTTCCGGTAAAATGTGCTGGATATCAAAACTACTATTTCTATCAATGACAATTGCGCACCCTCTCGGAAGCTCTTTTACTTGATCTGTCGTTAAATGAAAAGCAGTCTGAATTACCGGTCGTTCACTTGCCACTACTATTACTTCGTCGTCGGCATAATAGAAAGCCGGGCGAATACCTCGGGGATCACGCATCACCCAAGCATCCCCGTTTCCAACAATACCACAAATCACATATCCTCCATCCCAAAGCGGTGCGCATCTCCGAAGGAGATTTGCAACATTCAGATCTTTTGCAATTGCTTCTGTGAGAGACAAACCACTCAATCCATTTGCTCTATGGATGGCATAAAGCCGCTCATTCTCTCTGTCAAGTCCATGTCCAAGTTGTTCAAGAAGTAAAAAGGTGTCGGAGTAAAGTCTGGGATGTTGACCTCCGGCAGTAATAGATGCAAAAATTTCATCAACATTTGTCAGATTGAAATTTCCACATAATAACAAATTTCGAGAACTCCAGTTATTACGGCGCAAGAAAGGATGGACATAGCTTATCCCGGATCGACCGGTCGTGCTATATCGGAGATGACCCATATACACTTCTCCGGCAAAAGGCAAAGAGGGAAGTTCAAGATTTTTTGCTTCTTTGACTTCCTTTTCTATTAGAGTGAAAACCTCTCGGATAGAATCGTTTCCTTCGGCTCTTTGACGAAATATATATTCATTCCCGGGAGGAACGTCAAGTTTTACACATCCGACTCCGGCACCCTCTTGCCCCCTGTTATGCTCTTTCTCCATCAAGAGATAAAGCTTATTGAGTCCATAGAACTCAGTTCCATATTTCTCCTTGTAATATTCAAGTGGTTTGCGAAGTCTAATCATTGCAATCCCACACTCATGTTTAATCAACTCCATGATTATATTAATAACATGAAAAAATCTAAAAATAAAAAATGGGAGAGGGGATAGGTTAAATATTATTTCATCATTACTCGAGCGAGATGGCGTTTATCCTCTCGTTCTTTTATTGACTGGCGCTTGTCATATTGTTTTTTCCCTCGCCCAATGCCAATTACAAGCTTGGCGAATCCTCTTTCAGAAATAAAAATTTTTAGGGGAATGATAGAAAATCCTGGATCGTCAGCTGCCTTGGCCAGTCGAGTGATTTCTTTTTTGTTTAAAAGAAGTTTCCGATCGCGTCGGGCAACATGATTATTGTAAGAACCATAGAAATATTCAGAAATATTTATTCCTTTTGCCCATATTTCGCCATTATCCACAACGCAATATGAATCGGCGAGCGATGCTTTTCCGGCGCGAATTGATTTGATCTCCGTTCCTGTAAGTACCATCCCTGCGGTAAATGTTTCAGAGATTTCATAGTCAAAAGTGGCTCTTCTATTCTTTATATTAATTTGTGTTGCTTTCATTTTTTACGAATGATAATTTAAATTCAGACTAAATCTATATCATTTAACCGGAAGCATTAAGTTAATAATCCATTGCAACAATGGAGGTGAGGCAATCGCTAAAACGGAGATAACCACAATCAGCATTCCTTCTTTTTTTTGAGGAACGCGAAGAAAACGAATCCCTTTAACTATCAAATATATTGTATAGAGGGGTAAGAACACTAAAATAGGCTGAACGACAGGAAAAGAATTTAAAAGCAATTGCACAAAAGAAAGCGTTGTCATTACTACCAAAATAAAGCAATTTCCAAAGTTAGTTTCGATGCCTTTTGAGCAATCTACCGGAAGAAAATTCTTAAGAGCCAGTTTTATGAGAAAATATCCTAAGAAAAAAGAAATAAACTGAGACACCGCCTCAACCAGTAAAATTTGAATAGGAGTGTTGGACACATAAAACTTCATGGCAAAAACAGAAATTGCCATCAAAGCAAGCATTTGATAATAACATCCTTGGGCAAATTTATCAGCCGAAATATTAGACCGCTTTAATTCTCTCCATCCATTAACCGGACTAAAAACAATTTTAATAAGTATTTGCCATGGATTGACCGGGATGGAAAAAATTTTTTTTCTTCCATTATACTCATCTTCAGATTCATCCATAATATAAAATCCATCCGTATCTCCCTCCGTGTCCATAGGTTTGGAAGGATGATCAATCTTTTTTTCTTCTACAGAATTGTCTTTATCTGACGTTGGAGGATTGTTATCTGATTTTGCCATCTTAGTTCAAAGAATGATAGAAAAATGCAAACTTTCTATTAGAAATAAGAAAGTTTGGCGTATGGTGAAAGAATTCTTAACCCATCGAGAAAATTGAAAGTACAAAATTACGAATTTTTCATGGAGTAACCATTTCGTTATAGGTAATAATTTCTTCCTTTAAATAAGGAAAGTTTCCAATAAGAAGTGCAACGGTCCTTCTCCTTCCTCCTCCTCAGGGGAA
>CAZNMC010000030.1:0-27119 GCA_964574285.1 uncultured Sangeribacter sp. | reverse complement strand
ACATCCTCAAGGAGTTCATGGTGCGTAACACCTACATCTATCCGCCGGCATTCTCAATGAAGATTATCGCCGATATCTTCGAATATACTTCGAAGAATATGCCTAAATTCAATTCAATCTCCATTTCCGGTTATCATATGCAAGAAGCCGGAGCAACTGCCGACATTGAATTGGCATACACCTTGGCTGACGGTCTCGAATACCTTCGTGCCGGTGTTAATGCAGGGATGGATATCGACTCATTCGCTCCTCGTCTTTCTTTCTTCTGGGGCATCTCGATGAACTATTTCATGGAAATTGCGAAAATGCGTGCAGCTCGTATGCTTTGGGCACGTATCGTAAAGCAATTCAACCCCAAAAATCCCAAATCTTTGGCATTGCGCACACACTGTCAGACTTCCGGTTGGTCACTCACCGAACAAGATCCTTTCAACAATGTCGGTCGTACATGTGTAGAAGCCATGGGAGCTGCTCTCGGACACACCCAGTCCCTCCATACAAACGCTCTCGACGAAGCTATCGCACTTCCTACCGATTTCTCCGCTCGCATTGCTCGCAACACTCAGATCTACATTCAAGAAGAGACCTATGTAACCAAGCAAGTTGACCCATGGGGTGGTTCTTACTACGTAGAAAAACTCACCGATGAAATCGCGACCAAAGCATGGGCACATATCCAAGAGATTGAGAAACTTGGAGGTATGGCAAAAGCTATCGAAACCGGTTTGCCGAAACTCAAAATCGAAGAAGCAGCCGCTCGCACCCAAGCTCGAATCGACTCTGGAAAACAGACCATCGTCGGTATTAACAAATATCGTTTGGAACACGAAGATCCCATCGATATCCTTGAAGTCGATAACACCGAAGTTCGCAAAGAACAGATTGCACGTCTCGACGACCTCAAGGCTCATCGCGATGAAGCTGCAGTCAAGAAAGCCCTCGAAGCTATCACCGAATGCGTGAAAGATCCCTCAAAAGGCAACCTTCTCGATTTGGCAGTGAAAGCCGCCGGTCTTCGTGCAACCCTCGGTGAGATTTCCGATGCATGTGAAGACGTTGTAGGACGCTACAAAGCCGTAATCAAAACTATTTCAGGAGTGTATTCAAGCGAAGAAAAGGGTGATCCCGAATTTGAGGAAGCCCGCAAAGCTGTGGCTGATTTTGCTAAACGCGAAGGACGTCAGCCTCGTATAATGATTGCCAAAATGGGTCAAGACGGACACGACCGCGGTGCTAAAGTAGTTGCTACCGGTTATGCCGATTGTGGCTTCGACGTAGATATGGGTCCCCTTTTCCAAACTCCGGCAGAAGCTGCTCGTCAAGCTGTGGAAAACGATGTTCACATTCTCGGTGTATCATCATTAGCTGCCGGCCACAAGACTCTTGTTCCGCAAGTAATTGCTGAGCTGGAGAAACTTGGTCGTCCCGATATTCTGGTGACTGCAGGTGGTGTAATTCCCGCTCAAGACTATGACTTCCTTTACAAAGCCGGCGTTTGCGCCATCTTTGGCCCAGGCACACGTATTCCAAAGAGTGCTATTGAAATGATTCGCATTCTCAACGAACAGCGTGCCGCAGAATAATTAACTGATTTCAATTTTATAGCCCACATCGGAATTTCCTGACGTGGGCTATATTTTTTTCTTAAGCTATTACTTCTCCCGGTTTAAGGACAAGTGTTTTATCATAATACTCCACCCCGGCAATTTCTCTTTCAAACGGCTTTATTTGTACGTCTAAAACGATCCCTTTAGAATCAATACTGACCACCGCAATCGAGAGACCAAAACGTCGGCAACTCCCATCGGATTGAATCACTTCAATTCTACGCGACATTATTCTTCTAACAGTCAGACTATTCCCTCCGTGACCTTCTTGCAGACACATAAATTATCTATCCCTATTTTTCAACCTATATTACCGCTTGGATTCTGAGATAGCAGAAGTGCTTCCCTCACCCGGTCTGCCTGGGGAAAGTCGTCTGTTACCCTTCCCCTTCTTCTCAGCAGCATCCAAATTACGTGAATGCCGAAGAAGACCATTACTGAAACCATCCCCTCCTTCTGCTTCTTTTGATTTATCGTCTACGCTATCAGACGGAGAAGAAGATGCATCCTTAATTGAATCTTGAAGTGTTTTAGCACGAGCTTTAGCTGCATCATACTTCCCAGGAAGCTTATAGCTTTGGGGGTTCGGAGTACGCATTCGTTCTTCATCGCTCATTTTTCGATGAATAAGCGTAACGCTATCCAATAGCAGAGGCATGAAGCGCGAATCGGTATGAAGATAGCCAAATGCTCTCTTCACTTCCAAGGCAGTATCGGTAGAAAGGGTAATTTCCAACTGATTCTGGCCTCGCGTAGCCTGAGTAATGTAATTGGTTGAACCATCTGCATAATCCACTCCAAGCATAAGACGGCCATCTGCCGGAGTGTTCATTCTCATTTTCCACATCAGTGCTTCCCCGGGATGAAGTGGTGGTGCATCGAGTGAAAAAAACAAACCATCGGAAGCTCCCAATTTTGAGATTATGATTTGCTTGGAATAAGGCCATAGTTCTATTCCTTCAACAGCTGTCTGTTCACCCACAAAATCCTTTTGCTTACTTGCAAGCCGTTTTTCTATTTTCTCAGACAGCGCGGCATAACGATCAAAATTACGCCCATACCACACCACAGTCGAATCAAAATCAGCACGACTTACCCCATGCTTACTCAAAATATCTTCGGACAAAAGATAGCCAAGAGAATCTGTCGGAGACCCCGGGTAGTTTGCGACATATGCTTCGGCAAGCTTCAGGTCGACCATTATATCGACCATCTTATCATCTGATATTACTCCCTTCGGTCGATTCTTACAAGCGACCATAGGAACCAAAAGGAATCCTACCGCAATGGGGAGCAATGCACGCATTCTCATTTTATCCGAGAAGATTTAGGAGATTCAGATTCCTTATTACTCAATGAGGCAAACGCCAAAGAAAAGTCCTTGGAATAAAAGAGTATCAGCAAGGCAACTCCTACACATATAGAAGCATCTGCAATATTGAAAATGTACTGGAAGAACTCATATTCCGTACCCCCGACCCCAGGTACCCACTCGGGCCACACAAACGTGAATAATGGGAAATACATCATATCTACCACTTGCCCTTCAAACCAACCGGAATAACCTCCCCCGGGCGGAAAGACTTCAGCAATAGCCGGGGGCATCGGGTTGTTGAAAATGACACCATAAAAAACACAATCGAAGATATTGCCGGCAGCCCCGGCAATGATTAGTGCCATGGCCACCATAAATCCTCGGCGAACTCCGGATACACTTTTTACCTTGACCACAAACCAAATAAATAATCCGACGGCCACTATGCGGCCCAAAGTCAGAAAAAGCTTATTCCAAAGTTGAAGGCCAAAAGCCATCCCATTGTTTTCGATAAATTTCAGGTGCCACCAATTGGTAATGGGAAGGTCTTCACCTAAATAAAATGAAGTCTTAACCCAAATTTTAATAATTTGGTCGGCTAAAACTACAATGACTGCTATGACAGCCACGAGTGCCCCGGTAGAAAGAAACTTTCGATTCCCTACCAAATCTGAAGAAGGATTCAGGTCTTTCATTTCCCTTCTTTTGCTTCTATTGAGAGTGTGGCATGGGGCACAGCACGCAGGCGTTCTTTCGGAATCAATTCCCCCGTGACTCTGCAAATGCCATAGGTTTTATTATCTATTCGGACCAAAGCAGCCTGAAGTTTTTGTATAAATTGTCGTTGACGTTCTGCAAAACGTTCGACTTCAGCTTTTTGAGCGGCCGCTGTGCAATCTTCCAATATATTGTGTTTCTGCCCACTGTTTTCCCCTGAAATCTTTGTAAGATCGGCAACAAGAAGATCATATTCTTCGTTTGCCTTTGCTAATTTTTCAAGAATAAGTACTCGAAATTCTTCAAGTTCCTCGTCCGAATATCTTTGAGCTTTATTTTCAAGCATAGCGTTATATATTTTCGACCCGCGAAATATCTTCTACCGGTTTAGTGAAAGAAATATCGCGGGTCGACATTATCAATAGCGTTCCACTTTTACGCGAATTGCCAGTCCATCAATGTCGAGATCGGTGCTTCCTTCTCCCGGCTCAGCCACAATCAATTCACCGGCAAGTACTTGCGAGGCAATATAACGTCCAAATGCAGCGACGGCTGCCTCGATCTCCTCGGTCGGAGAAAGAGTAACTCTCACTTTATCGGTGATTTCAAATCCAGAAGCTTTACGGAGATTCTGAATTCGATTCACAAGCTCGCGTGCCATTCCTTCGTCGCGTAGTTCAGGGGTGATGGTGACATCCAATGCTACAGTTATGTTGCCATCATTTGCCACCAACCATCCGGGAACATTCTCGGGAATGATTTCTACATCATCAAGAGTCACAACCGGCTGACCCGGCAAAGTCTCAAAACAATATGACCCTTCCTTTTCAAGCGAAGCAATTTCTTTCTGTTCCATTCCGGTAATTGCTTTGCCCAGATCTTTCATAATCTTTCCGTAGCGTGGGCCAAGTTTCTTGAAGTCCGCCTTAACTCGCTTCACCAAACCACTTTCCTCATTATCCACGATTTTAAGAGTCTTGACATTGACCTCAGCTTTTATGAGATCTGCCATTGCCTCAACGTCCTTTTTCTGACGCTCATCCATAACCGGCACAAGAAGGGTTTGCAAAGGCTGACGTACTTTTATATTGACTTTACGTCGAAGAGCTAAGACCGCAGAAGTGATTTCTTGAGCCAAACGCATTCTCTTTTCCAAGGTCTTGTCGATTAGAGTACTATCCTCTTCCGGGAAGAATGCAAGGTGAACGGAGGCATAGCCATCATCTTCTTTAGCCGGCTCACATAAATCAGTGTACAGTCGATCAGAATAGAACGGGGCAAACGGTGCCATTAAAAGTGCAACAGTCTTAAGGCAAGTGTACAACGTTTGATAAGCTGAAAGTTTATCATCTGTCATTTCACCGGCCCAAAAACGTTTACGGTTCAGACGTACGTACCAATTAGACAAATTATCGCTCACGAATTCTTCAATCAAGCGAGCAGCGCGAGTCGGTTCATAATCATCGAGAGCCGCTTTCACATCTGCCACTAAAGTATTCAGTAATGATAGAATCCATCGGTCAATTTCGGGTCTGCTGGAAGGAGCTACAGACATTTCTTTTCCAGAGAATCCATCTACATTCGCATATAGAGCAAAGAATTTGTATGTGTTGTAGAGTGTGGAAAATAACTTGCGACTAACTTCTGCAACCCCGGATTCGTCGTATTTCAAATTATCCCAGGGTTGAGAATTAGAAATCATATACCAACGCACTGGATCGCTTCCGAATTTGCCAATATTGTCAAATGGGTCAACTGCATTTCCAAGGCGTTTCGACATTTTATTTCCATTCTTATCGAGAACCAAACCATTGGAAATTACTGCTTTATATGCAACCGAGTCAAAAACCATCCCTGCAATGGCATGCAAAGTGAAAAACCATCCACGAGTTTGGTCGACTCCTTCTGCTATAAAATCTGCCGGAAAAACCGCCCCATTTTCCAGCGCCTCGCGGTTTTCGAAAGGATAGTGAATCTGGGCATAAGGCATTGCTCCGGAGTCAAACCAAACGTCAATAAGATCCAATTCACGCTTCATTGGCTTTCCAGAGGGAGACACTAGAACCAACTCATCGACATAGGGACGATGAATATCAAATTTATCGTAGTTCTCTTTGGTATATTCGCCAGGTTTAAACCCTTTTTCTTTGAGAGGGTTAGCCTTCATAAATCCGGCTTCCACAGACTTATCTATTTCAGCAGATAGTTCCTCATAGCTCCCGATACAAATCTCTTCTTTTCCATCAGCAGTTCGCCAAATTGGAAGAGGGGTACCCCAATAACGAGAGCGAGAAAGATTCCAGTCTTGAACATTCTCAAGCCACTTTCCGAAACGCCCGGTGCCGGTAGATGCCGGTTTCCACTTGATAGTCTCATTTAGTTCTATCAATTTCTCACGGGCGGCCGGAGTGCGAATAAACCAGCTGTCGAGGGGATAGTAAAGCACAGGTTTATCGGTTCGCCAGCAATGAGGATAATTATGAGTATGTTTCTCAATTCTGAAAGCTCGACCCGATTGCTTCATCTCCATACACAAGACGATATTAAGGTCATCGCTTTTGTTAGCCGCTGTTTCATCGTAACGGCCATTGACCGTAAATTTCGGATCATAAGCATTTTTCACGAATGCCTCAGCATGCTTTTCATATAATGAAAGATCGACGCATTTTTCCACAAATTCCGGAGCAAGCTCGTTGACTGCATAATATTGACCTTTAAGATTTACCATTGGCCGTGTTTCACCCTGTTTATTTATCATAAACAGAGGAGGAATAGCAGCATCGCGGGCTACCTTAGCATCGTCCGCACCAAATGTTGGGGCAATGTGAACTATACCTGTTCCATCGTCTGTCGTAACATAATCTCCCGGAATAACCCTAAAAGCTTGGTCACCACACTCAACAAATCGGTCATCTCCCACAGAGAAAATTTTATCAAGGTGTGAATCAGCATAGTCGCACACCCATTTTGGACTACGGGAGTCAAGTTTCTCCACCGGTTTAACCCATGGCATGAGCTGGCGATAGTGCATACCTACCAGTTCGGAGCCTTTCCATCGACCAACAATCTGATAGGGTAACACCTTGTCACCCTGTTTCCAATCCTCAAACGGTTTGTTTTCTCCTTCCGGCTTGAAATACCCGTTGAGAAGAGTTTCGCATATAACAGCAGTAATCGGTTGTCCCGTATATGGATTAAAAGTTCTTACCGCAACATAGTCGAATTTAGGTCCGACACACAATGCCGTATTAGAAGGGAGAGTCCAAGGTGTAGTGGTCCAGGCCAAAAAACATGGTTCTCCCCATCCGGTCATTTCAGGTTTTGGATCTAAAATGGCAAATATAGCTGTCGCGGTCGTATCCTTTACATCGCGATAGCACCCCGGCTGATTTAATTCGTGAGAACTTAGTCCGGTTCCGGCAGCAGGAGAATATGGCTGAATGGTATATCCTTTATATAAATATCCTTTAGAATATAATTGTTTCAGTAACCACCATACAGATTCAATGTAGCGATTGTCGTAAGTGATATAAGGATTGTCAAGATCTACCCAATATCCCATTTTATGAGTAAGGTCTGTCCATTCGCGAGTATATTTCATCACTTCTCGCCGACAAGCTGCATTATATTCGTCGACAGATATTTTCTTTCCTATATCTTCTTTAGTGATTCCTAATGTTTTCTCAACACCAAGCTCTACAGGCAGTCCATGGGTATCCCAACCGGCTTTTCGCTTTACTTGAAAGCCACGCATGGTTTTATAGCGGCAGATGATATCCTTAATCGTACGTGCCATGACATGATGGATGCCAGGCATACCATTGGCAGAAGGTGGACCTTCAAAAAAGACAAATGATGGACACCCTTCACGTTCGGACATGCTTGATTCGAACAAACTGTTGGCATCCCATATTTTAAGTATCTCTTCGTTTATGTCGGAGAGATTAAGTTGATTGGTATATTCTTTAAATTTATTATTCATGTTAGCAAAAGTTGGGAAAACCTATTTTTTCAATATGTATCAGTAAGAAATGTATCAGTAAGAATCATTTAGGAAATTTTCCACCCTTCATTCCACCTTTAACACCCCCTTTTGTGCCACCACCCATAGCAAAAATGTTGGCATCATAAGTAAATGTTTTCCGATCAATCTCTCTTTTACGTTTTAAAGCCAACTCAACCAGGCGATCCATAAGTTGGGAGAAGGAAATTCCTGAGGCTTCCCATAGATAGAAAGATAGAGAACCCGGAATAGTATTAATTTCATTCACATATACCGAATTATCCTTTTTGTCGACCATAACATCTACACGACTCACACCATGACAAGAAAGCACCCGGAATGTTTCCCCGGCAATAAATCGAATTTTTTCTGTCAAATCTTTGGATAACTCGGCCGGGATTCGTTTGTCACTATTCTGCATCCCTTGAGCACCTTTTCCTCCTCCGAGATATTTATCTTCGTAAGAAAGAATATCCCCCGTTTTTATAGGTTCCTCAAGCACAGAAGAGACATGATCATCGGCATCTCCAAGAACGGAACAATTTATTTCTTGTAATTGCTCGATGCAGTGTTCCACAATAATTCGCTGCGAAAATTTCTCAGCATTTTCAATTTTTGCTATAAGAGAACTTCGGTCAGTTGCTTTTCCGATTCCTACACTCGATCCGAGGTTAGCCGGCTTAACAATAACCGGATAACCTAATTTTGTCTCTACGTCTTGAATAATTGAATCGCGACGTGAGAACCACTCTTTGTCTGTAAACCATATATAATCAACCACGGGGATTCCACACTCCCGAAGAATCATTTTCATGGTGATTTTATCCATCCCATTAGCAGAGGACAATGTGTTACATCCGGCGTATGGAATACCAATTGTGTCCAGCAGTCCCTCAAATATACCATCCTCGCCATTAGTGCCATGAAGAACGGGGATAACCACATGTATGTCTGCGAGCACCGGACTCTTGGTGCTAAAAAGACCGCTCTTGACTTTATAAAGTTTATAGTCGCCATATTCGGGGCGCATAAACACTTCCGAACACTGGTCTGTTAACGACTTCATATCTCGGTAGGCACGAATGTCAAGAAGTTGAGAGCCAGAAAACCACCTTCCTTGCTTGGAGATATAGATAGGAATAATATTATATTTCTCTGCATCAAAAGCATTGATGGCCTGAAGGGCAGAAATAACCGAAATTTCATGCTCAACACTTCGTCCTCCAAAAAAAACTGCAACGTTTGTTTTCATATGCGATCATAAACCCGGATTGCTATTTATAGCAACTGGTCCTACTTATTATATATTAATGTGCAAAAGTACAAAATTTCACGCGTCCAACCAAATTGTAAACCAGTACAATAATAATGTAAAGAAATAGATTAATAACACTATCAACATTATTATAATCAAAGACAAAATTTCATAATTCTTTATTCATAGCCACTCCATTAAATCCTCAAAACGTGGCCTACCGATAAGACAACTTAAAACCAACAAAAAAAGTAAAAATAAAACACATTAAAAACAAAAATACTATTTCAAAAATAGGATGATAGAGAAAGAATGTTGGTAATAATTAGGAATAAAAGAAGGAGAAATTTTTTAAAGATTATCTAAAACCAAAATAAAACTATGAAAAAAAGATAATCAATAAAGCACTACTATATCTAACAAAGGGGTCCAAACAAGCATTTTAATCATCACACCAAACAAGCAACATCTATTAAGGAGATTAACAGCTTATTTAAAATAAGAAAGAAAAAATCAAACGATTTTAAACCGTGAGCTTTCAATAAAATTATAAAAGAGAAATACTAAAAATCATTCAAAATTACAAAAAGAAAAACGCAGATACAATAAATTAGAGTATAAGATATTTAAAGATAAAATTGTGAAGTATTAAACAAAAATAACGATACACTGTAAAAAATTATTTTGGAACAAAAGTTTCAAAGGTAGAGTCATCGTAATAAACAGTTATTTGTATTACTTTTCTGCATTTTTGAGTCAAATCATTTTTTTGAAGATTTGTTATGGACCCATTAAATGAAGGGTCAAGTTTTTGGACATCAGCAAGTAGCGTATCATTGAACGGGGTTTCTAACGTATTTTCCTTCGAATCATTTTCAGAGTCTGATAAATCATCCGAAAAAATAGAAATGTCAGCAATTTCATCAACCTCTTTTTTTCCGGCTGGAACTTCAGAGGCCATCATGGACCCTTCACCAAACATCAACCACAGAATTGAGAGATCGGGGTAAGCCTGATGAATCTGTCCAACGAGCACGTCACTGATCTTTTTATTTCTACCCGAAAGCAATTGAGAAAGAGTAGGGCGAGGAATCCCACAAGAATCAGCAAACTGAGAATTAGAAAGCCCCATATAATCCATGAAGACTTTTAGACGAGATGCAACATTTTCCTCCATTTCTTAAACAATTAAAGATTATTGTTTCCACTACAAATGTAATCATAATTTTGCAAATAACAAATTTTCATCTCAGAATTTAATAATTAGAAATTAAAATCACTGAGGTAAATCCCTAAACATCAAATCCAAATAAGAATAACATTGATTTAAAGCAAATAACGAAGAGGACAAAGGAAAGAAAAAGTTAAATAAGGAGTTATACACTCTAAAAGTGGAAAACAAGTAGCAAAGTAACGAAAATCGCAGAATAAATTAAAGGACATTTTATCTCACGATATATACTCTATTGATTATGTGCTGGTTAAATTACACGTTAATATTTATTAATGCATATATTTTGGATTTACAAACTGATTACAGAAACAAATTTATTATCTCAAAACCCTTAATTACAATATTACCATCCTTATTTAACTTTACAAATTCATACCATAGAATTAACAAAATCAAAATTGAATTATCCAAACTGTTTACAAATATCAAACCACAATTGCAAATAGAATCTCCTGACTCATCACTCACGAATCAGGTATAAAATTGACCAATTTACCAAATACCCACACTCATCAATAATCAGAGCGCTGGAGCCAAACTACCCGTATTACCTGCTTGCACCTAAAAAAAGTATATACCACAAACCCATCTCAACCAACTCAAAGTTGGAGAATAATTTGAAATTAGGCGAGATTACAAAATCTCGCCTAATTACTCTAATCAAACCAATTAATTCGATCCTCAATAAAAACTTTGTAAGTATATAAACACAATCTCTTAGCCTTCAATAAATTAATAAACAAATAACATCAATCCAAAAACATGCAGAAAATTAATTACTAAATGTTAACCCAGATAATATATCTTACGTTACTATAATTATTGCATTGTTATTATAATACACTTACGAATAGGAATAATTGTTTTAAATATAATTATATTCTACTTGAAGATATTTTACAAAAAAAGTTATTCTAACATAAGAGAAATTTCAACTGAAATTCTTGGAAGTATAAATGCTTCATCCACTATATGGTTCTTTACCGGTCTTCCAAACAATATTTCACCGATATTTTTCAATGAGAAAATTTCTTGAGAAAGGGGTGGAATACCTGGATATTTATTACTAATATAGTTACGCTTCACAGCATAAATATCTTCAATTTCTTTAAGTAGATAAAAATATAACTTTCTATCATTAATTATTAAATTAACTAAATACCACTCTTTAATAATATTAAAATTGTCTCTACCTAATGTTTTACTAATAACATTCTCCTTCCCAAAAGAAGCTCTATTATACCTAATGAGTTGGCTTTTTTCTATTCCATCTTTTAAATCTGAATCCAATTCTTCAAATATTTTATAATCTATAAGAGACAAATCACTTGCATTATGCAAGTATTCGACCCCAATTTTATCTCTAATATTCTTACAATTCTGCAAAATTGCATCTAAATGAGATTTATCCCAATGCATGAGAATCGAATATTTCATCTTTTCGTTATGCCACGCAACGAAATCAAGAACGTCAAAGGGATTCAAAAGTCGCATCATAGTATATGGTTCCAAATTACAAGAGTCTGAAACCTTAACCAAAGGTTGATCTCTAACAATATCTGCAATAGAATCGGAAAAACCTTGTTCTCCATAAGGGGACCAACTTTCATAATTCTCTTCTACCGAGGGACTTTCTAATACTTTAATTTCATTCCTTTCCAGATTTTCCTCCGCAACCTTCCCAAGAACACGCAGTTTGTCTAATTTTGAAACCACATCCAATCTACGAACCTCTACCCCATTCCTTTCATCATTTTGATACACATATCCAATTCCGCGAATCAATCTCGTAAGATTTTGTATCTCAAAATTATCCGAGGGTAAATTTATAGTAGTATTATTATAAATATTTCTCTCTGATTTAATGCTGGCATTATGAATAAATTCATTAATACTTTCACTATTATTAATTAAGTTCAATAATATATTTTTAAATATCTTATAATCATCTTTATGAATTATAAAATACACATTACCTTCATAATCTAAATTATCTTTTAAAATATTTTTCCAATCTTCAGCAGAATGTTGTAGTTTTAACGTATAATAATTAAAACTAAATTGTTGTGTTTTATAGTAAATAACCGAGGTAAATAGATCTACTATGAAACATTTAATATAGTGATAAAAATCTAACCTATCTTTTATCAACTTTATATAATTTTCGTAATATTTATCGGAAATATTTTTAATAATTTCTTTAAGTGATACACAAACGAGATCCTCCCAATCAAGAATATTTTTACAACTATCTTCCGAAATATTTTTATTATAATCCGTAGTATTATTTTTAATTACAGGTTCTACTTCATTAGACTTTAAGTAAGAATCATGTAATATTTCTACTTTAGATCTCAAAAGATTATAATCATTTTTAAAATCATGAGCAGTCAAATATCGCTCAATTCTACGAAACGATGACACAAAATAGCCCCTATTTTGGTAATATCCAATAAGTTCATGATTTGCAGGGATTAAAAAAGTAAACGAGAATCCCATTCTAACGGCCCTCATATTTATTTCCTCAATCATGCGTGTCATAACACCACCACGGCGATATTCCGGTAGAGTTGCCAGACCACACAAATACAATCCCCTTATCATCTTTTTATTCTTATTCTCATTAACTATAGCTTCATTTTCAGAGTCCGCATAATTGCAATGCGAGTGATTATTATTTTGTATGGTAAGAGAAAAAGTTTGAGGAATCGCAAGAAGGGCAGCAATCAGTTTACCTTCTTTTTCTTCATATATAATATAATCAGGATTGAAATAAGAATCAAAAATCATATTGATATAATCATCCGAATCATGAAAAGTATATTTCCACAATTTCTTCATTTCTTTTTTTAAAACATCTTTTTCCATAATCGAATTGATAATACAAATACTAATTTAACGATTCAAATTTTAAACCTACCACGCTTTTATATTTGCTAACGATAAAATATAAAGCATTCCACTATACAAATAAAACATTATGAATAGACTCACCAATATATTTCTTATACTAATCTTTGACACAAAAAGATTAGATTTTAGTTTCACAAATTCTACAACATAAGTAGGGTTAATAGTATAACTCTCATAATAACGAAAAAGGTTTGCACAGGTCGCTTTTTTTTATTAGTTTTGCAGAGAAATTCCGACTACACGGAATACTGTCCCAGACTACCCTACATTTAATAAGAGAATTATATCAGGTAGAGCAGGGACCGGGAAATAATAAAGGAAGTAAACAACAAAACCGATAAATCTAACTTACATGAAAACCAAACACTTACTGCTCGGCGATGAAGCTTTGGCACTTGGAGCTCTCAATGCCGGACTTTCGGGTGCTTATGCCTATCCCGGCACTCCTTCCACAGAAATACTTGAATATGTGCAGGGACATCCTCTTACAAAGGAACGGAATATTCATTCCCATTGGTCGTCTAATGAAAAGACAGCAGTGGAGGAAGCTTTAGGAATGTCGTATTGTGGCAAACGTGCTATAGTATCAATGAAACATGTCGGCCTGAACGTAGCTGCCGATGCTTTTGTCAATTCCGGGATGACCGGTGCCAACGGTGGACTCTTAGTAATCGGAGCAGACGATCCTTCGATGCACTCTTCCCAAAACGAGCAAGATTCCCGCTTCTATGCTCAATTTGCGTTTGTGCCAACTTTAGAGCCGTCCAATCAGCAAGAATGCTATGATATGGCACGCCACGGATTTGAGCTTTCTGAAAAATTGGGAATTCCCGTGCTTGTTCGGTTGGTGACACGTCTTTCTCACTCCCGGGCAGTTGTAGAAACAGATAATGAACCAATTGCTCAAAACGAACTTTCATATCCTAAGAATCCTCGCCAATGGGTATTAATGCCAGCTAACTCCCGCGAACGCTATCGTCAACTTATTAAAGATTTTGCAACGGCTGAAGAACTCAGCGAAAAATCTCCGTTCAATTCCTTTACAGATGGATCAGACAAGCGGCTGGGCATAGTGGTTACGGGCCTGGCTTATAACTATTTGTTGGAAACTTTCCCGAACGGGTGTCCTTTCCCTGTTGTGAAAGTGTCGCAATACCCTCTTCCCAAGAAAATGATTGGGAAACTTATGGATGAATGTGATGCAATTTTAGTTATTGAAGAGGGTCAGCCTTTTGTTGAAACTCAACTTCGAGGTCTTCTTGACAGAAGTGGTAAAATCTACGGTAAATTAACCGGTAATCTTCCACGCACCGGGGAACTCACTCCTGATTCTGTTCGTGCATCTATTAAGGAACTCTTCCCCGATTTAAAGGGTATGGAGGAAGTAGAAGTAAATGCACCTTCACAAGTGACTAAACCTCGTCCGCCGGCTCTGTGTCAAGGGTGTGGCCATCGCGATGTCTACCACGCTCTCAACGATGTGTTAAAAGAATTTGATTCTCCCAAAGTATTTGGCGATATAGGTTGTTACACGCTCGGTTATTTGGCTCCATTTAATGCCATCGACACTTGCTTGGACATGGGTGCCTCTATCACGATGGCCAAAGGCGCCGCAGATGCTGGCCAACATCCGGCAGTTGCGATTATCGGTGATTCCACCTTCACTCATTCGGGCATGACGGGATTGCTTGACGCAATCAATGAGAACACTCCGATGACTGTGATTATTTCTGACAATCTTACCACCGGCATGACGGGGGGTCAAGACTCACAAGGCACAGGGAAACTTGAAGAAATATGTCTTGGATTGGGAGCCCATCCCGACCATGTCCGCACCATTGACTCGCTGCCAAAGCTTCACGATGAAATGATGAAACTTTTCCGTGAAGAAATTGATTATCCCGGACTATCGGTTATCATCTCGCGCCGCGAATGTATTCAAACAGCTCGTCGCCACGCTTCTAAGAAAAAATAAATCCAGCACATCTTAACCTCAGAAATTACAAATCATGAAAACAGATATAGTACTGGCAGGCGTTGGCGGCCAGGGTATCCTTTCGATCGCCACAATTCTGGGAGCAGCCGCTCTTAAAGAGGATCTCTATCTCAAACAAGCAGAAGTCCACGGAATGAGTCAACGTGGGGGTGATGTGAGTTCCAACTTGCGTCTCAGCTCCTCTCCTATTGCCTCTGACCTTATACCACTTGGTGGAGCCGACTTGATTGTTTCACTGGAACCAATGGAAGCCCTTCGTTATCTTCCTTACCTATCTAAAAAAGGCTGGATCGTGACCAATACTGCTCCTTTCATCAACATCAACGACTATCCGGAAGCTGAAGTGCTTGAAAAAGAACTGGCAGCTCAAGGGAATGTTGTTGCCTTTGATATGGATGAACTGGCAAAGGAAGTAGCCTCTCAGCGAGCCTCCAACATGGTGCTTCTCGGAGCTGCCACACCATTTATTGAACTTGAACCCGAAAAAATTGAAGAGGGAATCAAAATTGTGTTCGGCAAAAAAGGAGAAGCAATAGTTGAAAGCAACATTAAAGCATTCCGCGCCGGTTTGGAGAAAGCTCGTCAGATTGTAAAATAAATTTGATTTTCTTTTAAACGTCGAATTTCGACGCTCTAATAAAAATTGCGACCGAGCGGAAAGGAAGTGTGTTTTCAGCATACTCCCTTCCCGGTCGGTCGCTTAACTCTTAAAATCAGTAAAAATGTTTCCTATAACCCAAGAACAACTCGACTCAGCTTTGGCTCGACTTGGAATAACCGATATAACTAAAGCTACTATTCGCCAAATTTGCTCTTTATCGGCCGACCTTGAGAAGGTGGCAGAAGAAGAGTTCATTCATCTCGAAATAGGCAATCCGGGTCTTCCAGCCGCTACTGTAGGAGTTCAGGCAGAATGTGAAGCTCTCCAAACCGGAGTGGCAAATAAATATCCCGCTATCCAGGGGATACCGGTGCTCAAGGAGAATGCTGCCCGATTTGTCAAAGCTTTCCTGGATGTTGACCTCTCGCCGGATTGCATCATTCCGACTGTCGGTTCCATGCAGGGATGCTTCACTATCATGCTCCTGCTTAAACATCGCTGCCCCAAAAAGGATACAATTCTTTTCCTCAATCCGGGATTTCCGGCTCAGCGCACCCAAGCCCATGTTCTTGAACTCAAACAAGACTCTTTTGACATTTATAATTATCGGGGCAAAAAACTGGAAGCAAAATTAGAGGAATATTTTTCCACCGGACGCATCACTGCTCTGTTATACTCTAATCCCAATAACCCGGCTTGGACTAACCTGACTGAGGAAGAACTCGAAATCATTGGGCGTCTTGCCACAAAATACGATGTGCTCATTCTGGAGGACCTGGCTTATATGGGAATGGACTTCCGCACAGA
This sequence comes from uncultured Sangeribacter sp., assembly GCA_964574285.1. Classification (GTDB taxonomy): domain Bacteria; phylum Bacteroidota; class Bacteroidia; order Bacteroidales; family Muribaculaceae; genus Lepagella. The sequence goes on along the minus strand of CAZNMC010000030.1, from coordinate 10,671 downwards.
TTTTTCACGTCCATTCGAACCACCCTACATTCCATCGGTAGCTAAATATACGGACAATTACATTCTCTTTATGTCTGCCTCTAAAATCTTCAGCTACGCCGGGCAAAGAATCGCACTTGTCGGGATGTCGGATAAAGTGGCAAGACAAAAATACGAAGCTCTGAAAAATTTCTTTGGAATAGAAGGTTTTCTTGATGCTTATATATTCGGAGTGCTTTATGCAGCATCGTCGGGTACGTCTCATTCCGCTCAATTTGCTCTTGCTGCAATGCTTGGGGCGGCAGCTGAAGGGAAACTTGATTTTGTGGCAGATAGCCGTGAATATGGCCGAAGAGGAGCAATTGTGCGCAAAATGTTAACCGACAATGGTTTCCATATTGTTTATTCAATTGACGGGGAACAACCTATTTCAGACGGTTTCTTTTTTACCGCCGGATATGGCGACCTCACCAGCGCCCAGCTCCAAAGCGAACTTACTCGCTATGGTATAAGTTCCATCTCACTGCCCTCCACGGGATCAGAACAGCATGGTGTACGGGTCTGCGTCTCAATGATTCGCGACGACAAGGAGTTTAAAACACTCGAAGAACGTTTGCGTGCATTTGACCGCGACCATCGCAAATAAAATTTTTCTATTTCAAAGAATCAAAATATGGCTATCAATTACATGAGTGCCGAAGAGGCGGTAAAACTCATAGAAAGCGGTGACCACGTCTATATTCAAGGTTCTACTTCAGTGCCGGAAGTGCTTGTTAAAGCATTAGCTGATCGAGGAAATGAATTGCGTGATGTCACACTAATTTCAGGATTTTGTGTAACCAAAGGCCCGGCTCCCTACTGTAAACCTGAATACAAAGATTCATTTCTTGTGGATTCGTTCTTCGTCAGCAATAGTGTGCGCCAATGGATCGCCGAAGGATATGGCACAATGACACCCCGTTTCTTGGGGGAGGTGCCGGCTCTTTTCCGCGACGGGACCTGGAGAGTCGATGTGGCTCTTATTAACTGCTCTTTGCCAAATGAAGAAGGGTATGTCAGCTTTGGTGTTTCTGCGGACGTTGCAACCTCTGCTGTCGAGTGTGCCAGCGTGGTTATAGCCCAAATCAATCCCCACATGCCTTTCTCGTATGGCGACCCGGTGATTCATATCTCCAAATTGGCGGCTGCCGTAGAAGTTGATGAGCCATTGGTGGAAGTTCCGACTGCGACACCAACTGAGAAAGAAATCCGCATTGGTAATTTAATTGCCGAACATATTCCGGATGGAGCAACTCTTCAAATTGGTGTCGGAGGCATCCCGAACGCAGTAATCCGGGCTCTTGAAGGTCACAAACATCTTGGATTGCACACTGAGGCGATGACAGACGGAGTTCTTCCTTTGCTTGAAAAAGGAATAATCGATAATTCGCAGAAAAAAATATATCCAGGCCAATCGATTGCGTCCTTGGCACTCGGCTCCCGGCCACTCTACGACTTTATGAACTATAATAAAGACATTATTTTTAAGGATGTCGCGTGGACAAACAATCCGTTTATCATCGCACAAAATCCAAAAGTGATGTCGATTAATTCCTGTTTGGAAATAGATTTGACAGGTCAGGTATGCGCGGATTCCATCGGAACAAAAATTTTCTCAAGCGTAGGAGGACAACATGATTTTGTCTATGGTTCATCGCAAAGTGAAGGGGGACTTTCCTTCCTTGCCATGCTATCCACCACAAATAAGGGCCAAAACAAGATCAAACCGGTCTTAACTCCAGGAGCCGGAGTGGTAACAACACGCTTCCAGACTAATTTTGTAGTGACGGAACACGGATGCGTCAATCTTCGCGGTCGCAACCTTGCTGAACGTGCGAAACTCATGATTTCGATTGCAGCCCCGGAATTTAGGGAAGAACTGGAAAGAGCCGCCACAGAACGGTTTGGATATTCGTTCCTACGACTGAAAGACAAATTCTGATTTTAGACATCTATAACTTATCATGGGCGTTCCATAATTAATTTCATGGAGCGCCCATTTTAAGTTTATCTCATGTAAAAAGGAAACCCACTTCTTAAAAGTAGGTATTGGTTTGGATGAGAATAATCACTTTTTCTTCCAAATCCATGCAGAAGGGAAATCAGAGCGAAATTCCGGGCTATTCATTACAGATAAAAGCTCTTGAGATGTCTCAGCACCGGCAAAAACAACTTTCACATTTCGTCCAGATTCTATGGACAATAAACTCTTACCTGATCTGGAATTAATAAAATTCTGAGCTTCTTCAGTCGTTTTGAATGTACCAACCACAAGATAATAGGCGTCCTCAACCCCAATGTTTTCATGCTTGCGTTCCTGCTGGGGAACAGCTAAAAGAAATTCCGGAATTGTTGCAGACGTTACGGAAGCTTTTTCTACGGCAGCCGATGGAACGACCGAAGCGTATTGCTTTGGGCTTTGAACACTGTCAGACGATAGCCAAAATGAGATTCCAACAGTCATCAGCAATATCAAGGATGCCGCCACCTTGGCAAAAATTTTATTGACCGGGATATAGTAATTTCGTTGAACGTTGAAATTTGATTTTGAATCATGGGTAGAATCTATACTACCGTTTTGGCTCCCCCCGGAATTGGTATTCAACGTCAAAACCTCATATCCAAGCGCCCGCATGATCTCTATGGAATTTCTAAGAGGGCGGAAAGAAATATTGTTTTCATCGCCTATGACAAGACTTCCCATACGTCCGACAGTCAATTCCCCGTTTTCATAAAGCGCACCTCTTAGTGCCTCAATAGCTTCTGCAAGCCGCACGCGAGATTCTTCAAACGAGATTTTCAATCGCCGAGCAAATGAGTTGGCAAGCAGTGCATCATCGTTGGACACAGCCGAGTTGAAACAAATATCGTAGGTCGGAGGAATCAGAGTGGAACCGGAATATTCTGCCTCACGATGCGATTTCAAGAATGCACCGAATCCCGGCAAAATGACACAATCATGATGTCGGAGCAGATATTCGATATGAGTAATTAGTTCTTGCACTGATTTTGAAGCCAATAGTGCCATAAAGGCAACACTGGGCCGATTATTCGACCCATTTGATGATGCAAAGATAAAAATAAAAACTCATCCAACCAAATCTCGACAACATACTTAATTCGGTCTTTAAAGATATAATTATAGGATTTTTCGACTAACCTGAAATCTTTTATTTTTGCAGAATCAATTTTGCGGTTTCAGGATCCGAACCCAACGACAAAGCGGTCTTTCGGTCAATAGCAGCATCTGCAGGTCGATAGTTTAACTGGTGCAGCTTAGCTCTCAAGAGATATAGGTCCCCTTCGCGAGGGAATTTTTTTATTGCCTCCCGCAGGGTTTCAGCAGCCGTAGGTAATTCTCCCATATCAATTTCAACAGAGGCTTTTAGAAAAAAGAGCTCCTCGGTCGGGTCAAGCTCAAGAGCTTTTGAAAGATTTACCAAGGCTTCTGACCACTTCCCTTCAGCGATAAAACATCGAGCCAAACCACTGAAAGCAGCCGGATCTTTCGAATCTATTTTACTAAGTTTTAAAAAATCCGACTTTGCTCCGTCAATATCCCCCGTCTCAAACCGAAGCATACCTCTCCCCCTTAATGGCATAGCACGCACAGAATCAATCGCAAGAGAGGCATTAAGATCAGACATAGCTTCATCATAGCGCTTTGCCTGCAAATAAGCCAATCCTCGATTTGAAAGCACCACTGCCGAACGTGGAGCGATCGAAAGACTTACAGTGTAGCTGTCAATTGCCTCGTTGGTATGACCAAGTTGTGATTGGACATAGCCCAAATTGGATAAAAGAAGTGCATTGCCAGGATTACCCGGTTCAAGTCGTAAAGCCGCCTTTAGATTTCGCTCCGCATCTTCCCATCTTTCAAGACGAATATATCTTTCCGCTGAATCGGCTCGCTCCACATAAGAATACGAATAACTTTGAGCAGAAGCCATCCCGGCCGAAAAAACCAAGGAAGCAAAAAAGAATAATTTTTTTATTTTCATTCGCTGACTTTGTTTTTAGATTCTTCCTTCTTTTGAAGAGCATCAAGCAGAAATTTACGATACTCTTCCGGGTTCTCATTGAAAGCGTAAGAAGGAGATAGGGGACGAGCATTTTCATCCAAAACTACATAATATGGCTGTGCATTAGCTCCAAATTTAGAACTTTGCAGATAGCTCCATTTATCTCCAACAGTTCTGAGGGTCCGAATGGATCCGTCATTCATCTGCACTTTTATCGGTTCAGGAAGAGGAGTCTTGTCATCAACCATAAGTGTAGCCAAAACGAACTTCTTCTCTATTAAATCTTTTACTGCCGGATCTGTGAAAACGGCAGCCTCCATTTTCCGACAATTGACGCATCCATATCCCGAGAAGTCGAGTAATAATGGTTTGCCTGTCTGGTGGCTAAGTACCATTGCCTTTTCAAAATCATCGGTATCTGAATAGACCTCTCCATCATATAGCGAAAAGTCCTGGGTCGTCAGCGGAGGAGTAAAGGCACTGATACTTTTAAGTGGCGCACCCCAAAGACCCGGCAGCATATATACCGCAAAGGCCAAAGAAATCGTTGCCAACATAAACCGTGTGATACCCGTCTTTTCTTGGGGAGCGTCGTGAGGGAAACGTATTTTTCCCAAAAGATAGACTCCAAGTAAAGCAAATATAACAATCCATAGAGCCACAAACACTTCTCGATCGAGAATACCCCAGCCGTAGGCAAGATCAGCAACCGATAGGAACTTAAGCGAAAGAGCCAATTCCAAGAATCCTAACACAACTTTAACCGTGTTCATCCATCCTCCGCTGCGTGGCATGGCTTTGAGCCAAGAGGGGAAAAGGGCAAAAATGGAGAATGGTAGCGCCAAAGCCAAAGCAAATCCCCCCATTCCCACAGCGGGAGATACAAAATTACTTGTGGCGGCAGCTTCAACAAGCAAAGTGCCTATAATTGGGCCTGTACATGAAAAAGAAACCAAGGCAAGTGTGAAAGCCATGAAAAAAATGCTTAATATACCCGATGTTGATTCTGCTTTCGAATCTATTTTATTAGTCCATTTTGCTGGCAAGGTAAGTTCAAAGCCTCCCATAAAAGATATTGCAAAGACAACAAGCAAAACGAAGAAAATAACATTAAATAGAGCGGACGTTGCCAATTCATTAAGAGCAGAAGCTCCAAAAACAGCCGTTACAGCCAAACCAAGAACTAAATAAATCACTATTATGGCGACACCGTAAAGCACTGCTGATTGAATCCCCTTTCTGCGTGATTTATTTTGCTTCAGAAAGAAACTGACGGTCATGGGAATCATTGGCCACACACACGGAGTGAGCAGGGCAATCAACCCACCAATAAATCCGGCTATAAAAATATACCATAACGAACGTTCTTGTTGAGAAGGGGAATCCTCAAAAACTTTAATCTCAGCTTGAACATTATCCCACCAAGACTTATCAACTCTCACATCACTAAGATTGGCCTCCGGAAGAAGTGTCTCTGAACTTTGAACCGAATCCATCATCTGTGCAATAGAATCGGACAATGTTTTCTTTTCCGGCTCTTCGGCCTTAATCTTCGCATCGGACGGCAAAACGACGGTTGCTGATAGTTCCTTCTGATCAAACACGGGCACACACGCTCCGTCTCGGCAAACTTGCCCGTTTACCTCTGCATTAATTTTAATTTTCTCTGCAGTTGGTTTCAAGCGCTGAGTGAAAGAAACATTTCCGGTATAAAAGTACTCATCTTGCATGAAGATAGAGTTATATTCTTTCACATATTTCTTATTCGCTACAGGCTTTCCTATCGTAGTGCACCCCTGAGTGTCAAACACAAATTCCAATGGCATCGCGCCCCCGGAAGGATTCTCTGGTGCATAAAGATGATAGCCGGGCTCAATTTTAGCAGAAATTACCAGTGACGGATTAGCTGTTCCGGCTCCATCAATACGAAATGTCCACCGAACTTGATCTGCAGCCACCGTCATTACCATAGTGGATAAGACGAAGAGGGCAAGGAATAGTCGTTTCATATTATTTTATTGAAGGAATATGGATTTTTCTTTTTCAGATTTATCAGACACAAAATTAATATTATTTATGGGCAATTCCAAAACTGACTGGTAACTGGAGATCCCTTTCACAAGATAATATGTTTCCCTCAAAATCTTCCGCCTGGAGGAGGTCCGGGTCTTCCTCCTTCCGGTCTCGGCGGTCGGTTATAGTGATTATCAGGCATCTCTTGAGGATTTATTTCTTTCGATTTACCCAAAGTATTAAATTTCCAGGAGAGACCTACCATAATATAACGAGCTAAATCGTTGTTTTCGGAATCTGTTATTAGATTAGCACTTACACTGCGGGAAACAGATGTTTGCTGATTGAGAATATCATAAGCTTCCACAAACACAGAAAAGGACTTATTTCTAAGGAAAGAGTAGTCGATTCGAGCATTCCAAAGCACAAGCGATGTATTAAAACCGGATTGATAGCCTGTGGAGGTGGTGTAATTTAGATCAGTTGACAGATTTAATCCGAACGGAAGAGTCAATGTTGCATCAGCAGAAAAACCATAGTTGTGAGTAGTTCGATCGGGCTGGCGATTGAGAGAGTTAGTGGCCAATCCCAAGGTATAAACGGGATTAACATAGATCTGAAACCAATCATTGGAATAAGTAATTCCCACCCGCGGATTCAACATCAAATTACCGGAACGATTAAAATCTCCATTAATGTATCCTGCAGAACTCGTATACCTGACCCCTAATTGAGCCGAGAGTCTCCAATGTCGAGGTGCAATTGGACGAGTAAACATTCCCATCCCGAAAAGATCAAAATTCCCATCTACATTTGAATATGTAGTTGTTCGGACTCCGGTTGTGGGATCTGTAATCGTACGATTCACCACAGTGTTGAGAGCATAAGAAGCATTTAGAACAGCAAAGAGCGACTGTTGTGCCGTAGCATTAAAATTATTAAAATGCATTCTTACTGACTGAGTAAAGGTTGGTTTCAATTCCGGATTACCGATAGTTATATGAAGAGGATTCGAAACGTCAGCGACAGGTTGCAGAGCAGACATCGAAGCTTCCGTAGTTCTTGCTCGATAGTTGGCAGAAAGACTTGTTGTCGGAGAAAATTTAAAACGAAGGCGGGCAAAGGGGGCCACGTTCCAAACATGCCGCGTCGGGATATTTCGACTTGAGTTTATAAGGTCATGACTCTCCGATTGAGAAGGGGCGAAAACTAATCCGGCTTCCAGATTCATCTTTCTGGTTACTTTCTTATACCCCACCTGTAACTCTTGTGAAAAGAAATTATTTCTAAATCTGTTAGAAAGAGTATCGTCGGGTTGAGTTCCTTCAGGAGGTGTATGTGGATATTCCGGCATCTCGTCCATAGCTCCGGAAGGAAGACTGTATGTAAATTTATCGGCATTATTAGCTTTATAATTGGCTCGATAAGATAAGGTCAGGAAATTCCCTCTACTCACATCGCCAAGAGGTTCGGTCCATGTCACTCTTCCTCCGATAGTGTTGCTCCAAGTTTTCGAGTCGATAAAACGTTCCAGTTCCTCATCATTGTCATGGAAAAGATAATAAATAATATCGGAAAAGGAGGTGGTATATTGTCGAGTTGATGAGAAACCATATTGCAGCTGAACAGAAAAAGACCTTCCGGGGCGAGACGCAAAACTATGATTGAAAATTAACTGACCGTTTGCTTCCCAATTTGACCCTGAATTGGTGCGACGTTCCTCTGAACTATTTACCAACGACCGATCAACATCGCCTGCTCGAAGAAACGAAGAGTCGACCGAAAAAGATTTACGCGAGCTATACCCAAAGCGTGGTCTGAAATCCAATGTATTATATTCATCAATTTTCCACTGCATTCGGAAATCGGCCCGTAAATTATGTCCTCTGTCACGTGATTTTGACCCACTGGTTGCCCACGATGTCGAATCCGGGAAAAGATATTGCGTGGCCGTTTTCGAACGACTATCTCTGTCAGTGAAAGAATACATAATATTCCCTCCTACTCTGAATTTTTCATCTTTACCCACATTAAAATTCAATCCGAGACGCTGACTGGTTAGCACTCCGCCATTTCCCCCCAATCCCATGAAACGTCCTCCACCTCGATCTGTAAAACCCATGTCGTTGACATTATTAAGTCCCCCAAGCAATGTGAATTGGTTTCCTTCCGTCAACCTATTTACTATAAAAGAGCCGGTGTATCTGCCGTTCGTACCATATCCGGCTGATATATTACCAAACCATCCATTTCTCCTATCTTTCTTGACAGTAAGATTTATCACCGTCTCATCCTCTCCGTCATCCACACCAGTAAGCCGAGCCAAATCACTTTTCCGTTCCACTACCTGAACTTTCTCTACCATATCTGATGGCAGATTCTTTGTGGCCATTTTAGGATCGTCGTTAAAAAATTCTTTTCCATCGACCAAGATTTTTGTAATATTTTTTCCTCCCGAAGTAACACTGCCATCCGATCCGACTTCAACACCCGGAAGCTTTTTGAGCAAATCCTCAACAGTTGCATTCGGTGCTGTCCGAAAAGATCCGGCATTAAACTCTATAGTATCTTGTTTAGCGATGACTGCCGTCTTTACCCCCCGTTACCACTGTCTCGGCAAGTGTCACGCCAGTTTCTCTCATTTCTATTGTGCCAATATCCACCACACTGTCTTGATTGTGGACATCTATCGGACGAATAACTGTATCCATGCCGATGAAAGTGAATTGCAAATCATATTTCCCGGTATCAAGAGATTCAATTAAAAATTTTCCATCTGAATCCGTTAAAACAGCATCCTGAGGCTTTTCATTTTTCTTTAACGACACAACGACTCCAGTGAGTGCCTCTCCTTGAGAATCCTTGACTCTACCCCTAACAGAGGCAGCAACCCCGACACCTATACACACCACACAAAACAGGAACGCTGCTACATACCTCAAGCTATTAACCGAATTAAATATCGTTCTTTTCATATTCAATGACGAAGTATATACCTCCAAGTCTTACTCAATTATTATTTTTTAGTTTCAATAATAGTTGGAAGAAAAATTGTTTAAAAGGTTTAAACATTGCTTCAAACTAAACCGAGAATTAAGGTGTTATAAAAATAAAAAATAGTTTCTACAAACATTTAAGATAATGAAAAGGACTCTTACTCTTGTCTTCTGCGCAATAGCAGTAGTGTGCGCAATGGCACAAAAACCCGTAAAAAATGAAATAAAGGCTCTCCAAGCTTTCCTCAATCAACCGGCTGCAAAAGGCGGAACAAATGCTGAAGCATTGCACATAACAGATCTGTCCAATCCCGGTTCTTGGGAAGGGGTAACTTTCGAAAATGGAAAAGTTATAACAATAAAATGGGATCACAAAGATTTAGGAGGTATGCTCAATCTTTCAGGATTTACGGCGTTAACTTCCATTGATATGAGCGATAATGCATTAACCGTCGCGAACCTCTCGAATCTTCCGGCACTAACCGAGTTGAATCTTTCAAAAAACTCTCTTGCGTCGGCTTCATTAACGCAATTACCACAACTTCAGAAACTCAAACTGAACCGCAACCATCTCACGACTATTGATCTTTCGGGAGTTCCATTCCTGACAAGTCTAAACGTGGCACAAAATCACATTGAAGCTCTGGATGTGACAAATGCTGTTAATTTAAAGAATCTTAATTGCATGAGCAATCGAATCAAGACATTGACACTCACCGGTTGCCAATCGCTGAAAAATCTTTACGCCGGTTATAATGAAATTACAGATCTTGTGACTTCCGGTTTAACCTCGCTCGAGAATTTAAACCTCAATTCTAATTTTATTCGTAAATTGTACGTCCAGGATCTACCCTCCCTTGTGACTCTTTTCATTTCCGACAACCACCTCACGGAACTGGGAATCAACAATTGTCCGGCTCTAAATGAACTATGGGCTCCATACAATGATTTGGAAGCTTTCAGTCTGACAAACTGTAATAATATTGCTGTAGTAAATCTTGCCTGGAATGATCTTGAGACAGTCAATCTTTCTGGGTTGAATGCCCTGCAACGCGTCAATGTAAGCAACAACGAGCTTACCACTGTCAACGTAAGCTTCTGTCCGATGCTCGTCTATCTGAACATCAATAATAATGAATTGCTTACAGCAGTAATGACCGAAGGCGACACAATGCTGCGTCAAGTGGTTGGTCCCTGGGATGCGATGGATTACTAATTCAGTTTCGCAAACTATAAGTTTCCTGTAATGACATAATCTTCCTTTTTGGGATTATTGAATAAATCCCAAAAAGGATAAAGATAAATTAGAAGGCGATGCGTCAAGTATCGCCTTCTGTCATAAAAAAAGGTCATCAAGCGTACACATAAAGCATTTCAAACGTGATACACAAAAATAGCAAATTCTACCAAAGAAGATTTTATTCTAATTATCAAGAGCTTATAAAATAGTTGATGATTTTTTTAAAAATTCTTTGCTAAAAATTTGGTCAGTTAAAATAAAGGCTGTAATTTTGTACTCGCAAGAAGGGAGTAACCCCTTTCATAAGCAAAGAGTTCTTTTAAAAACTGCGAAAATAGCTCAGTTGGTAGAGCACGACCTTGCCAAGGTCGGGGTCGCGGGT
>CAZNMC010000029.1:0-27292 GCA_964574285.1 uncultured Sangeribacter sp. | reverse complement strand
AACCACAGGCTTACAAGCTGTTAATTTTGGTTAATAGAGTTGCAGGAGAATTGAATTATGGTAAAAGGGCGTTCAGAGAGGGAATGATAGCGGGATGAGTGACAGCATCTTCTTCCGAGGTCCATCCTTTCCCTTTTATCCAAGCTACCCGACAGCCTATAGTTTCAGCAGGGACGATATCTTTGCGATAGCTGTCGCCAACGACCAATACTTCTTCAGGATTGAGTCCGAGTGCTTCCACACCTAAGGCAAAAATCTTTGGGTCAGGCTTTCTTACACCAACAACTGCACTTTCCACGATGGTTTGGAAATAGCGGCGCAGATCAAAGTCGGTCAATACCGCTTCCACATTTCCATAGAAATTAGAAACGAGCACCATGGGATATTTTTCTGACAAGGCTTGCAGGACCGGACGAGCTTTTTCGACCGCTTCCCGAGCTGCTTCATAACAGAGTTGAGCAGTTTCAGCAATCATTTCCGTCACTTTATCGCTCGATATTAATCCTTGACTTACTAACCACCCAAATTCTATTTTCATTTTTATCTGAAGAAGATGAAGGAAGTTGTGATGGGGAAGGATATGGCGTGTTCTTGCAAGCTCCCGCTCTGCAAAAACGTATGCATCGCGAAATATTTCTTTTGAGACGGGGACATTGATTTGTTGCCACGCTTTCCAAATCACTTCACTCCAATGATCTCCTCCGGTATCGATGGTTCCTCCATAATCAAAAATTACACCTTTAATACCTTCAAGTAGTTTATTCATATTGTTTGGGATTCTGTTTAAGTTGGAGGGTAAAGTATCGACAGAGACGTTCATGACGCACCATCATGTAGATAAGTATAATATTGAGAACCGTCAACTCGAAGGCAAAGTAGAGCCAAGGCATTTGGAAGACCAAAACGGCAATAAAGAGCGCAAAGGTCCGGGTATTGAAAGAGAGGATATTGGTATATTTCATAAGAGGCTTCGAGCGAATCCGAAAAGCTTCACGGAAAGTTGAGGGCACTTTCGAACCAAAGCACCGATTGATTTCCTGGCGCAAACGCTGCATCCATGGGGTTCGTTTTTCTTGCCCGACCGTGTAGTTGGTATAAAAAAGCAGGGTGAATTTTTTCCAAAAGTCATGTTTCCATGAGAGGGCATGGAATTTTTTCCACAGTTCTTGAGCAGAGTCTAATTCCGAGCCTTCTTCCCCTTTTAGAAAATAGAGATGGAACTGGCGATAGTAATCGCCCATGGCAGCCTGCACAGCATGGCATAGTCCCGTAACGACGGCGATAATCCAGATCACCCAATGGTGGGAAGAAAAGAATTCTGAGGTTACATTTTCGCGTAAACAAATAGCAATGTATATGGCACCAAACCAAATATCACCGCTTACTCCATCAAGAATTCTGCCGAGTCGGGAATATTGGCCGGTCATGCGAGCAAGTTGGCCGTCGGCTGAATCAAATGAGTCGGCCCAAATCAAAAGTAAGCAGGCAACAATATTGAGCCAAATGTTGCTGAAGTAGAAGAACACTCCGGAAGCAATCCCAAGAAAAATCGAAGCTATAGTGATGGTATTAGGAGTGATCCCGAATTTTTTCGCCATGACGGCCCATCTGTAACCGATAGGCCGATAAAATACTAAATCGAACCACTCTTCGGTGTCGAGAGATTTCAACGATTTTTGGAAATCTCCGGATTTACGAATATCTTGACTCATTCAATCGGCTTGTTTGATAGTTTTCAAGACACATTTTGCAATAAATGGAGCAGCTTCTTTTCGGCAGGGAGCAAAAGAGGGCCAATCGTTGAAGTCAATGATTCGGATAGAACCGTCCGGAGCCACTATGCAGTCTCCCCCGTAAATTTTTACTTCAAGTGTTTCGGAAGCTTTCTGACAAATATCCTTAAGATAGTCCAAAGAGAAAGGGATGCCTTGTGATTTACCATTTACGGCTTCATATCCATATTTGGAGTGTCCCATATCGAATGGATAAAACCAATAGAAGAATGGCTGACCGGATACTCCGTAAAACTTAATAAGGTCGCCTTCAAGATGCTTATTAATTACTGCACGTCGAATTCCCCGTAGCCAATATTCCTGAAGCATATCCTGTGCTTCCTCAATATGTCGACAATAACTGACATCTTCTTTGTGCATAGCATGAAAGTCACCTCGTTTAATCCAACAAGAGGAAAAACCCGCTTCTTTAAGCTGTTTGGTAACGGATTCGTCGGTGTTAACTATCACTGAATCAGGATAAGGAATACCGTTAGCAATAAGTAAACGAGTCATTCGCTCCCGAGTACAATTTTCAATGCCAAAGCCAGAATTGATAACTATCGCCCCTTTTTCCTCAAGTTTCTGAAGTTTGGAAATAGAAGATTGTTCGCGACACATATTAAGAATAATATCTGAGTCAGCTCCTTTTTCAAGAAAACGTTCTTCGCTCATGATTTCAACGATGCAACCACGTTTACGCAGTTCATCGGCTGCTGCATTAAAAATAGCTGCGTCGTTACCAATATGATTTGGAGAATAAGCGCCGGCGCGCATTATTCCGGTTATTCGGATATCAGACATGCCGAAATCGAGAGAGAGGGTTATAGATTAGTTAAGTAAATTCAAGAGTTGATAAAAGCTTGAGCAACCGGGATATCAGCCGCATGATCTACGTCGATTATTTTTCCAGCCGGAAAACCTTTGAGACGCAATCCCGCATCTACAAGCGCTCTCTGATAATTGCGCATTCTGCTGACGCCTGAGTTCAGACAATCTTCAAGCACATCAATTGCCGGGTCTGACAGTCCATATATACCCCCGGAAATAAATTTTACACCCGGGAAAGGAAGATCGCGGAATCCTAATATGTTGTAGTCTTTGTCGACGTCAATATAAAGAGGTTTTTCATCGTCGATAAAATCTGTCATTGCCATCATACCGTCAATTTCTGACGGAGCATTTGTAAAGGCTTCTACATAGGGGCGGAAATCGGATTCGCGGAAAATGGTATCAACAGTTGTCAGAATAAATCGTCCTTTGCCACGCATGAGTCGGGAAAGTTCGTAAAACGAATGCATTGAACTTGGTGTAGATTTTACGATAAACTGCAAAGGAACTGGTAGAGCAGGAGCAAGATCTCTAAGGAAGTTTTGAACCTCGGTCATCTGTTCATTTACAATAATGTTCACCGACTCTGCGCCACATTTGATAAAAAGTCGAATGAGACGTTCGATAATGGGACTTCCGTTTAAACTAACCAATGGCTTGGGGACTTCGATACCTTCCTGACGTAGTCGAGAGCCTTCTCCAGCAGCGATTATTCCGTAGTGCATATGATGTTGAAGTATAATTTTTGAACGTTAAAAGGACAACCAACTCACTGCCCTGCTTCGGCACAAGATGACATACTATCAGGGGATTGAGGGGAATCAACGGAATTTTCCTGATAAGTGGGGGTCACAGCCGAAACATCTTTAATCACTTTTCCTTTGTCAGATCGACGATCGATTTTCTCCCGGTCACCTCTTTTTGAATCGGTCTGCTTGCGTAGAGGATCCGCCGAGAATTGGAGATAATCGCACCTACGTCGGAAAATATCAATTGCAGAATAAATTGCTTCCCGCATTGAAGTAGGATCGGCCACTCCTTTGCCAGCAATATCATAAGCCGTACCATGGTCGGGGGAAGTGCGGACAAAAGGTAATCCGGCGGTATAATTTACTCCTTTTTCACGAGCCAAAGCCTTAAATGGAGCCAAGCCCTGATCGTGATACATCGCAATAACTCCATCAAATTGCTTATACGCATCGGAAGCAAAGAAACCATCGGCACTATATGGTCCGAAAAGCAATAAACCATCGGATTGGCATTTTTCTACTACCGGGATTAATACTTCTATTTCTTCCTTTCCAATAAGACCGCTGTCACCACAATGAGGATTAAGAGACAGAAGGGCAAGTCTGGGCCGTTCGCATCCGAAATCAGCACGCAATGACGCGTCAAAAAGTTTAACAGTAGTTTCTACTTTTTCAGGAGTGATGGCCTTGGAGACTTCAGAAATGGGAAGATGAGTAGTGACCAAAGCTACCCTCAGATTTCGGTCAAAGAGTATCATCAGTGATTGGGCGTCTTCACCTACTTTATCCCTTAGATATTCCGTATGACCCGGGAAATGAAATTCCTCATTTTGAATTGTGTTCTTGTCAATGGGGGCGGTAACGAGAACATCTATATCTCCCCGTTTTAAGGCTTCGACAGCTTTTTCCAAAGCAATAAGAGCAGCTCGACCTCCCTCCGGAGACGGAATTCCGGGAGTAACTTTGAAATCATCGTTGCTGACATTAATCACGTTGATCTCTCCATCATTTATATTCTCGGACGAGGAAATCTGATGAAAATAGAAATCATTGATTCCCAGTTGCTTACGATAAAAAGAAAACAGTCGGGCTGTGCCAAACACTACCGGAGTGCAGATCTCCAGAAACTCCTCTGCACCGATAGCTTTCATAATGATCTCGTATCCAATTCCGTTTATGTCGCCGTGGGTGATTCCCACTCTGATAGGTCGTTTCATTATCTTTTTAACAGCTTTTCAAAAAAACTTTGAATTCTATATCCCGAATAAGAGACTTCAAAATTACATTATTTTTATGAAAAATCAAATTCATGAGTCTACATTAGTGAGGTCACGGCGATAGGTTACCCCAATGAGATCATTCTTGCGAACGAGATGTGGAAAGCATCCCGCAAGCCGCCAAAATATCTTCGCCCCTTGAAGCGCGAATTGTAGCAATTATTCCATGCTGATTCAAATAATTTCTCATCATCAACATACGCTCCTCACTGCACGGTTTCAAATCTACCCCCGGGATAGAATGGAAACGGATTAGATTTACCCGACACTTTAGATTACCGATTAATTTAACCAAAGCCTCCGCATGGGCGATATCATCATTGACTCCACGCCACATTATATATTCAAGCGAAAGCCGGCGCTGATGAGAAAAGTCGTAAGAGGATAGAAGTTTAATAACCCGAGAGAGGGGAAAAGCCTTTTGTGCCGGCATTATTTGTTCTCTTTCACCCGGATCAGGCGTATGGACAGAAATGGCAATATGAACGGCCGTGCGGTCGAGAAGTTCCTTCAACTCCGGAAGCTTGCCCACGGTGGAGACAGTGATACGCTTGGGACTCCAGGCGAGACCCCAGGACGCAGTAAGGATTTCGATTACCTTAAGGACCGGCCCGAGATTATCAAGTGGCTCTCCCATTCCCATAAAGACAACATTAGTCAAATCGGAAAACCCATCGCTTTCACCAGCAGAAAGAATCTGGTTGATAATCTGAGATGAGGTTAGTTGTGATTTGAACCCCATTCGCCCGGTAGCACAAAAATAGCAATTCATTTTACATCCAACCTGCGACGACACACAAAGGGTCGCACGCTCGCGGTCGGGGATATACACTGATTCTACAGAACGTCCCTGCCCGGCTGCAAAAAGGTATTTTACAGTGCCATCAGTCGAGCGCACTCTGCCCACCGGTTTTTCTCGTCCGACCTTATAATGTGCTTCGAGCCACTGACGGTTGCGCTTTGATAGGTTAGTCATCTCATCGAACGATACAACACGTTTTTCATAGAGCCACTGGGCCAACTGCTTGGCTACGAAACGCGGCATACCCCCACCGGCGACCACATCTTCCAGTTCGCTCAAATTAAGTCCTATGAGTGGTTTTTTTTCTGTATTTATCATATCCGAGATAAAGAGCAAGCGGGCCGGGAACAACTGCCCACAGCCCGCCGGGAAATAATATTGTCAGGTTCTCAGTCGGAATCAGTCACCGGCCTCAAACTTATAAATGTTGTTTTTAACTTTTTTATCACCACGAAGCATAGCTCCCATATCAGGACTGATCAACTGGATGTATTGCTGTTCGTAGTTTTCCGCATTGTAAGGGAATTTCTCTTTGGTTACACCCTTAACAAGATAAGCATAAACGCCATCAGTCCCCTTTACAAGAACTACCTTGCCACCGGCTGGGGTACCAGCAATCTTACCCATCACTGCCATGTCGTTAACATTAAGATTACGTCCGAAACGGAAGTTAGAAGGAGAAGCGGTTTCAACACCCATCGCTTGAGCAACCGAAGCCACTGAAGAAGCCTTGGGTTGATACTGTTTCACCATGGCGTCGCCAGCCTTTGAAGCACGTATTTCTTCGGTAAGAGCCTTTTGAACTTTCTTGTTATCAACAGGGATGAAATCTTCATATTCCGAATCCACAGCTACCGCATAGAGAGCGGGGGCATCGGCATCTTTATTTTCATAAATATGACTTACCTGGCCCGGTTTTCCATCCATCATCACCCACCGCACAACTTGCCGGCTACCGGGATAATACATATTCATCCCCTGGAAGCGAGGCACAGCTGGAGAAGACTGGGTCAGATCGAATTCCTGAACCGTATAACCGGCTTTAGCTGCATTGGCTTTAAATTTGGCAGCGGTGTTGTTGGCAGCCAAGAATTTCTCAAGTTTTTCGCGCTCGCTGGCAATCGTCTGTCCACTGGGTTTTACATCGTAGCTCACTTGCTCAAATTCGCAAATTTCCACCGGAGCACGGCGATCAGCAACTTGGGCATAAACCGCACCTTCAGCAGCTTTGTAGAGTTCGATATATTTCCCACCGGCATTTAGGAGAGAATCAAGCTGATCTTTAGGAAGAGCTCCCGTGTAGCCTGCTTCTGAGTAGAGTTGAATCCACTCCTTGGGTTGCACGACAACACTGTCTGACTTAAAGACTGATTTAATTGAATCCACTGACAAACCGGCATTGAGGGAGGCAAGAACCTTAGAAGGGAGAGTAGCACCGGCAACGCTAACCACGTTGAGCATCACTGAATCCACCTCGCTGTAGCGACGTCCCATTTTAATAATGGTAAATCCCTGAGCATTTTCAGTTATAAGAGAAACTGAATCAGCGGGAGCAGAAGTAACATAGTTTTTTACAGCTAAATCAGAAATATCAGAAGCACGAAGCTGACGGCGTTCCACTACCAGACCTTCGCGGCGCATTTCTTTGCTCACAGAGCTGTCGCGCATGGCTGCCACAGCTTTTTTCGCCAAGACTTTGGCATTGTTGATGTCGGTAGTCGATGGACTAACATTTACGCTGATAAACGATACCTCTTTTGTAGGTTCGGCAGCTTTAAAACGATAACGTTCCTTCTTATAGAGTTCATTGATTTCAGCTGCGCTTACAGGATACTTCTTTTCGTCGAGTTGACCATAAGGTTTGAAAGCAACCTCAATATCGGAAAGGGCAACATAATCATTATAAAGAGCTTGCTTGTCGAGGTCGTTAGCTTTAACGCTTCCGATGAGAAGGCGTTGATACGTCTGGCGAGCGATAAGTTGCTTTGTTTCTTCTTCAATGGCAATCCATTGACGCTGGAAAGGAGCCATGTCGGCATCGGACAAGCCGTTGCGTTTGGGATTGAAGATAATTTCGTAGGCTTGAGCGGGAGTCGAAACCTGCACACCATTTTGGATAAGCTGCCGAATGAGAGTATTGATCTTCTCGTTGATTGGGTTTTCAATCATATAGAAACGGAGCTGATTGCCAGTTGAGCGAATGCCTGCTTTCTTTACGGCATCGTCAAGTAGTTTTTCTCCAATAAGCTGCTCCAAAGCCATCTCGGCGAGAAGCTGTGTGTCGAAATTAGCATACTGCTGAGGATTT
The DNA here is from genome assembly GCA_964574285.1 of uncultured Sangeribacter sp. GTDB lineage: Bacteria > Bacteroidota > Bacteroidia > Bacteroidales > Muribaculaceae > Lepagella. The sequence continues at coordinate 19,553 of CAZNMC010000029.1, read as the reverse complement.
TGCTTTCTTGCCTCTTCAAGTTGATTTGAAAGCTCCTGATGCTTTCTTTGATAGTCGGTAATATCTATTTTCTGATTACCGACTTTTGCAACAGTGGTCTGGTTTCCGAAGAGCTTGCTCCCGTTGGTGAGCGCGTCGCCAACAATAAATGCAAGGAGCGCCACACCAATCACAATGATTAGGAAGACGGACTTGCTTCTGATTTTTTCTAATGTTGCCATTCTGAAATATAGCTGGTATTGGTTAATTCGTTAAATAATATCAAAACTTCTATACAAATCAAGATTCTGAATTTCAATCAATTGAAACACAGAATTTGAATCATACAGAACTCTTGCCACTATAAACAAGAGGGGCATTTGCCCGGTTTTAGCACGCAAAGATAACACATTTCAAAGAATTCTCCAAGAATTCAAAAGATTTTTCGCATTTTTTAATGTGTTTATATTCATTCATTTCACAACCGGGCGATCAACCTCTCAAATCTTCTTCCTCATTTTTCAAGACCAAATTCTTTGCGGAACAGGGGCACAAGATTTTCTTCTTCCCAAGGAAAGAGTTTGACTTGAAGACGAACCGGCTGATGGTTGTCATAACGCGATTCAAATACTTTTTCGACCACTTGAGTCTGGCGACCCATGTGGCCATAGGCAGCGGTCTCACGATAAATGGGAGCCCGCAATCCGAGATTTTTTTCAATTGCACTCGGTCTGAGATCAACAAGTTCCCCCAATTTTCGAGCAATCTCGGCATCCGACATATCTACATGTGAGGTTCCGAAAGTGTTTACAAAGATATTCACAGGTTCCGCCACCCCGATGGCATAAGAAATCTGAATAAGAACTTCTTCAGCAACTCCGGCAGCCACAAGATTTCGAGCTATATGTCGTCCCGCATAGGCAGCCGATCGGTCGACTTTACTGGGATCTTTGCCCGAAAAAGCACCTCCACCATGTGCTCCGCGCCCCCCATAAGTGTCAACAATTATTTTGCGACCGGTCAAGCCGGTATCAGCATGTGGACCACCTAAAACAAACTTCCCGGTAGGATTGACATGGAGAATAAGATTTTCATCGAACAATTTTCGCTGATTTTCCGGCAGCTTACTGATGACCCGTGGAAGGAGCACCTCTCGCACATCCTTTTCAATTTGTTTAAGCATTTCGGTGTCAGCGCTGTTTTGAGCTTCCGGGGTATCAGCAAGCGGCTCGACAAACTCATCATGTTGAGTAGAAACAACAATTGCGTGAATCCTGACCGGCTGGTGGTTCTTGTCATACTCCACAGTGGTTTGGCTTTTCGCATCGGGGCGAAGATATGTGACCAGTTTTCCTTTGCGATAATAATTCATCTCCTTGCCTTCCCGACGAATAGCAGCTAACTCTTTCACAAGCAAATGAGATATATGGAGGGAAAGTGGAATTTTTTCTTCAGTCTCTGAAGTGGCATATCCAAACATCATCCCCTGGTCACCGGCACCCTGTTGGGCATCTTCACGATCGACACCGCGATTAATATCCTGACTTTGTTCATGGATTGTACTGAGAATTCCACAACTGTCACCATCAAAACGATAGGCACCTCTGTTATACCCTATCTCATTGATTAAACGACGGGTAACAACGGGAATATCTACATATGCCTGACTGGAAACCTCACCAGCGACGATAACTTGACCGGTGGTGCAAAGTGACTCAATAGCTACACGCGATTGTGGATCGCGGGCAAGAAATTCATCAAGAAGAGCATCACTGATTTGATCGGCAACCTTATCTGGATGACCTTCTGACACGGATTCGGATGTAAATAAGTAATTCATAATACTTTATTAAATCAATAAAAAAATCGGGCATCCCGGGATTGACCTTACCCTGAATGCCTACTGACCGAACAACGCAATTACATTCTACAATGAGAAGTGCGTTGAGATTGTGTGCAGTTTTAGCATTTTTTCGGGTGGTTGCAAGCAGCCAAATTTGTCCACCAAATTGTGTGAATTCTTCATTATCACACGATTTCTAAAGCAAATATCAGACATTTTCTTGGTTATCAAACATCCGACTTACTTTTTCAAGCGCAAAGGTAAGCATAATATATAGGAAATGCAAATTATTTCCCACCATTTTGCACAATCCAAATCCCATCAAAGAGGCCAAATGTTTGAAAAGCAAAATTCCAAATATCATTAACGCCCGGCTAAAGCGTAGATTAGTCCAAAATTTGGCACAAATGTTGCATTATAGTTTTAGACTTTCATGTTTTTTTGCTATCTTTGCTTGATAAATCTGGAATAAAAACACACTACCAACCTTTATTCCACAGAATCAACAACTTATAATTATGTGTGTATTATTTGATCCCACTTTCTATTGGAGCGTCGTGGGGACAATGGCCGGATTAGCTATTATAGTCTTTTTTGCTCTGCAACGCATCACCGCTGGCTATGGCATGATGTACGACAAACGTTGGGGTCCGACCATATCCAACCGAGCGGGATGGACCTTGATGGAAGCTCCGGCATTTATATGTATGTTGATCCTTTGGCTTCTCAGTTCGCGCGTCGGACAGATCGCACCGGTAGTAATGACCGCTTTTTTTCTTATCCATTATTTTCAAAGGTCTTTTGTTTTTCCAATGCTTCTACGAGGCAAAAACAAAATGCCATTGATAATTATTCTCCTGGGAATAATTTTTAACACTATCAACGCTTACATGATTGGCGGTTGGCTATTTTATATCTGTCCAACCGACACCTATCCCGTCAACTGGCTATGGTCACCCCTATTCATTTTGGGGTCAATTGTATTTTTTGCCGGAATGGGTATTAATATGCGAAGTGATTACATCGTGCGCCACCTCCGCAAACCGGGGGACACACGCCACTATATTCCACGCGGAGGAATGTATCGTTACGTCACTTGTGCCAACTATTTCGGTGAATTTACCGAATGGGTCGGCTTTGCAATTCTCAGCTGGAGTATTCCCGGGGCGGTGTTCGCACTTTGGACATTTGCCAACCTTGCTCCTCGTGCAGTATCAATCCATAGGCGTTATCTTAGAGAGTTTGGCGACGAATACGCTTCGCTTAATCGAAAATATATTTTACCCTTCATCTACTGAAAGTGAACGGTTAACGATTTTCTATAAACTCTGAGGTCCACAATCCCCTTTATCTTCCTAATTAGAACTAACACTTACAAAATGAAACTTTTTACTCCCGCCAAAATCGGACCGATAGAATTACGTAATCGTTCTATTCGATCTGCAGCCTTCGAAGGAATGGGCAAGGACAATGGTCCGACCCCGATGCTGCGCGACTATCATCTGTCGGTGGCTCAAGGAGGTATAGGGATGACAACTTTGGCTTATGCCGGAATATGCCGCTCCGCTCTTTCATTCGATACTCAACTATGGCTCCGGCCCGAGATTGTGACACCTCTACGCGAAATCACTGATGGGATCCACGCTGCCGGAGCGAAAGCTTCTATTCAAATAGGCCATTGCGGCAACATGACCCACCGTTCTACCGCCGGAAGCACACCAGTTGGCGCTTCGACCGGTTTTAATTTATACTCTCCCACTTTTGTGCGTGGTCTCAAAGAAGATGAGCTGAAAGAAATAGCCCGAAATTTCGGTGATGCAGTCCGCACTGCCCGCGATGCGGGATTTGATTGCGTAGAGGTACACGCCGGTCATGGCTATCTAATCTCCCAATTTCTCTCCCCCTACACCAATCATCGAAAAGACAAATTTGGAGGAGACCTCGACTCCCGTATGCGATTCATGAGACTATGCATGGAGGAAACGATGAAAGCAGCGGGCAACGACATGGGGGTATTGGTAAAAACAAATATGCGCGATGGGTTCAAGGGTGGACTCGAAATCAATGATTGCCTGACGGTTGCCAAAGAATTGGAACAACTTGGGGCACATGCCTTAGTGCTTTCAGGTGGATTTGTCAGCAAAGCACCGATGTATGTCATGCGAGGAGAAATGCCCATCTATACCATGACTCACTACATGAAGCAGTTATGGTTGAAATATGGGGTAAGATTAGCCGGACGGATGATGATAAAATCCGAGCCTTACCATGATCTGTTTTTCCTGGAAGATGCAAGAGAATTTCGAAAAGCGTTAAGCTTGCCTTTGGTATATGTAGGAGGGGTCGTGAGCGGTGACGGCATAGAACAGGTCCTGGATGAAGGATTTGAATTCGTACAAATGGGGCGTGCTCTTATCCACGAACCAGACTTCGTGAATAAATTGGCTGCCAACCCACATTACAAGTCGGTTTGTGACCATGTCAATTATTGTATAGCCCGAATGTATTCCCTTGAAATGAAATGTCACAAAGATTGTCCGTGTCTGCCCAAACAAATTTTGAAAGAAATCGAAAACACCAAGCGGCGCAATGAGAAGCAAAAATGACCTTCATGGTAAGCTGGCCGTAGTGACAGGCGGCTCATCGGGTATCGGTTTGGAATTCTGCCGCGTATTAGCATCGAGAGGAGCCGACATTCTGATGATCAGTATTCAGGAAAAAGAATTGGCCGAAGCTTCAGAAGAATTGCAAAATGCTTATGGAATAAAAGTTTTCACCCTCCTTCTCGACCTGACTCTCCCAACGGCCGCAGATCTTATTCTGACATGGCTTGAGACCCATAGGGTAGAACCCGACTATCTCATCAACAATGCCGGTATATTTTCATTCAATCTCCTTCTTGACACTCCGGAAAGCAAAATCAACGCATTTATAGATCTCCATATCCGTGCGGTGACAGTTCTCAGCCTGCGATTTGCAACTCGAATGAAAAACCGGGGCAGCGGACATATACTGAACATGAGCTCCATGTCGTGTTGGATGCCGATGCCGGGTATCGCGATGTATTCCTCCACCAAATCTTATATTCGAGTTTTCAGTCGCGCCTTAAACTATGAGATGCGCGATAGTGGTGTATCCGTCACTGTAGCTTGCCCCGGAGGAATTGCTACGGATCTCTTTGGATTGCCCGATAACCTCAAACGTTTGGCCATAAGACTCGGAGCCATACAAACTCCCCAAAAATTCGCAAAAAAAGCCGTTGACAAAATGCTTACAGGGAAAAGCCAATATATCAACGGTTTTGTCAACCGACTTGCCATCGTCTTTATCGGTGTGCTACCCGCTAAGGCAAGAATGATGGTGAAGCGTTGTATGCTCGATAAAGGCATTAGACGTCCGTGAACCTCCTATGCAATCTGGCAGGCTACTATAATTATAGATAAAAAGGCATAAGCAGTCTTTACGTTCACCGATTTTTTGTAATTTTGCATTTTAGCGGTTTTTTCACGGCAAAATGAGCCAACAGAGTGCTCTGCGCGTTTATATTTTAAAATGCATTAAGAACCGGAATTAATTATGGACGAAAATATAATTAAAGCACCTCAAAAGCTCGAAACTGTTTCTTCCGACGAATTACTCGCAGCGGAAGCGGAAGCAGTAGCTAACGTGGAAAAAGAGATCTACGATGGACAAAATGCCGATGTGATGATTGTCGAAGGACAACCACAGGATGATGAAAAATCAAACGAATTTGATTTACTTGGCATTGATCCCCAAATATTGAAAGCCGTTAAGGAACTGGGATTTGAACACCCAATGCCCATCCAAAAGATGGTCATACCTCATCTTCTGAGCAAAGAAGGAGATGTGGTAGGGTTGGCTCAAACCGGCACCGGAAAGACAGCAGCCTTTGGCATTCCGGTATTACAGCGCACGGATGCCACAAAAGCTGTCCCCCAATCCCTCATCATCGCCCCTACACGAGAACTCTGCCTTCAGATAGCAGGCGATCTCGCCGACTTTGCCAAATACATTGAAGGGCTCCGCATCCTCCCGGTCTACGGTGGTTCGAGCATTGAAAGTCAAATCCGCACACTCCGAAAGGGAGTGCAGGTGGTTGTGGCAACACCCGGACGTCTCATCGACCTTATAAAACGTGGTGAAGTCAACTTAGACCATGTCGGAACAGTTATTCTCGACGAAGCAGACGAAATGCTCAACATGGGATTTCTTGATGACATCCGAGAAATTCTCACTCATGTTCCGGAGCAGCGAAAAATGCTTATGTTTTCTGCAACGATGCCGAAAGAAATCTCGGGGATTGCAAACCAATTCATGCACTCTCCGATAGAGTTTGTAGCCGGCACTCGTAACGAAGGAGCAAAAAACGTGAAGCATATTTACTATATGGTAAAGGCTCACGATAAATACCTTGCTCTTAAACGCATTGCTGATAATAATCCCAATATATATGGAATAATTTTCTGTCGTACTCGCAAAGAAACACAGGAAATTGCTGACAAACTTATCAACGACGGCTATAATGCGGATTGTCTGCACGGCGATCTGTCTCAAGCTCAACGCGACCTGGCCATGAAGAAATTTCGTGACCATGTCACACAATTGCTCGTGGCGACCGATGTGGCTGCCCGTGGGCTGGATGTCGATGATCTGACCCATGTCATCAATTATGGTTTGCCCGACGACCCAGCAGTCTATACGCATCGGTCGGGACGTACCGGAAGAGCTAATAAAACCGGAATTTCAATAGCCATCATCCATTCACGCGAAAAAAGCCGCCTGCGCCTAATTGAGAAAAAAATTGGCAAAACTTTTGAATATCGTAAAGTTCCGACTCCGGCTCACATCATAGAAAAACAACTCTACAACCTCGCCGACCGCCTGGAGCGCGTTGAAGTTAATGAGGCTGAAATAGCAAAATATCTGCCCGGGGTAAGCAAAAAACTCGAATGGTTGTCGGGTGAAGATTTGCTAAAACGAGTTCTTTCGCTTGAGTTCAACCGGCTATTGGCCTATTATCGCGACATGCCGGATATTGACCTCAATGAAGCTGAGTCCAAACGTAAAAAACGAGACAACAACGAAGTCCGGGAACCACGCGACAAAAAAAATAAAGATCGTCGCACGGCTGAAAACGGCTATGAGCGCATCATGCTCAATGTCGGGAAAGCAGACGGCTTTTTCCCCGGAAATCTGATGGAAATCATCAACCGCAATTCTCCCGGATCAAAACCCCAAATCGGAAGAATAGATCTTTTGCCGGGTTACACACTGTTCGACGTCCGGAAAGAAGATGCTCAGAGAGCAATCGCTGCTCTACGGAATGTCGACTTCTTCGGAGTGCGTTTACATCCGGAGGTGGCTTCCGACCGGGATTATTCATCCGATTCGCGCTCACGACGCCGCTCCAAAGGGCAAAAAGAGAATGTCAGAATTACAAAAGAGAAACGAAATCGCAAAGATGCTTCCCCAAAAGGGAAGAAACCAAAATACGACGGAAACTTCGATCTGTTCATATCCAAAAAGAAGAAAAGTAAAAAGTGAAAACATTTTCCTCCTCTTTTAAATTAATTATCTCCACACACCTTCATAGCGTGTGGGAGATAATTACTGTCGTGACCCTTCTACTCGTTGGAACATCCCTCTCAGCCACTGCCGCTGAAAAGGAGACAACTGCATCCGATACTCTCACGGCTTCCTCCGTCTTTCTAAAGCTCCCGATCGAAATTCTCGACATCTTGCCGGAGACAACCCGATTCGAAATGCTGGTATATTTCGAATCAGACAGCATCTACAATGCCCCCAACGCTATGGAAGGGACTTCACATCTCAAGGCAGTTACAACTGACTTTTTAGAGGTGCAGATTTCTGAGGTAAGCACTCTCCAGATTAAACTTCTTCCTCTAAAAAAGGGAGAAACAATTGTGATGACTATTTATAGCGTGGGTGGAGGTTTGCAAGCTGTGGATAGCGATGTCAGATTTTTCAATTCCACTTTTGCTGAGCTTCCTCGCAAAAAGATTCTTCCGGACGCAAAACTGAAGAACTTCTTCGCAATCCCCAAGGGGTCATTGACCACTATGAAAGAAATCGAACAGACTATTCCTTTCCCGACAGTCGAATACACGGCGTCTCCCTCTTCCACCACCCTCACAGCTCGGCTGACGGTTAAGAAATATATGAATGAAGATGACTATAATGTTATTCGACTTTTTGAAAAACCGGAAATAAAATATACCTGGGACGGTGTTAAATTTCGTCTCGATTAAAAAAGTCCCTTTCTTCTCACCTCCTTTTTCCTCTAATTAATCTAATATTTATCTTAGTGACGTAACCTATTCTCCCGACTCATGAAACAAGAAATAAGAGTACGCTTTGCCCCCTCTCCCACCGGCCCGCTTCATATCGGCGGAGTACGCACAGCCCTGTATAATTATCTTTTTGCCCGAGCCAATAACGGCAAAATGATTCTCCGAATTGAAGACACGGACAGCCGACGCTTTGTAGCCGGCGCTGAAGATTACATAAATGAATCGCTCGCATGGCTTGGAATCGGCATTGATGAAGGTGTGCGCGAAGGAGGAGAATTCGGTCCTTACAAACAAAGTGAACGCCGCGATATATATCGCCAGCATGTCGATCGACTGCTTGCCGAAGGAAAAGCTTATATCGCGTTCGACACTCCTGAAGAACTGGAAGCAGCTCGAGCCCAAACGCCTAATTTCCAGTATGACGCCTCCACACGTTTGCAAATGCGCAATTCTCTCACTTTGCCCAAAGAGGAAGTGGAGCAACTTATCGCCAAAGGAGAGCAATATGTGGTGCGCTTCCTCATTGAACCCGGAAGAGAAGTGAAAGTCAACGACCTGATTCGCGGTGAAGTAAAAATAATGAGTGACATTCTGGACGATAAAGTCCTATATAAAAGTGCCGATGGCCTTCCCACTTATCATTTGGCCAATATAGTAGACGACCATCTGATGAAGGTCAGCCACGTCATCCGAGGGGAAGAATGGCTACCTTCCGCCCCGCTTCATGTCTTACTTTACGAAGCATTTGGGTGGACGGATACTATGCCGGCTTTTGTCCATCTCCCTCTTCTGCTTAAACCGGTAGGCAACGGGAAGCTCTCCAAACGTGACGGAGACAAATTGGGATTTCCGGTTTTTCCACTCGAATGGCACGACCCGCAATCTGGCGATGTATCGCAAGGATACAGAGAAAAAGGCTATCTCCCGGAAGCCGTGGTTAACTTTCTGGCGCTACTCGGATGGAATCCCGGTGACGACACGGAATTAATGACTATGCCGGAATTGATTGAAAAGTTCTCCTTTGAGCATTGTTCAAAGGCCGGAGCAAAATTTGATTATCAAAAAGGAGCCTGGTTTAACCATGAATATATTCTTCGCATGTCAGACTCTGAGCTTGCCAAACTTTTCCTCCCTATTCTCAAAGAAAAGGGTATATCCGGATTCTCCGAGGAATATATCGCTCGCGCTATCGGAATGGTAAAGGGTCGCGTCAACTTTATTGGCGAACTATGGGACCAAGGTGATTTCTTCTTCCGCGCTCCGGAAGAATATGCGGCCAAAGACATACGGAAACGCTGGAGTGCCGACACACCCAAAATCATGGGAGAGTTAATCGAAGTATTGGGAAACATTGACGATATGACATCGGCCAATGCCGAAAAAATTGTCCTTGACTGGATTGCCGGAAAGGGTTATCATCTTGGCAATGTGATGAATGCCTTCCGCTTGGCTGTTGTAGGAGCTTGTCGAGGTCCTCACATGTTCGACATCACCGAACTGATTCCTCGAGAAGAAATAATAGCTCGACTCCAACGTGCCATCGAGAAGATACCTGCCCCGCAAGCTAATTGATTGCTTTCAGAATCACTCCATTCTTTTCCACATGTCTTTCATCGACCGAATAAAAGGCTTAAGAGGTTGGGGGGCTGAATTAGCTCGCCAAACAATTGAACCGACATTCTACAATGCCGGCATTCAGACCTATGCTTTGGGAGTGAGGTGTGTCGCCACACGTAATCCCAAGGCTCAATTGTTGGCTCGCGGCCAGCGCGATGTTTGGCAAAAACTTGCCTCTTCCATCGACCATTCCAGACGATACGTATGGGTGCATGCCGCTTCGTTGGGAGAATTCGAACAAGGACGCCCGCTAATCGAAAAAATTCGGCGTGAAAAACCTGAATATCACATCTTGCTGACTTTCTTCTCCCCATCCGGATTTACAGTGAGAAAAGATTATCCGGGAGCTGATTGTGTCTGCTATCTCCCATTTGACACTCCCGGGAAAGTCAATCGTTTCCTCGACCTCGTCCGCCCTGAAATAGCAATTTTTGTCAAATACGAAATTTGGCGCAACTATCTCCGCGGACTGTATAAACGACAGATACCCACTTTTCTGATTTCAGCCGCCTTCCGACCGGAACAAGCCTTTTTTCACAAACGTGGGGCATGGTATCGCTATTGGCTTCATTGGTACACTACCATTTTCGTACAGGATGAACGCAGCCACGCGCTGCTGGAGACTGCCGGAATTAGAGGGTCAATCGTAGCCGGCGACACACGCTTTGATCGGGTCACCGACATACGACTCGCAGCCAAAGAGATTCCTGAGCTTGAACGCTTTCGGAATGCCGATTCTCGTCCCATTATAATTGCCGGCAGCAGCTGGGAACCCGATGAGGAAATCTATCTTTCTTGGCTGAGAAAACACCGATCGAATGCAAAACTTGTTATCGCACCTCATGAATTCGACAAGCGACGCATCCAACATCTCTGCAACGATCCGGAGCTTTCGACCGTCTCTTTTTCAAAGTTAAAAGAAAATCCGACTTTAGCCGACACCGCGGATTGCATAGTCATGGATTGCTTCGGTCTGCTTTCCTCAGCATACCGATATGGCGATTTGGCTTACATAGGCGGGGGGTTTGGAGCGGGAATTCATAATATCAATGAAGCTGCTGTCTACGACATTCCCGTCGTTTTCGGTCCCCGCTTCGAAAAATTTATCGAAGCAAAAGAAATCATTCAAGCCGGAGGCGGATTCACAGTCGACTCCATCGAGGCTTTCTCCAAATTGATGGACAATACTCTTATCGATTCCAAAATAAGATCCGATGCCGGAAAAAAAGCCGGCAACTATATCCGGTCCAAACTTGGAGCCACTAACCGCATTTTTGCCCACATTTTTAAATAACCCGGTTTCAAATTTCATTTTCACCCCAATAACAACCTCAGCTTAATCATGCAGAAGAATCAGAAAATTATCCTTTTCGGAGGGATCGGAGTAGTACTCTGTCTTATAGCTCTTATAGTGGTGCTTATTGCATCCAACTCCTCCCGCACCATGGAAATCAATGAAGCCGAGGCTCGGGCTGACTCCCTCCGCCTCGTCAACGACCAGTTGCAACTCTCCAATGAATTCAATCAACTAAACGCGGAGTTTTCTCAATATGAGGATCAACAGGTCTATCTCAAAAACGACTCACTGGTGAAACAATACAACCAGGCTCGAATGAAAGTGGAAGGTCTGCTTAAAGAACTTTCAGCTGAAAAACGCAGCAATTCGCAAAATAGAGCTCGCATCAAGCAGCTCGAAGGTGAAATTGCCACCCTTAAGGGAATTGTGAAACACTATCTGGAAGAAATCAAACGGCTGGGCGAAGAAAACGAAGGGCTCAGAAACGAAATTCAACAGGTGCAACAAAAAAATGAGCAACTTGCATCCCAAGTCACAGCTACTTCCCAAAGCAATGCAGAACTGACTCAAACCGTTCAACTTGCCAAGAAACTAAATATCACCGGTGTGAGCCTGCGTGCCTATAATAAGAAAGGGAAAGTGGAGAAAAACGTAACCAAAGCCCGACAACTGGGAGTCAGCTTCACCGTCTCTCCCAATAATACAGCTGCACCCGGAATGAAGGACTTTTTCATCCGGATCATATCTCCTGAAGGAACAATGCTTCAAGGAGGACCGTCGTTCAGTTTCGATGGCACTTCGCTCGCATCGACAGCAAAACGCTCTATGGAATATGCGAATGATGAATTGGCAGTCAGTATCTATTGGGATGTCAATACCACATTGACTCCGGGAGACTATACAGTGGAAGTCTTCTGCGATGGATATCGTCTTGCCTCGCGCCATTTCACACTAACTAAGTAGTTTCAAGGGGATCCCCCATAAAGTTAAGCGTCTCAAAGGCCTGTAATCGGCTTCTGAGACGCTCTTGTTTTTTAGACTGATATTTATTTGACTACAGTCAGCGTATAATTCATTCCCGGAGTTTCAGATTTCTGCAAATCTGCACCGACCATGGTCAGCGATTCATCAGCATTTACCAAGAAATATGTAGTAGCTGCTGAAGCTGCACCCAAACCGTCTTTTGCATCCGGGAGAAGTCGGATGTACTGAACTGTTGCACCGTTTACCTCCTTCGATTCCTTACGGAAATCGCCCTTGCTGTAAGAAGTAGCCATAATCTTAATTCCCGAGGAAGTCAATGAGTCAGAAGCAAGTGTATTTTCGACCATGGTGAAATCACCGTCGGTATAATTGTTGTCATCGTCAAAGTCAAGTTTCAGAGTGTAGACCGTGCCTTGAGCATCAGCTACCGGAAGAATCCCGGAGTAGAGCACTTCCTTATCTCCATTCCCTTTTTGAGTGACTGACGAAGGATTAGAAGAATTTCCACATGACGTAATACCAAGAGTTGCTAAAGCAACCATGCCGAACAATAATGTCTTTTTCATAGGTTTTTGAATTTTTTTAAATTTAATAGGTGTGAACTTTATTATACCGCAACACGGTTTGATATTCTAACATCCAGTCAGCAAAAAAGTTCATAAGTTAAAAAGAGGACATCCAAATTTTCATTCAGATGTCCTCTCTTCACAACCAATTAAATTTTCTTCTATACTTTCCGCAACTTACTTCACGCGTACTTTCTGTGCGAAGCCGGATGTACGTACAATGTAAATTCCTGGAGTAAGGAACACTTCGCGACGTCCTTTTCCTTCAGCCACGCCGGCAAGAGTGCCGTCGATACGATAGATGTCGGCTCGAGAATTGGATTCAATCGCTACTCCACCTTCAATAATATAAATATGGCTATCAGTCTGGGATATACCCTCAGCAAACGTTTCGTCAACGCCGGCCATTTCAGCTGAACCAATGACAACGAAGCAGTTAGCGGGAACTTTTACAGTACCGGCGACAGCATCAAAACTACAATCTGCGCCATAGCTCTGAGTCAGAATCGCATAGCTCGAGTTATTTTTATTCGAGAAGTTTACCTTTACATCCAGTGTGCCGGAAATGTTGGGATTAAGCACAGTGTAGAGTTCGCGATTGCCTGCACGAGAAATCATCGTGCGTCCGCTACCCCAATCAGACGCATTACATTTTGATTCAAAAAAGGCGTTTGAAGCAAACAGTTCGGGGAATTTCTCGCGGATTCGGTTGAGTCTGGAATAAGTCTTTGCCAATCCTTCGCGCTCCGGTTGCTGCAGCAGATTCCAGCAAACAATTTTGGGATCTGTATTATTACCTCCGGTCGAAGTTTTATTATTTTGGTCATTTCCCATTTCGGAAAACATCCAGGTCATGTGAGCGCCGGGAGCCATAATCATCTGAGCGGCACAAGAACCAAGACGTTGCATCGACGCACCAAGGTTTCCTTTCACTCCGGATGCACCATATTGATTTTGCTTGTAGGCTAAACGCTGTTCGTCATGGCTTTCCAAATAGCTGACTGTGGAACCCCATGTGCGGTTATCATTATAGGGAGCATACATCACGCCAAGTCCAGAGCCGCTGGAGTAGCCCATCGCATATTGGCAGCCCGGATCGTTGATGTTAGCCCAGTTAAGCTGCCCGGTAGCTGCCATCGCATTTTCTTCCCGTGCACCGGCAAGATTTTCATTGATGAAGTAAGCTCCGGGATGCACTTGGTTGACTACTCCCTGGAGTCTCTTCATACGGTCGATTCGACTTTGGTTGTAAGCATTGGTGGCCGCATCACCGGAATTGGAGTAGGAGCTATTGTCACCCAAACCTTTGACAAGGTCAAAGCGGAAACCATCCACCTTATATTCCTGGAGCCAGAAAGTCAGCACATCGTCCCACTGCTTTTGCACCAAAGGATGTCCCTGATTCCAATCGTTGAGTACGCTGTAGGCGTGCGGAGCAGTCGCGTTATACATTGGGTTGGAACCCACCTCATACATCTGATACCAAGGATGTTGCCAATCAGTTTGATTGAATACCATGTCGAGAATCACAGCGATTCCGGCTTCGTGACATTTGTCGATAAATTCCTTGTAGTCATCAGGTGTCCCATAGGCTTTATCGGGTGCGAAATAGAAATTAGGATTATAACCCCAGGAGATGTTGCCGTTAAATTCGTTGATTGGGAGAAGTTCGATAGCATTAAATCCGAGATTACGGATATAAGGAATCATCTCCATTGCTCCACGTACGGTGCCTGTGCCGTAAGCCTGGCCTTCCGTGCCGGTAAAGTCTCGGATCAAGAGTTCGTAGATCCGAAGGTTTGAGGGTTCAGCTCCTTTGAAATCAGTTACTTTCCAATTGTAGCTTTTGGAAGCCGGTTCAAGTACAGCCAAAGTCACATTATTAACATAGTTATAGGGATACACCGGAAGATTAGGATAAACCGATTCCGGAATATATTTGTCGTTCCATGGGTCGAGCACCAGGCGGGCATAGGGGTCACCAACTTGATAAGTCCCATCAACATAATAATAATAGACAACATTCTCGTTGACATTTAATCCTGAAATGGTCTGCCAAAAATATCTCTGTCCGTTGTAATCCTGATATTTCATCGGTGTCGTCGGAAGCGAGAAGTTATCCCACGAACCAACTACGGAAACTGACGATTTTCCGGGAGCTGGAAGACAGAACGTCACAACCCCGGCTGTGGCATCGCTCCAATATGCACCCGGCGTTGGAACACCACCGGGATAAGTACCTTGAGCAGAAGGAGTAAGCAAAACAAGAGTAAGAGGCTCTGATTCTACATTCTCCCCATCGGGGGTAGTAATTTTAGCTACGAATTTCCATCCGGACTCCCCGGTTTGAGGGGTGAATGTGTAGTCCAAAGTTGTAGTGGAATCAGCACTCTTCACGCTGACTCCGTCTTTAAGAATTTCAAGCCGTCCCGCAGTCGTGGAAATAGCCGACAACGTCACGCTCTCACCGGCTACCGCAAAAGGAGAGCTAAGCGAAGACGTTAACTCCACATGAGTTCCTTCCTGATAGACATTGAGAAAAATATCGGTATCGTTAGTTCCTTTCCCTTCTTTCGACTTGTCGGCAGTACGGAACACAAAAGCCAGTTTCTTGACAATAATTGCAGGATTGGTTATTCCATAATAAGAACGGATGTCGCCAATGTTAAGCTTCCATAAATTGGAGCTGACATATTCAAGTTTGTATTTAGGACTATTGTCTCCCCATTCAGGAGCAAATTTCCAATCCGAGTCACTCTTCGACTCGTTGGTAAGAACGCCCGTATGAGCATAAATTTGGGCAGAGGAAGTAAGTCCCATCAATCCCTTGTTGCCTTGGTCGGCATGAAAGAAAATCACCACGTCTTGTGAGTCTTCCATCAGTGGAGATGGTTGAGAGGTGACCTGTGCAGTAATCGGGAACGCACACATCAGCATTCCGAGAACCACCATTAAAATTTGTTTCATAAAAATGTTATTTAGTTAAGTTAATTAGAGTCAGCGTTAGTCTTCGTCAGGAACATAAGTTCTTTCACGAAGCTCTTTGTATTCACTCCAGTCCTCGTCTTCGGTTGCCTCTATTTTCAAAGGAAGTTCTGGAAGAGCAGCCAAAGCTTCGTTGAAGACGTAAGAGAATACTTTGAGATTCAGACAATAGAAAATCCAATCACGTCGTCCATCGCCTGTATAAATGCCGGTTAGAATAGCAGATTTACTTTTATCAAAGGATTTAAGAAGAGAGTCGGTTGCCTGTTCCATCAAGCGGGCATCAGTGTCCGACGGCATTCCGTCTGCTTGAGCTTCGTAGTCCCAACTCACATCAAGTCGATAGCGATATTTACCGGATGCAATCACCTTGTCAAGACAGTCGCGTCCCGTAGCTAAAATCGTCCGACCGCTTTCGCTTTCCGCCGGATAAGTCCACCATTTATCTGGAAATTTCATATCAAAGCCCAGTTATTTACCGGTTAATGGATTGTCACAAGGGTGGCCCCAAAACCATATTCCTGAAAAGAAGCGTCTTGCAGAGTAGATTTAGGCCATTGTTTTCGAATCAACTTCCAAACAGAATCCCGAAGCACCCCTTCTCCCTTGCCATGTATAAAAATTATTTTTTGCCCAATTCGACGGCTGTGGGCTTTCATCGTTTTCTCCACGGTGTCGAGTTGAAGTCGAAGCATGGCTGCATTGTCAAGCCCGGCTATCGAATCAACCAATTCTCCGATATGAAGGTCGACTTCTATGGGTGGGAGCAACTTATGAGGATTGGTGGCAGGATCAACTGCACGCTTTGCCTTCTTCAGGTCTTTGAAATCTTTCATCTGCTTCACCTCCCCAAGTTTGGCCAGTTTTTCTCGGCTTTCAATCTTCGATTCTGATTTTTCCGCAAGGTCTTTCTTCACAAGTGAAATTTCAATGACGGGAGTCTCAAAATATATTCCAGGACGAAAGCAATGGAGCTTATGAAACTTGGTAAGTTCCAGTCTACGTACAACATTTACGGTCGGCTTCAACTCAAACGGTCTATCCGGTTTCAGAGCAATAGCTTGAAGAGCCACTCTCTCTATGTCTCCTAAGGTCTCATGAGTGTAAGTGGCGAGATCGATCAGCTCCTGAGGCTCAACTTGGCCCGAATAGACGCACGTCCACTCCCGACTTTCCGAGCTGCGACTCAAAAAGCTGAAAAGAAGCCGATAATTAGAATCATTGACTAAAACCGCATTAAACGAAGTGGTTGATAATTTTTTTAGATCGGACGGTTCAAACGCAAGGGCAATATTCAGTTTCTCTCCATGTTCGGTCTCGCGTACCGGAGGGAGCGTCGGTATTGTGGGCTCCGGTGCCGGAAGAGTCGAATCGGGGGTTTCGGTCGGTTTGCGTCCGGAGTCAAATGCTTTCTGGTCAAACATCAACCGGGCTCCCTTCCCACCTTCCGGCTCTTGACCGGCTGGCAGTACGACAACCAATTCTTTCTCCAAGACCGGAGTTTCAAACCCATTGTCGTCGACATAAGCAAGTTTTCCTTCAATCCTGGTGATTGTACCTCCACCGACAGCGTTCAGATAGCGTACTTTATCTCCAACTTTCATTTCTTTATATCAGATTTGGACTCGAAGTCTTCTGCATCTTTGAGTCCACGTTCAAATTCTTCGTCAACTTTTTTCTCTCGATCTTCGTAGGCATCTACAATTCTCTGCACAAGCGGATGGCGCACAATGTCCTTCTTAGCATATTCGATAATCCCGATTCCCTTCACTCCCCTAAGAATCCGGAGAGCCTGGAGCAATCCACTTTGCACACTTCTTGGAAGGTCGATTTGCGTTGCATCGCCGGTCACTATCATTTTTGCATTTACACCGAGACGTGTAAGAAACATCTTCATCTGATGCTTGGTAGTGTTTTGCGCTTCATCAAGAATAATGACCGCATCGTTGAGAGTACGTCCGCGCATGAATGCCAAAGGAGCGATTTGAATCGTATCCGATTCCATATATTCCTTCAGCTTTACAGCCGGAAGCATATCTTCCAGCGCGTCATAGAGGGGCCGGAGATAGGGATCGATTTTATCTTTCATATCCCCGGGGAGGAAACCAAGCTTTTCGCCAGCTTCTACCGCCGGACGAGAGAGTATCACTCGCTTGCATGCTTTGTTCTTTAATGCAGCCACAGCAAGAGCAATAGCAATATAGGTCTTTCCCGTTCCCGCCGGTCCAAGAGCAAACGTTAGATCGTTTTCTGCAAACGAACGCACCATTTTTGCTTGATTGGCGTTGCGAGGAGAAATCGGCCGACCCGACTGACCGAAAATAATTACTCCGTCACTGCTGACCGCTCTCGGAGCGTCGCCCTTAACAATGTCGATAATAACATCTTCTGTCAGCTTGTTATATTTCATTGCATAGGCTTCAATCTCCTTGATTTTGCTTTCAAAAGCGGCTGTCTCCGAGTCTTCGCCTATAACCTTAATTACATTTCCCCGGGCTGCCATGCGCAACTTCGGAAAAAGATTCCGGACAAGGTTGATATTACAATTATTGACCCCATAAAACGTGTGGGGATCAACACCATCTATTATTACTGTTCTTTCTATCAATTCAAAAATCCTTTCATTTTCTATTCAAAACCACAGAAGGCAGCCTACCTTTCAGCCGACCGAGCCTTCAAGTGTTATCTGAAGTAATTTCTGAGCCTCTACCGCAAATTCCATCGGCAACTTATTCATCACCTCTTTTGCGTACCCATTAACAATCAATGCCACTGCTTCTTCCGTCGGAATACCACGCTGCCGACAATAAAACAATTGCTCTTCGTTAATTTTCGATGTAGTGGCTTCGTGTTCAACCGTAGAGCTGGAGTTGTGGACATCTATATAGGGAAAAGTATGAGCGCCACACTTGTCGCCCATCAGAAGCGAGTCACACTGAGTGTAGTTACGACATCCGTCGGCCTGCGCTGCCACTTTCACCAGCCCTCGATAGCTGTTTTGCGAATAACCGGCCGAGATTCCCTTGCTGACAATAGTCGACCGCGTATTACGCCCGACATGGATCATCTTAGTCCCGGTGTCTGCCTGCTGATAATTATTGGTCACAGCTACCGAATAAAACTCTCCCACCGATTCATCACCACGCAAGACGCACGACGGATATTTCCATGTGATGGCCGACCCCGTCTCAACCTGTGTCCATGAAATCTTAGAGCGATGACCACGACAGAGACCTCGTTTGGTCACAAAATTATAGATGCCTCCGTGACCCTGCTTGTCACCTGCATACCAGTTCTGAACCGTACTGTATTTCACCTCTCCTCTCTCTTCGGCAATAATCTCCACTATGGCAGCATGGAGTTGGTTTTCATCCCGCATCGGGGCCGTACACCCCTCCAAATAACTTACATACGCATCATCGTCTGCCACAATCAGAGTACGCTCAAACTGTCCCGTGCCGGAAGCATTAATTCGGAAATATGTGCTCAATTCCATCGGACAGCGCACCCCTTTCGGAATATACACAAACGAACCGTCAGAGAAAACTGCCGAATTAAGCGCTGCAAAATAATTGTCGCGATAACTGACCACACTTCCCAAATACTTTTTCACTAAATCAGGATAATCCTTCACTGCCTCAGAAAAAGAACAGAAAATCACACCCAATTCTGCCAATTTCTCACGGTGCGTCGTTTTTACACTGACCGAATCCATCACGGCATCCACCGCTACTCCCGCAAGATGCTTCTGCTCTTCGAGAGATATACCAAGCTTATTGAAGGTCTTCACCAACTCCGGATCTACCTCATCCATGCTCTTCTTCAGCTCCTTTTTCTTCGGAGCAGCATAATAGGAGATAGCTTGGAAGTCAATCACCGGAATCTTCAGATGAGGCTATGAGATCAAGATAGAAAGGCACGCCTCCTGTGACCATATAGCATTGCAGCAT